>NZ_JBHYIO010000052.1:0-64618 GCF_042740095.1 Nonomuraea sp. NPDC059023 | reverse complement strand
CCGCACCAACTACCAAACGACCACCGCCATCGACATCCACACCGACCCCGAGTTGACGACCACCCAAGATCCTTAACTTCCCGGCATTGCCACTAGCCCGCCCGACGGCGAGCATCGTCCGCGTCAACCGCCCCGCGAGGGACTCCTCGCGGGGCCGATCCCTGCGCTGAAGGTCCCGGCGGGCGCCCACCCAGGGACACCGGGGCCGAGCCCGAGCGCGGTCACCGCCGCGGCGATGGTGACCCCGAAAAGTACGGCCCCGGCGAGGTCGAAGGTCCCGGGCGCCTCGGGACCACGAAGGGGCGGCAGCCCCACGGTGGCCAATGCGGCCAGAGCGGCGACGCCGGCGGGGCGAGGAAGACGAGGGGCCGGCCTCCGGCGGCCATCAGGCCCTGGGCGACGACCGGGCCCAGGGCGAGGCTGCCGCCCAGGACGGCGCCGGCGTAGCCGTACACACGACGGCGCTCTTCAGGCGGGTAGACGGCGAGGATCATCGAGAAGCCGCCCGCGGCGCACATGGCCGCGCCCGCACCGGCGATCACGCGCAGGAGCAGTGGCTACTGGGCCTGGAGGTTCACCTGGGCGCCGCCGGACGACGCCCGCTCGTGCAGTTCGATGCTGTCGGGCCGGGCGCCCTTGGGGACGTCGAAGACGAGCGCGCCGGCGATCGTGTCACCGGGTTTGATCTTCTCGTAGAGGAGTTTCGAGTCCGCTCCGTCCACGTAGACGGCGGCGCCCGGGTCGGCCTGGTACTCGGCGCCGCCGGCCAGCAGCTTCTGGGAGTCGCTGATGAACGCCTGCGCCCGGGTGCCGGTGTTCTTCACCGACAGGTGGACGACGGCGAACCGTCCCCGCGCGGTCTTGCCGAGGCTTTCGGCGCCGATGCGGTCGAGTTGCTCCACTTTGGTGACGGTCATCGTGAAGCCGCCGTCCGTCACGGCCTGGCCGATGCTCGCGGAGGTCCCGGAACGCAGGAAGAACACCACGGCGACGATGCCGATCAGGAGCGCGGCGGCGGCGACGGCGACCCGCGTGCGCGGAACCTGGGACATCGGGGGGCCTCCTGGCGATCGGACGCGCGGCCAACCACTTAACCAGCAAGGGCCCGCGCTCCGCCAGAGGTCAGGCGGCGGGGTGTTCGGTCAGGTCGGCCAGGTCCACGCCGTGTTTGTGGAGTTCGTCCACACTGGCCACGTAGCCGCGGAAGTACAGCTTGTCCTCGACGCGCCGCGACACGCGCAGGACGGGCTGATCGTCGACTACGACCGCCTCCACCTGCATCCCGTCGGAAGTGCGCCAGATTGCCATGGTTGAAGCGTAGGGGCAGGAACCTAAAGAGCGGGTAATGACCTCAAGGCCTCGCGCATGCGGGCGATCTCGATGCTCTGGCCCGCGGCCACGTCTCTGGCCAGCATGCGCATACGCTGGTCGGTACCCTCGCGCAGGGCGGCGTCGGCCATCGTCAGGGCGCCCTCGTGGTGCCTGATCATGAGGCGCAGGAACATGCGGTCGAAGTGGCCGTCGCGGGCCGCGCGCAGGGCGTTCATCTCGGTGAGGGTGGCCATGCCGTTCGCGGGCTGTCCCGTGGGGTGTCCGTGAGTCTGGGGTACGGCCCGGCCCAGCGCCGACAGCCACCCGGACATGATGCGGATCTCGGGTTCCTGCGTCAGCGCGATCTGGTCGGCGATGCGGCGGATGGAGGGGGTACGGGTGCGTTCGGCGACCAGGCCGGCCATCTCCAGGGCCTGGCGGTGGTGCGGGATCATGCCTTCGGCGAACCGTACGTCGGCCGCGGACGGCTGCTGCTCGGGCTGCGGAAGGCGTTCGCCGGGCGTGGCCGTACGGGCGGGAGATCCCGGGGCGTGCGGGACCAGGACGGGAGCGTCGGTGCCGACGGGAGAGGGTCCGGCGCTCTCCGTCGCGCAGGCGGCCAGGGCGAATGTCAGCAGAACTGTGATGAAGAGAAGACGCGGCCGGAACTGTACTGACATAGCTTCCATACTGGGCCACGACATTGAAGGAGTGCACGCGTGATCCCTGCGAAGCTACGAGCGGCGGTGGTCGGTGCGGCTGTCATGCTGGTGGCGGCCTGCGCCGGGGCACCGGCCGCCGGGCCCAGTCCGAGTCCGGCGAGCAAGGCGCCGTCGAGCGCGTCGCCCTCGGCGAAGACCATGGCCGACGTGACGACCAGCGACAACGTGAAGCTGGTCGCCAACATGCCGCGGACGGCGCCGCTCAACGGTCCGATGAGCTGGAACTCCGACCTGGCCTTCCAGGGGAACTACGCGTTCGTGGGCAACTTCGGCGGGTTCTCGATCTTCGACATCAGCGACCCCACGCAGCCCAAGCCGGTCAGCCAGGTCTCCTGCCCGTCGCAGCAGAACGACGTCTCCGTCTACGGCGACCTGCTGATCCTGTCGATCGACGAGCCGCGCGGCGGCGAGAAGTGCGACTCGGGGCAGGGCACGGGACCGTCCTCGTCCGGCTGGGAAGGCCTGCGCATCTTCGACATCAGCGACAAGAAGAACCCCACGTACGTCTCCGCTGTGCGCACCGACTGCGGCTCGCACACCCACACGATGGTCCCGGGCAAGAACCCCGACACGCTGTACGTGTATGTCTCCTCCCCCGGCCCCGAGCCGGATTCGAAGACCTGCCCGCCACCCCACGAACTCATCCAGATCGTAGAAATCCCAGTAAAGAATCCCAAGTCCGCAAAAATCGTGGCAAAGCCGAACATCTTCCCTGATGGCCAGGGCGAAGGCATGTTCGCCGCCGGATGCCATGACATCACCGCCTACCCCGAGAAGAAGCTCGCCGCCGCGGCCTGCTTCGGCGACGGGGTCCTGCTGGACATCGCCGACCCGGTCAAGCCCAAGGTCCTGCAACAGGTACGCGACACCGAGAACTTCCAGATCTGGCACTCCGCGACGTTCAACAACGACGCCACCAAGGTCGTCTTCAGCGACGAGCTCGGCGGCGGCGGGATGGCGACCTGCGACAGCAAGACGCCCAAGACCAAGGGCGCCAACGCCATCTACGACATCGTGGACGGCAAGCTCGAACGCCGCGGCTACTTCAAGATGCCGCGCGAGCAGACGTCGAACGAGAACTGCGTCGCCCACAACGGCTCGCTGCTGCCGATCGAGGGCAAGGACGTGATGGTCCAGGCGTGGTACCAGGGCGGCGTCTCGGTCTGGGACTTCACCGACTCCAACAACCCGCGCGAGGTCGGCTTCTTCGACCGCGGCCCGGCCGGGGGCGACCACTCGATCGCCGGCTCCTGGTCGGCGTACTACTACAACGGCTACATCTACTCCAGCGACATCCTCAAGGGCCTGGACGTCATCCAGATCGACGACCCGCTGACCGACCCGGCCAAGCAGGTCAAGATGGACGACTTCAACGTCCAGACGCAGAAGTCGTACTAGCCGGGCTCGCTGATCTCCCCGTCGCGCCACCCCTTGTAGGTGACGTCGAACGGGGAGGTCAGCCGGGCGCCCTGGTCGAGCAGCATGTGCCAGGACAGCCGCAGCGAGCGCGGCCGGTTGCGCTCGTCCAGCTTGAGCACCCAGGAGAGCGTGGTCTTGGCGAGCTGCGCCTCGGGGATCTCGTCGTTGTTGATGGCGCTGATCTGCCGCCAGAGCGACTCCGGGCCCTTGGTGGTGGGCAGCGAGCCGGTGTAGGTCCTGCCTTCTGACTGCACGCCTGAGGTGAGCCTGGCCAGGTCGGCCACGTTGGCGATCGAGGCGACCGCGTGCACGAACCGGGCGTACAGCATGATCGGGGTCTTGGCCTGGTCGGTGACGAGCTTGCCGCCGACGTAGTCCTGCTCGGCCATCAGCACGCGCCCGGTCAGCGCGGGCTCGACGTGCTCGGCGACGACCCGCGCGTCCATGCGGACGTCGGAGATCTGCGGGTCGTAGGCCAGACGGCCGGTGGCGGTGGTGTGCCAGGTGCCCTGGGTGATGCGGGCGTCGAGGGTGAAGTCGGCCAGCGGCGCCAGCCCGACCGCGCTCTCCATGACGTCGGCGAGTTGCCCGGCCGCGGGCGGGGCTGCCGGGCTGGGAGCGCTGCTGGGCGTGCTGCTCGGGCTGGGCGACGTGGTGGGCGAGGTCGTGGGGGTGGCGGTCGGCGTGCTCTCGGCGGTGGGGTTCGCGCGGGTGCCGGTGCCCTGGCCGAGCCCGCCGCGCCACAGCACCACGCCGGTGGTCGCCGCGGCCAGCACCGCCACACCACCCGCGAGCGCCGCCCGCCGCGACACCCCTCCCGCGCGTGCCCGCGCCGGCGTCCCGTCCGTGGGTACGGCCCCGCCCCGGGAACCCGGCGCCGTGGACGCCCCCGGCACGACACCCGGAGCACCCGGCATCCCCGGCACAGCACCCGCAGCACCCGGAGCACCCGGAGCACCCGGAGCACCCGGAGCACCCGGAGCGCCGGGCATCCCCGCCATGGCACCCCGAGCGCCCGGCACAGCACCCGGAGCGCTCGGCGCGGGCCACGCTGAGGGGCCCATGCCGCCCGCTGGCTGGGCGGCGGCCATGCCCTGGCGTAGGGCGGCGTCCGGTTGGGCGGGGGCGTGTTCGCCCAGCAGGTTCAGCAGCAGGTCGCGGGCTGTGGGCCGGGCAGCGGGGTTCTTGGCGAGGCAGCGGGCGACGATCGTGCGCAGCGGCTCGGGCAGCTCGCCCAGGTCGGGGTCGGCGTGGATGATGCGGTAGGCGACGGCGGCGAGGGTGTCGGAGCCGAACGGCGGCCGTCCGGAGGCGGCGAACACCATGGTCGCGCCCCACGCGAACACGTCCGCCGCGGGCCCGACCTGCCCGCCCGCGAACTGCTCGGGCGCCATGTAGGGAGGCGTCCCGGCGGCGCCCTGCGACTGGGACAGGTCCACCAGCCGCGCGATGCCGAAGTCGATCACCCGCGGCCCGTCCGGGCCCATGAGGACGTTGCCCGGCTTGAAGTCCCGGTGCACGACTCCGGCCCGGTGGATGGCGGTCAGCGCGGTGGCGGTGCCGATGGCCAGCCGGGTCAGCGCCGCCCCGCGCAGCGGCGCCACCTGGTGCAGCGCGGGGCCGTCGATGAACTCGCTGGCCACGTAGGGCGGGTTGTGGTCCAGGTCGGCACGCAGGACGCGGGCCGTACAGAACTCGGCCACCTGGCGGGCGGCGGCGAGCTCGCGGTCGAAGGCGCGGTCGAACCCGTGGACGACCTTGACCGCGGCGAGCTCGCCGCGGTCGTCCCGGCCCAGGTAGACGGTGCCCTGACCGCCTCGTCCGAGTTCGCGGAGGATGCGGTACGGGCCGATGTCCACGATGCCTCACATGATCGGTATGCGGGGCACGAGACTAGCTCACGGGTCGAGATCGGCGGCAGAGCGCTCGGCGAAGACCTGCATGGCCTTGGTGGTGATCGGTCCCGGCGCGACCGGCAGCGTGGTCTGGTCGACCAGCTTGATGGGCTGCACGTCGCGCGTGGTGGAGGTGAGGAACGCCTCCTCGGCCTCGTAGAGGGCCTGGAGCGGCACGTCGGCCTCCTCGGCGCCGCACCACTCGACGACCAGCGCCCGCGTGACTCCGGCCAGCGGCCCGGCCTCCAGCGTGGGGGTGATCAGGCGGCCGTCCCTGACGATGAAGATGTTGGAGCCGGTGCCCTCGCACAGGTTGCCGGCGAGGTTGCCGAAGATCGCCTCGCCGCCGCCGCGCGCCTTGGCGTAGGCCAGGGCCTTGGCGTTGTCGCCGTAGGAGGTGGACTTGACGCCTGACAGCGCGCCGCGCTCGTTGCGCGGCCAGGGCACGACGGTGACGGCGGCGGTGCCGGGGAAGGGCTTCTGCTCGTCCACGATCACGACGGAGGTGCCGCCCTGGTCGCCGCGGTCGGAGCCGAGCGGGCCCGGGCCGCTGGTGTAGGTGACGCGGATGCGGCCGAGCGGCCACGCGGGGGCGGCGGCCAGGAGCTTGCCGATGCCGTCGGCGATGGCGTCGGTGTCGGGCTCGGGCAGGTCCATGCGCCGTGCCGAGAGCCGGAGCCGGTCGAGGTGGCGGGTGAGCGCGAACGACACGCCGTTGACGATCTTGATGGTCTCGAAGACGCCGTCGCCGACCATGAGACCGTGGTCGAAGACCGAGACGCTCGCTCGGGCGGGGTCGAGGATCTCCCCGTTGACCCAGACAGGGACTGTCATCTATCTCCTCCAAAGCGAGATGCGAGTGCGATGAGCCTGGATGCTTTCAGCTCGGTCTCCTGCCATTCACGCCGGGGGTCGCTGCCCCAGGTGATGCCCGCGCCGGTGCCGAACCGGATCTCCCGGCCGGAGATCCAGAAGGTGCGGATGCCCACGGCCAGCGCGGCCGTGCCGCGGTCGGCGTCGACCCAGCCCACGGCCCCACAGTACGGCCCGCGGGGCTCGGGTTCGAGTTCATTGATGATGCGCAGGGCCGAGGACTTGGGGGCGCCGGTGATCGAGCCGGGCGGGAACGTGGCCGAGAACAGCTCGGGCCATCCCGTGCCGGGCTCCAGCCGGGCGCGGACGGTCGAGACCAGGTGCACCGAGCCCGGGTAGGCCTCTGGCACGCACAGCGCGGGAACCTGCACCGAGCCGACCGCCGCCACCCGGCCGAGGTCGTTGCGGACCAGGTCGACGATCATGACGTTCTCGGAGTAGTCCTTGTCGAGCAGGTCGGCCTCGGTGGCTCCGGTGCCCTTGATGGGGCGGGACTCGACGACGGCGCCGTCGCGGGAGAGGTACAGCTCGGGCGAGGCGGAGACCACGGCGCGGCCGGGCAGGCTGATCACCGCGGCGTACGCGGCGGGGTTGCGCTCGGCCAGGCGGTGGGCCAGGGCGAGCGGGTCGGCCTCCGGTGGCAGCGGCGCGGTCAGGATCCGGGTGAGGTTGGCCTGGTAGACCTCGCCCCGGCGGATGTGCTCGCGGATGGCCTCGACGCCGCGCTCGTAGGCGGCCCGGTCGAGGGAACTGCGCCAGTGGCGGGCGCCGGGGCCGTGCCAGGGTCCGGCCGGGGGCAGCGGGTCGGGGCGTACCTGGTCGAAGCGGGCGCAGCTGACCTTGCCCTCGTAGTCGACCACCACGGCCCACCAGCCCTCGCCGTCGAGGGCGGCCAGGTCCGTGGTCAGGTCGCGCAGGCCGGTGGCGAGCCGCCCGCCGACATGGGCGAAGCTGTCGTACACGCGCCCATTGTCCCAGTGCGTGATGCCACCTCGCACAACAAGTCCACGAAGGCCAGGGCTGCGGGCAGCGGGACGCCGGGGAGCGCCGCGTAGTAACGCCTGGTCGGGGCGGCGGCGCCGAGCGGGCGGAGGACGACTCCCCGCGGTACGGCCCGCGCCGCCAGCTCCGGCACGAGCGTGACGCCGAGCCCGGCGGCGACGAAGCCGAACTTGCCCGACCATTCGGCCACGCGCAGCCCGCCGCGCGGCACGAACCCGGCCGCGGCGCAGGCGGTCACGAGCAGCGTCGGCTGGCCGCTCGGCGCGGCCTCGATCCAGGTCTCCTCGCGCAGGTCGGCCAGGTCGACGGTGGCGCGGGCGGCGAGGGGGTGGCCGTCGGGGAGCGCCACCAGCAGGCGGTCCTCCCCCAGCGGCACCGTGTGACCGCCCGAGGGCAGCCCGGCCGGGTAGTCGCTGATCACGGCGACGTCGAGCTCGCCGGCTTCCAGGCGCTCGACCAGGCGGGGGCTGAGGCCTTCCGCGAGCCGTACCTCGACGGCCGGGGCCCGCTCGGCGAAGCGTTTGAGCGCGGCGGGCACCAGTTCGACGTTGGCGGTCGCGAACGCCCCCACGCGCAGCCTGCCGCCGCCTCCGGCGTGGATGGCGGCCAGCTCCTCCCCCGCCTGGTCCAGGCGTTCCAGGACGGCGAGGGCGTGGCGGCGCAGGGCGTGGCCGGCGGGCGTCAGCCGTACACCCCGGGCGCGGCGCTCGAACAGCGCGCCGCCCGCCTCGCGCTCCAGCGCGGCGATGCGGCGCGAGACCGCGGACTGGGTGTACCCGAGCAGTTCGGCGGCGGCGGTGAACGAGCCGGAGCGGGCCACCTCGTCGAACAGCCGCAAGTCATTCGTCTCAAGCATGGCTGGTATGCAATGTAGTCGGTGGTGGAATGGCTCGCACCTCTCCTATAAAGGGGAACATGATTGCTTTTCTTGGACAGGGGCGCATGGGCGTCCCCATGGCCCGGCGGCTTGAGGCGGCCGGGCACGAGGTGACCACGTGGCGGCGCGGGACCGGCACGCCGGTGGAGACGGCCGTCGAGGGCGCCTCGGTCGTCATCACGATGCTGCGCGACGGGCCCGCCGTGCTCGACGTGCTGAAGTCGGCCCTGCCGGGGCTGCGGCCGGACGCGATCGTGATCGAGATGTCCACGATCGGGCCGCCGGCCGTCACGCGGGTGCGCGAGCTGCTGCCGTCCTCGGTGGGGCTGGTGGACGCGCCCGTGCTCGGCAGCGTGGGGCCGGCCACCGACGGCACGCTGACGGTGCTGGCGGGCGGCGCGGTGGCACCGGTGCGCGAGGTGCTGTCCGTCTTCGGGACCGTGCGCGAGTGCGGGCCGCTGGGGTCGGGGGCGGCGCTGAAGCTCGCCGTCATGAGCGCGTTCCTGCCCGCGCAGGTGCTGCTCGCCGAGTCTCTCGCGTACGGCGAGGCGCACGGCGTCCCCCGCGAGGCGGTGCTGGACGTCCTGGCCGGCACCCCGCTCGGCGGCCTGTCGGAACGCCTGCGCGAGCCCGCGGCGGAGACCCGCTTCGCGCTCGGACTGGCCGCCAAGGACCTGGAGCTGGCCGCGTGGGAGGGCGGGACGCTGGCCACCGCCGCCCGCCTGCGCCTGCGCGCGGCCGAGGCGGCCGGGCTCGGCGACCGCGACGTGACCGCGATCGCGGAGCACGTCGGCGCGGGCCGGCCGTCCCGGGTCACGCCGGTCAACCCGCCGACCGTGCCCGCCACGAACGGCATGTACTCGCACGCGGTGCGGACCGGGGACACGCTGTACATCTCGGGACAGGCCGCGTTCGACGACGACGGGAACGTGGTGGCTCCCGGGGACATGGGGGCGCAGGCCGAGCACATCTTCTCGTGCCTGGAGCGGATTCTGGCCGATCAGGGGGCGGGGTTCGGGGACATCGCGTTCATCCGGTCGTACCTGACGGACATGTCGCAGGCTC
This sequence comes from Nonomuraea sp. NPDC059023, assembly GCF_042740095.1. Classification (NCBI taxonomy): domain Bacteria; kingdom Bacillati; phylum Actinomycetota; class Actinomycetes; order Streptosporangiales; family Streptosporangiaceae; genus Nonomuraea; species Nonomuraea sp. NPDC059023. The sequence continues at coordinate 55,454 of NZ_JBHYIO010000052.1, read as the reverse complement.
CCGCCTACCGGGAGGTGCGCAAGCGCTACATCACGGGCACGCCGCCGGCCAGCACGACGGTGGAGGTGTCGCGGCTGTTCATGCCGGGGCTGGTGCTGGAGGTCGACGCGATCGTGGCGCTGCCCTCCTGAGCCAGCCTCAGGCGGCCGGCGGGACGTTCGTCACGGCGGGCCACCACCCCCGCTGGACGAGCGTCTCCCTGGACAGAGGGATCCACGTGCGGCGGGTGGGGGTGGCTGCGGCTTCGCCGTAACGGATGGGGGCTCTCAAAGAGAGCCGCGACGGGAGGCCTTAGGAGAGAGGACCCGTGACGGCCTCGGCGGCCGAGAGGAGGGCGCCGTCGGCGACGAGGCGGACGGTGGACTCGATCTCCGGGGCGAGGAAGCGGTCGGGGCCGGGGCCGGGGACCGCCTCGCGCAGTGCCGACACCACGGCGCCGGTCGCGGGGGCGGGCGTCAGCGGGGCGCGCAGGTCGAGGGCGCGGGCGGCGGTGAGGATCTCGATGGCCAGGACCCGCGTCAGGCCGTCCACCGACCTGCGCAGCTTGCGCGCGGCCGACCAGCCCATGGAGACGTGGTCCTCCTGCATGGCCGAGCTCGGGATCGAGTCGACGCTGGCCGGGACGGCCAGGCGCTTCATCTCGGAGACGATGGCGGCCTGCGTGTACTGGGCGATCATGTGGCCGGAGTCCACGCCGGGGTCGTCGGCGAGGAAGGCGGGCAGGCCGTGGTTGCGGGCCACGTCGAGGAAGCGGTCGGTGCGGCGCTCGGACATGGAGGCCACGTCGGCGGCGACGATGGCGAGGAAGTCGAGCGCGTAGGCGACGGGGGCGCCGTGGAAGTTGCCGTTGGACTCCACGCGGCCGTCGTCGAGCACGGCCGGGTTGTCGACGGCGCTGGCCAGCTCCCATGTGGCGACGTTGGCGGCGTGCGCGACGGTGTCGCGGGCGGCGCCGGCGACCTGCGGGGCGCAGCGCAGGGAGTAGGCGTCCTGGACGCGGGCGCAGTTCTCGGGGTCGCGGTGGCTGGCCATGACGCCGGAGCCGGCCAGGATCCTGACCATGTTGGCGGCGGCGAGCGCCTGGCCGGGCTGGGGGCGCAGGGCCTGGAGCTCGGGGGCGAAGACGCGGTCGGTGCCGAGCAGCGCCTCCACGCTCATGGCCGCGCTCAGGTCGGCGGTCTTCAGCAGCCTGGACAGGTCGTCGATGGCCAGGACGAGCATGCCGAGCATGCCGTCGGTGCCGTTGATGAGGGCCAGGCCCTCCTTGGCGGCCAGTTCGACCGGTTCGATGCCGGCCTGCTTGAGCGCCTCGGCCGCCTGGGTGAGGTTGCCGGTGGAGTCGCGTACGACGCCTTCGCCCATCAGCGTCAGCGCCACGTGGGCCAGCGGCGCCAGGTCGCCCGAGCACCCCAGCGAGCCGAACTCGTGCACCACCGGCGTGATCCCCGCGCTCAGCAGCGCGGCGAGCGTCTTGGCCGTCATCGGGCGGATGCCGGTATGGCCGGTGGCCAGCGTGTGCAGACGCAGCAGCATGAGGGCCCGCACGACCTCCGTCTCGACCTCGGGACCGCTGCCCGCGGCGTGCGAGCGCACGAGCGAGCGCTGCAGCTGCGCGCGCAGCGCGGGGTCGATGTGCCGCGTGGCCAGCGCGCCGAACCCGGTCGACACCCCGTAGGCGGGCGTCGGGCTCTCGGCTAGCTCGTCCACGCGCTGGCGGGCCGCGGAGATCGCCGCGATCGCGTCGTCGGTCAGGCGTACGGCGGCGCCGTCACGGGCCACGCGGATGACGTCCTCGAAGCTCAGCGGCTCCGGGCCGACGTTCACGACTACGTTGTCGCGCATGCTGCCACTCTCTCGTTTAAGGGTGTTGGGTAACCGGCGTATGCGATGTTAGCTCCTTACCATCAAACAACTCCCTTCTGCCCTCTTCTGTCACGGTCACCGCGCGGGGGATGCTCCCGCGGGCGATCCAGCCCCGCTCGAACAACACGTCGGTCAGCGCGGCGCCGAGCGCTCCGCCCAGGTGGGCCCGCCGTTCCGTCCAGTCGAGGCAGTCGGGCGCGAACCTCCTGCGTGTCCTGCGCACCGCGTCCACGTCCACGCCGAGCAGCTTGAGCGCCCGCTCCCCCGCCGCGGTGAGCTCGCCGCCGTCGAGGTGCCCGTCGGCGCGCAACCGGTCCAGCAGCGCCACGCCCGCCCGTCCGGCCAGGTGGTCGTAGCACGTGCGGGCCTCCTCCAGCAGCCGCGCCTGGCGTGACTGCCGCAGCGACCGTACGGCGGGCCGCGCGCTGACCCGGGCCAGCACCTCCAGGACCTCGGCCACGTCGTGCCCGGCCAGGCGGTAGTAGCGGTGGCGGCCCTGGCTGACCACCTCCACGAGGCGGCCCTCCAGCAGCTTGGCCAGATGGGAACTGGCGGTGGCGGCGCTCACGCCGGCCAGCCTGGCCAGTTCCCCGGCCGCAAGGGCTCGGCCGTCGAGCAGCGCGTTGAGCATGGCGGCCCTGGTCGGGTCGGCGATGAGCGCGGCGACCGGTGCGATGTCGGCGTCGCGGGTGAGATGTTCTGCGGCCATGATGCGACGCTAACCCACCGACGTTTCGGCCCCGGTCTAAGCATCGGTGCTTTTCACCGCGCACAGGAGACGGTTGTTGCCGCGCTGCCACAGCGTTCCCACCTCGGCGAACCCGGCCGTGCGCAGGGCCCGCGCGTGCGTGGACAGGAGCTCGGACTCCTCCCCGTTGTGCGTGGTGCCCTGGTCGTGGCGGGCGGTGTTGAGCTCGGCCAGATCGGGGTCGGCGACGACGGCGCGCCACCACTCCTGCCAGTCCTCGGGCCGGTTCTCGCGGAAGCGGCGCTCGGTCTCCTTCTCGTGGATCGCGCGCTCCAACTCGGCCAGGGCGGGGGTGGCGTCGTCGCTGTTGAGGTGGTCACCGTTGAGGAGCACGCCGCCCGGCCGCAGTACCCGGTGCACCTCGGCGTAGACGCCGGCCAACTCGGAGCCGGTGATCCAGTGCAGCGCGGTCGTGCTGACCGCGGCGTCCGCGGGGCGGTCCAGGCCGAGCCCGTCGCTCCAGCCCCGGGCCCGCAGGTCCCGGGAGACGAAGGTCAGTCGCGGGTACGCGGCGCGGCCCAGGCCCAGCAGGAGCGGGTCGGCGTCGATGGAGATCACCGTGGCCTTGGGCAGGCGCTCAAGCAGGCGGGCCGAGAGCGAGCCGGGGCCGCAGCCGAGGTCCAGCACAAGGGGGTCGGGACGGCCGAGGGACTCAACGGCGTCGATCAGCGCGGTGAAGCGCTCCTCGCGGTCGGGCAGGTATCCGGCCTGCTGCAGGTCCCAGCGGTCGATCCATTGACGGGCGGCGTCATAGGTAAGCACAACCGGCTCCTTGTAACTGTCGTCTACACTTTGGATAGTCACAAACTAATCGAGAGGTTGTAACCGGTCAAGTGAACTTCAACAGTCACACGGACAGTGTCACGCGGGTGACGGTGAGCTTCGTCAACGCGCTGACGCCCGGCATGCGGCGAGGACGTCCCTTCACGCCCGCCGTCCTGGACGAGGCCGCCACGGCCGGCGCCCGCGAGGTCTATCCGGCCCACCGGCCGTTCACCGCCCCGGAGGCGGAGGAGCTGGCGGGCGTGGCCGTACGGCTGCGCGCGGTCTTCGAAGCGGTGGCCGCCGAGGACAACGACACCGCCGCCGCCCGGCTCAACCGCCTGCTCGACGACCACAACGCCCGCCCCCGCCTCGACCGCCACGACGGCGAGCCGTGGCACCTGCACTTCCACGGCCCCGGCGGCACCGTGGCCGGCGACTGGGGCGCCAGTTGCTCGACGGCGCTGGCGATCGTGCTGGGCAGCGAGTTCGCCGACCGGCTCGGCGTGTGCACGGCGCCCGCCTGCGACCGCGTCTACGTGGACGTCTCCCGCAACGGCACCAAGCGCTTCTGCTCGACCGCGTGCCAGAACCGGGTGAAGACGGCCGCTTTCCGGGCCAGGGCGAAGAACTGAGTTGGGGGAGAGGGGGAAGATTCGCTACAGTTCTCTCGTCGCCGCCGATCGCGGCGGACGCGGAAGTGGCTCAGTGGTAGAGCATCACCTTGCCAAGGTGAGGGTCGCGGGTTCAAATCCCGTCTTCCGCTCTAGGCTTTCGGCTCGGTGGAGTGGCCGAGAGGCGAGGCAGCGGCCTGCAAAGCCGTCCACACGGGTTCGAATCCCGTCTCCACCTCCAGTTGAATACCCGGACGATTAGCTCAGCGGGAGAGCGCTTCCCTGACACGGAAGAGGTCACTGGTTCAATCCCAGTATCGTCCACCAGCATTTTCCGGTCAGGCCAGCCCTGCGGGACAAGGCTCGGCCGAGCGCTTTCACCGGTGGGTGATCAAGGGCGCGTGGTGGTCGGTGTCGGGTGGGCCGTCGGGGTCGGCGTGGACCGTTGCGGCCCTCAGGCGGGGCAGGTCGTGGATGAGGCGGTGTTCGGCCTCCACCGCCACCGCGTGGGCTTCGATCAGGGTCAGGTCGTGGCTGACCCTGATGTCCACCTCGGCGCGTAGCGTGTGGCCGATCCAGCGCAGGCGGACCGCGCCCACGCCTTTCACGCCGGGTACCGCGGTCAGGATCTGCTCGGCCTGGGTGATGAGGGCGGGGTCCACGGCGTCCATCAGGCGGTGGTAGATCTCCCTGGCGGCGTCGCGCAGGACGAAGCAGATCGCGACCGTGATGAGCAGGCCGACGATCGGGTCGGCCAGGGGGAAGCCCAGGGCGGCGCCTCCCGCGCTCAGCAGGACGGCCAGGGAGGTGAAGCCGTCGGTACGGGCGTGCAGGCCGTCGGCCACCAGCGCGGCCGAGCCGATCTCGCGGCCCACCCTGATGCGGTAGCGGGCCACCCACTCGTTGCCGATGAAGCCCACGATGCCGGCGGCGGCCACCAGGCCCAGGGCGCGGATGTCTTCGGGGGTGATCAGGCGTTTGATGGCCTCATAGGCGGCCAGTGCGGCTGAGGCGGCGATCAGGGTGACGATGATGATGCCGGCCAGGTCCTCGGCGCGGCCGTAACCGTAGGTGAAGCGGCGGGTGGCGGCGCGGCGGCCCAGGGAGAACGCGATCGCCAGCGGGACGGCGGTCAGGGCGTCGGCGAAGTTGTGCAGGGTGTCGCCGAGCAGGGCCACCGAACCCGACAGCGCGACGATGACGGCCTGGATGAGGGCGGTGACCATGAGGACCGCGAAGGAGATGGCCAGCACCCGCATGCCACGGCTGCTGGACTCCAGGGCCGCGTCGGTTCTGCCGGCGGTGTCGTGGCTGTGGGGTTTGAGGAGGCTGCCCAGCATCGACCGGGCGTGTCCGTGGCCGTGGGGCGGGGGGCCGGGGTGCGTCATCGTGTCCCCTCTCGGTGGCCCCCGCATTATATATATTCATGTACGCATGTAACAACGGATCAGGGCGGAGCCGGGTGGTGGTCGGAGACGGCGTTGAGTTCGATGCCGTGCTCCAGCAGGGCCTTCAGCGCGCACAACACCGTGGTGAAGCCGCCGACGGTGTCGTTGACCCACTGGATGGTGTCATCGCCAGAGCCCTGGAAACCGGTCTCGGTGACCTCGACGAACGTGCCGTCGGCGAGTGGGGTGAAGCGCATCTCCACCGTGGTCGGCTGCTCGTAGTTGCCCCACTCGAACCGGATCAGGCTCCCCTCCTGCACCGCCTTGACCCAGACCTGGACGCTCGCGCCGTACGTCTCCCACTCCCAGCGCAACTCCGCCCCCGGAAGCATGGGGCCGCTGCTCTTGGAGTACCACAGGCGCGTGGTGACGGCCGGGTCGGCGAAGGCCCGGAACGCCGTCTCGGCGGGCGCGCGGACGATCATGCACGCGTACGCGGCGGGGGCCTGGGTGAGCTGGAGAGTCTGCATGGCCAGGAGTGTGCCCCCATGGACCTGCTCGCCGTACCCCGGCACGTTCAAGAATTGCCCACGCAGTCGGAGAGGCCGACCGCGGTTTCCACCATGCGCCGGTAGTCCGGGCATTGGGTGAAGTCCTCCGCGCCGCATTCCATGAGGTGTTCGATCAGCCGCTTGGACGTCGTGATCTCCGCGAGCCGCCGCTCCAGGTCCGCGTGGTGCCGCTGGAGCAGCGTCCGGCGTTCGGCTCGGCCGGTGGCCGACAGGACCTCGCCGATCTGGTCGAGGCTCATGCCGCCGCCCTTGGCGCGGATGATCGTCATGACGCGGATGACGTGGTCACGGGTGTAGCGGCGGCGGCCGTTCACGCGGGCGGCCGGGGTCAGCAGGCCCATCGCCTCCCAGTGCCGCAGGACGTGCGTCCCGAGACCGAAGCGGTCGGCCAGTTCCCCGATGCGCATGTCCTCGCTTGACTTCATGTTGACATTAACTTGCAGACTTTCCCGCATGTCAACCAACGACGTCGTCATCATCGGCGGCGGACCGGCCGGGCTGGCCGCCGCCCTCACCCTCGGGCGGGCGCACCGCCGCGTGCTCCTGCTCGACGCCGGGCACGGCCGCAACGCCCCGGCCGAGGCCGTTCACAACTTCCTGACCAGGGACGGCACGCCGCCGGCCGAGTTGCGCGAGCTCGCCCGCGAGGAGCTGTCGGCCTACCCGTCGGTCGAGATCCGGGAGGAGACGGTCACCGATGTCCGTCCCGGCTTCCGGGTGGAGCTGTCGGGAGGGGGAACGGCGGGCGCGCGCCGGCTCCTCCTGGCGACCGGTCTGTCCGACGACCTTCCCGGCCCGCCCGGTGTCGAGGCGCTGTGGGGGCGATCGGCCTTCCACTGCCCGTACTGCCACGGGTGGGAGGTCACGGGCAGGCCGGTCGCGGTGATCGGGGCCTCCCCCGCCCGGGTACGGCTGGCGCTGCAACTGAGCCGCTTCGCCGACGTGGCCCTGTGCACCGGCCGGGAACCGCTCGACCCGGCCTCGCGGGCGAAGCTCCTGGCCCAGGGCGTCGCTGTGAGGGACGAGCGGATCGCCCGCCTGGAGTCGGCCGGCGGCAGGCTGGAGCGGATCGTGTTCGAGGACGGCCCGCCGCTGCCCCGGCAGGCGGTGTTCGTGGTCAACGTGCCGCGCAGGCCCAGGACGGACCTGGCCGCCCGGCTGGGCTGCGCCACGTTCACCGACGGCTGCGTGGAGGTGAACGAGTTCGGCCGGACCAGCGTCCCGGGCGTCTACGCGGCGGGCGACACGGCGCGCAGGGCCACCGTCCCGGTCCCGCTGGCGGCGGTCATAGCCGCGGCGGCCAGCGGAACCGTCGCCGCCGCGGCCATCGACCAGGACCTGCTGAGCACCGACTTCGGCCTGCCCGCGTTCGCGGGCCCGAAGGGCTGAGCGCGATGTCCGTGAACCTGACCAGGAAGGCGATGGCCACCGTCGGCCTGCTCCTGGGCATGCTGCTCTCGGTCCTGGACCAGACCGTGGTGGCCATAGCGCTGCCCGCCATCACCGGAGACCTGGGCGGCATGGACACGATCGGCTGGATCGTCACCTCCTACGTCCTGGCCTCGACCGCGACCGGCGCCCTCTACGGCCGCGTCAGCGACCGCTTCGGCCGGCGCACGGTGTTCCTGGTCGCGCTGGCCGTCTTCGCCGCCGGTTCCGCGCTGTCCGGCCTGGCCCAGACGACGCCCCAGCTGATAGCTGCCAGGACGCTCCAGGGCATCGGGGCCGGCGCGTTGTTCGTGATCCCGGCGGTGGCCCTGTCCGAGCTGTATCCACGTCACCTGCGCAGCCGCGTCCAGGGCTTCACCGGCGGCGTGTTCGCCCTGGCCAGCGTGGGCGGCCCGCTGGCGGGCGGCCTGATCACCGACGCCGCGGGCTGGCGCTGGATCTTCTACGTCAACCTGCCGCTCGCCGCAGTCGCCATGGCCCTGACCGGGTACGCGCTGCGCCTGCCCAAGCCGGATGCCGCGGGCAGGCTCGACCTCGCCGGAGCGCTGCTGATCGCGGGCACCGCCGTCAGCCTGCTGCTGGTGACCGAGTCGCCCGCGGGCGCGGGGGCGGCCTTCGCGGTGCTGCTGACGCTGTCGGTGTGGTGGCAGCGCCGCGCGCCCGACCCGATACTGCCTCCCCGGCTGTTCGCCGTCCCGGTGCTGCGCGTGGTCCTGCCCGCCACCGCCCTGCTCGGCGCGCTGCTCGGCGGCTCGCTCGTCTACCTGCCCACGTTCGTGCAGGCCGCCTACGGGGTGGGTGCGACCGCGGCGGGGCTGGCGCTCACGCCGTACGTCCTGACGTTCACGGCGGTGTCGTTCGTGGCGGGCGCCCGGGTGGGGACCCGGTTCAAGCCGTTCCTGCTGGCCGGGGCCTTGATCGTGGTCCTGGGGTTCGTCCTGCTGAGCCGGATGGAACCCGGCACGCCCTATGCGCTGCTGGCCGTCACGCTCGGCGTGCTCGGCGCCGGGTTCGGGCTGCTGATGCAGAACCTGGTGGTCGTCGCGCAGAACGCCGCGGCCCCCGCCGACCTGGCCGCCACCACCTCGGCCACGATGACCGCGCGCGGCCTCGGCCTCTCGCTCGGCGTGGCCGTCTTCGGCGCCCTGCTCACCCGCGGGCTCGGGAGCAGCCCGCAGGCGACGGCCGCGGCCGTCCCCGAGGCTCTGGCCTGGGGGATACCCGCCGCCGTCGTCCTGGTCGCGCTCCTCGCGTTCCTGCCCCGCTAGATGTGCCGGAGGAACTCCGCCGTGTCCAGCAACCAGATCAGCCCCCACATCGCCACGACCCACAGATGACCGGATCCCCGCCCGGACCCACCCCAGGTCCGCATGTCCACCAGCCCCCTCGACGGTGCTATGCCGCCCAGTGTGCGCGCCTTTCCCCCCAAAGCGCGGCATGTCAGGAAAAGTGGTGAATGGCGGCAAGCCGAACACGTTCTCAGCCGGGGTTAACGCGTGGTTAACCGGCTCCCTCTACGGTGCCGGGCATGAACTGGAAGTACCGAGCGAACGCCACGCTCGAAGGCCTCACCGGGTACACGCTCTCGCGGGCCACCCGCGTGCCCCGCCCGGTGCCCCCGCCGAAGCCGCACCCCGCGCTGGTACGGCTGCCGGACGACGAGGTCAGGGGCCCCGCCGACCCGGCGCACGACCGGCTGCTGCGGGCTCCGGTCTTCCTGTTCTCGTCGGTGCGCTCGGGCTCGACGCTGCTGCGGGTCCTGCTCAACAGCCACTCGCTGATCCACTCCCCGATCGAGACACACTTCCGCCGCGTGACGGCCGGCTTCCCCACCGATCCGGTACGGCAGGCCGTGGCCGCCCTCGGCCACACCCACAGCGACGTGGAGCACCTGATCTGGGACCGCCTCCTGCACCGGGAGCTGGCCCGCAGCGGCAAGCGGATCATGGTGGAGAAGACGCCGAGCAACGTCTTCGCCTGGCGGCGCATCGCCACCTGCTGGCCGGACGCCCGCTTCCTGTTCCTGCTGCGCCACCCGATGTCGATCGCGCAGTCCTGGCACGAGGCCGACCCGGACAACCGGCCGATGGACGAGGCGGTCAGCCGTACCCTCAACTACATGGTCTACCTGCAGGAGGCCCGCGAGCACCTGCCCGGTCTGACCGTCACCTACGAGGACCTGGTCGCCGAGCCGGGCCCGGTGCTGCGCAAGGTCTGCGACTTCCTGGAGGTCGCATGGGAGCCCGCCATGCTGGAGTACGGCTCGCGCGACCACGGCGGTTTCGTCAAGGGCATCGGCGACTGGCGGGACAAGATCCGCACCGGCAGCGTGGTGGAGGGACGGCCGCTGCCGGCGCCGGACGAGGTTCCCGAGAAGCTCTGGGAGATCTGCCGCCGGTGGCGCTACCTGTGAGTTCGCCCGTGGTTCACGGGTCGTTGGCCCGGCGTTCCCCCACGGCCTCCAAGGTGTGCGACATGATCTCCGGGCCCTCTCGCCGCACCCTGCTCACCGGCGCCATGGCCGCCCCCTTCCTGGGCGGCCCGGCCACTCACGCGAGCGCCGGACCGCCCGCGCGGCCGAACGTGGTGGTGGTCCTCGCCGACGACCTGGGCTGGGGCGAGGTCGGCTTCCAGGGGCAGCGCACGATCGCGACCCCGCACCTGGACCGGCTGGCGGCCGAGGGCGTGCGCTTCGAGGCGGCCTACTCGGGCGCGCCCCTGTGCGCGCCCTCGCGCTGCGCGCTGCTCACTGGGCTGCACGCCGGGCACGGAACGGTCAGGGAGAACCCGGAGGGCGGCCCCCAGCGCTCGCTCACCGACGCCGACCTGACGTTCGGCGGGGTGATGCGGCTGGCCGGGTACGACACCGCGTGCATCGGCAAGTGGGGCTTCGGCCCCGACCTGCCCGGCCAGCCGTCGCACCCCAACGAGCGGGGTTTCGGGGAGTTCTTCGGCTTCATCGGGCACCGGGCCGCGCACCGCTACTACCCGCAGCGGCTCTGGCACAACGACCGCACCGTGCCCTTGAACGGACGTTCCTATGCGCCCGACCTGTTCAGGGAGCGGGCCGTGCGCTTCATCAAGAAGGAGCGCGAGCGGCCGTTCCTGCTCTACTTCCCGACCACGCTGCCGCACTCGCCGAGCGTGGTGCCCGGCGGCGACGCGGGGCCGTACGAGGACCGGCCGTGGACCGGCCCGAACCGGCGGCACGCGGCGCAGGTCGGCCGCCTGGACGCGGACGTGGCCGCCCTGGTGCGGGCGCTGCGCGACAGCGGGCAGGCCGAGCGCACGGTGGTGCTGTTCACCAGCGACAACGGGCCGCACAGCGAGAAGGGCGTGACGCCCGCGCTGTTCGACTCCAACGGTCCCTTCCGCGGCGACAAGCGCGACCTGTACGAAGGCGGCATCCGGGTGCCGATGATCGCCTGGTCGCCGGGGGTGAAGGCGCGGGTGGAGCGGCGGCCGGTGGCGTTCTGGGACGTGCTGCCGACGCTGGCCGACCTCGCCGGGATGCCGGTGCCCGAGGGGCTGGACGGGGTGTCGCTGCGCGGCGCGCTGACCGGGGCGGGGGTGCCGAAGCGGCGGCAGCTGATCTGGAACCGGCCGCGCAAGATCCAGGCGATCCGGCGGGGGCGGTGGAAGGTGGTCAGGTTCGCGCCGGGCATCGCGGGGGCGGGGCCGGGCGGGCGGGTGGAGCTGTACGACCTGCGGGAGGATCCGGGCGAGCGGCGCGACCTCGCGGCCTCGCGGCCCGGCCTGGTCGCGGACCTGCTGGCCCGACTCGACGGCGCGATCGGGCCGGACCCGCGCCGGCCGTACGCACCGCTCTAGAACGCACCGCACAGGGACGCGCCGCCCTAGGACGCGCCGCTCAGGGACGCACCCACGCAGGGAGGTGTCAGCCCGACTGGCGGATGGCGCGGGGGGCGGCGCCGAGTTCGCGGCGGCAGGCCTTGTTGAAGGCCTGCAGGTCGGCCAGGCCCACGGCGGCGGCCACCGCCGGGATCGGCAGCGTGGTCTCGCGCAGCAGGTGACGGGCCTGCTCCAGGCGGCGGCGCCGGATGTAGGCGACGACGGTGTCGCCGGTCTCGGCGCGGAACAGCCGGGTCAGGTGGTTGTGCGAGATGCCCGCGGCGCCCGCCACCTCGGGCACGGTCAGCGGCTGGGCCAGGTGTGACTCGATGTGCGCGATGGCCAGCCGCACCGCGGCGTGCGGGCCCTCCGACTCGGCCAGGCGGGCCACCCGCCACAGCACCGTCCAGGCCGCGGCGGCGGCCATCGCGGGCGTCGCGGGAGCGGCGGTGATCGCCTGGCGCAGCAGGTCGCGCAGGAACGGGGTGTCGGCGCCGGCGTCCTGCATCAGCGGCACCGTCACCGGCGCGCCCTCCTCGGGCAGGCGCAGGTGGGCGTAGAGGTGCTCGGAGCGGCCCTCGTAGAAGTACTGGACGAGCTCGCCGGGCGGGATCAGGCTCACCCGGCCCGGCCGGATCTCGTGGGTGCGGCCGCCGACGGTCAGCCGGGCGGAGTAGGAGTACAGGTGCAGCTGCCACAGGCCGCGCAGGCGGAAGATGTCGCGGCGGCGGCCGACCCCGTGCACGCCCACCCCCGCGTTGGCCACCTCGGGCGGCGCGCCGAGGTGGGGGGTCACACGGTCCATGGTGAGAATCTACCAGTAATGGTGAGCCAGACCCACGAACGAGCAGGGCCTGTGATCCTACGGTTGACGTATGGAAACCACTCTTCTCACCTCGGTGGAGGTGGCGCGGTTCGTGGCCCAGGGGTTCCTGAGGCTGGACTCCGCGGTGCCGGAGGAGCTCAACGCGGAGGCGATCGGCGTGCTCTCCGCGGGCATCCCCCCGGTCCCGTACGGCACGCCGCTGCCGCTGGCCTTCCCCGAGGGCTCGTTCGCCCGCCGCCTGGTCGAGGTCCCCCGGGTGGCCGGCGCACTGCGCAGCCTGGTCGGGCCCGACCCCACCGTCGACCACCACGCCGTGCACGTGCGCGAGCCCCAGGGCGGCAGCGCCCAGCCGCTGCACGGCGACGCCATCATCGACACCCGCACCGACGCTTTCGACGTGCAGCTCATGTACTTCCCGCACGAGGTGAGCGCGGCCATGGGCGGGACGTTGCTGGTGCCGGGCAGCCACCTGCGGCGGACCAACGAGAGCGACACCGGCCGCTACCAGAACCTGCGCGGCCAGATCAGGCTGACCTGCCCGGCGGGCACCGTGCTGCTGCTGCACCACGGCATCTGGCACGGCGGGCGGCGCAACGACAGCGACGAGCGGCGTTACATGTTCAAGATCCGCTTCAACCCCACCGTGCGGCAGGTGCGTCTGTGGGACACCGCCGACCTGGACGACCCGGCCGTGCCGGCGGAGTTGTCCACCCGCTTCCCCTGGTACGAGCCCGCGACGGGCCGGCTGGAGGTCTACAACCGGGTCGCGATGTGGCGTGCGATGACCGGCTTCGACGGATTCGACGTCGACCACTGGGCCACCCGTGTCAGCAACCGCCCCCGGAGGATCGCGTGAAGCAGCAGGTTCTGGTTCTGTACCTGGCCACCTCGGCCCTGGACGCGCCCGTGGTCGGCTGGGCGTCCTACGACGGCACCGGGCGCACCACCCCGACGACGGGCGACGGCGACGAGCCGCCCTACGACAGCGGGGTGGCGGCCCTGCGGGACGGCTGGCGGCTGTTCCAGGCCTCCCAGCTCATCCCGCCCTATCCCGGGCACGAGTACGACACGTCGTTCCTCAAGCACGAGTTCTTCTTCGAGAAGCTAGCGGACTAGCCGCGCGTCCCAGGGGACGAACTTGAAGTTGGTGTTCTCCCGCTCGCCGTCCACCGGGGTGTTCTGCCCGTCGTGGACGACCAGCAGGCCCTCGCGGAACCGGCCGAGCGGCTCGCCGACCACCATCGCGCCGTCGCTGTGCTCGGTGGCGTCGATGCCCCGGCCGGTTCCGACCCGGAACGAGCCGAGGTAGGCGTTGCGGCCCTCGCGGCGGTAGGCGGCGAAGGTGTTGTCGCCCTGGCTGGAGGCCAGCAGGTAGCCGGCGCCGCCCTTGCCGTACCAGATGGTCAGGCCCTCGGCGTCGGCGGCCAGGTGCTCGCCGCCGTGGCCGCGGTCCTCGCCGGGCAGGCACTCCTCGGTCTTGGGGTCGTAGGTGTCCTGCCGGCCGTACTCCTTGACCTTGTCGACCAGGACGGGCTCGCCGGACAGGTCGGCGGGCAGCCGCCAGATGCCGACGTCCTCCTGCGCGGCGTAGAGCACGTCCCGGCCGTGGTCGACGACCATGCCCTCGACCTGGGCCAGCTCGCCGGGCTCGCCGCACGGCCGCCAGCGGGAGCCGTCGGGCAGCTCGAACGCGCGGGGCAGGTCGAGGGTGCGCACCAGCCTGTAGCTCACCTTGCCGCGGCGCTCGGTCAGCCTGGCCAGCCCGATCCGGGTCTGGTGGCGGCGGCTGACCAGCGCGTAGTCGCCGCCGCCGTCCTGCCAGGTGGCCAGGCCGTAGGCGGTGCGGGCCTCGTTGACCTCCTTCTGCTCCTTGTTGAAGACGTACGGCGCCGCCGGGTCGCTCACGTCGGCCAGTCGCAGCGTGACCGGGTCGATGGCGTAGAAGCGGAGCTGGTCGCGGCCCCGGTCGGAGACGACGGCCAGGTCCCTGCCGTGGAAGCCGTAGACGAGGTCGACGTTGTTGAAGCGGCCGGGCTCGTCGTCCTTGCCCGGCGCGGGCGGGGCGGCGATGTGCTGGAGCTGCCTGCCGTCGAGGTCGTAGACGTAGAGGCCGCCTTCCTTGGCGGTGGCGATCACCAGGCTGCGCGCGGAGTTCTTCTTGTTGACCCAGATGGCGGGGTCGTCGCCGTTGGCGTTGCCGCCGGCCGCGTCGTCGAACAGGGCCGGCGTCTCGGCGAGCGGGGTCGCCCGCGGCGGGTCGGCGGCCAGCGCGGGCGCCGCGCTGACGGCGACCAGCGCGAGGCTGAGCAGGAGGGTTCCATGCGCGGAGTGTGGCGCTCGCGCGGGAACGGCCGGTGAACGGCGGATGACGGCTAGAGGACGGCGTCGAGCAGGAGCGCTCCACCGCCCAGCAACGCCGCGTCCTGGCCGGCACGGGCGGGGGCGATCTCCAGTTCGCGGGTGGCCAGCGGCAGGCAGCGCTCGTAGACGGCGGCCCTGATCGAGGCGATGAGCGGCTCGGCCGCGGCCAGGCTGCCGCCGACGGCGATCACGTCGGGGTTGAAGAAGTTGACCAGGACGGTGAGCACCTCGCCGATCATGCGCCCGGCGGTGCGGACGAGGCTCGTGGCCTCGGGTACCGCGTCGTCCACCAGGCCGACGATGTCGGCGGGCCGCTCGACGGCGATGCCCGCCTCGGCCAGGGCCGCCTGGAGCGCGGCGCCGCTGGCGTAGGCCTCCAGGCAGTCGCGGTGGCCGCAGGCGCAGACGATCGAGGAGTCGGTGCGGACCCTGACATGGCTGATGTCACCGGCGGCGCCCCTGCCGCGGTGCAGGCGGCCGTTGACGACGACGCCGCAGCCGATGCCGGTCCCGGCCTTGAGGACCATGAGGTTGTCGGCGCCTGGCCAGGAGCGGGCCTCGCCGACGGCCATGAGGTTGGCGTCGTTCTCGACCAGGACGGGCAGGTCGTAGCGGGCGCGCAGGTGGTCGGCGACGGGGAAGTTGTTCCAGCCGGGCATCCGCGAGGGGCCGACCACGCGTCCCGTCGCGGGGTCGACGGGGCCGGGGATGCCGGTGCCGACGCCGCGCAGCGGGACTCCGGGCGGCGCGTGCGTCTCCAGGAGGTCGTCGAAGGCGTCGGCCAGCCAGTCGAGGACCGCTTCCGGCCCAGCTGTTATGTCGGCTTCACGCTCCTGTACGGCCAGCGGCGTCCCACTGAGGTCGAGCAGGCCGAGCCGTACGTGATGGGCCCCGAGGTCGGCGACGGTGAGCACGCCCGCGCTCGGCGACAGCCTGAGCCGGCGGGGACGGCGCCCGCCCCGCGAGGTGCCCGAGCCCTCCTCGACGAGCAGCCCGGCGTCGCGCAGCTCCTCCACGCGCAGCGACACGCTGGAGGCCGCGAGGCCCGACAGGCGCGCCAGTTCCGCGCGTGATTCGGCCTGCCCGGTGGCGACGAGCCGCAGCAGGTCCCCCTGCGCCCCCGTCACCGGCAGTCGCTCTTTGCCAGACATGTGGAGATGAATACCACGGTTCGGCTTTGTTCGACAACGTGTTGACTTCGCATGAAATCATCTATTACGGTCCGCTCTATCTTCGATATCGAAGGAAGTAGCTGGATGATTCGGGCAAGAGGGCTGAACAAGTGGTTCGGCGAGCACCACGTGCTGCGGGACGTCGACCTCGACGTCGCGCGGGGCGAGGTCGTCGTGGTGGTCGGCCCGTCCGGGTCCGGCAAGTCGACGCTGTGCCGCTGCCTCAACCGGCTGGAGACCGTCCAGCGGGGCGAGGTCGTCATCGACGGCGTGCCCGCGCCCCTGGAGGGCCGCGAGCTGGCGAAGCTGCGGGCCGACGTGGGGATGGTGTTCCAGTCCTTCAACCTCTTCCAGCATATGAGCGTGCTGGACAACGTCATGCTCGCTCCGGTGAAGGTGCGCGGCGTGAGCCGTACCGACGCCGAGAAGAGCGCGCGTGAACTGCTGGAGCGCGTCGGCATCGGCGCGCAGGCGGACAAGCTGCCCGCCCAGTTGTCCGGCGGCCAGCAGCAGCGCGCGGCCATCGCCCGCGCGCTGGCCATGAGGCCCAAGGTCATGCTCTTCGACGAGCCCACCTCGGCGCTCGACCCCGAGATGGTCGGCGAGGTGCTCGACGTCATGACCGGGCTGGCGGCCGACGGGATGACCATGGTCGTGGTCACCCACGAGATGGGCTTCGCGCGCAAGGCCGCCGACCGTGTGGTGTTCATGGCCGACGGCCAGATCGTCGAACAGGGCGCTCCCGCGGCGTTCTTCGACTCCCCGCAGACGGACCGGGCCAGGGACTTCCTGGCCAAAGTACTGACTCACTAACGCAAGGGATGGTGTCCATGAGAAAGATGGTCGCTGTCGTCGCCGTGTCGCTGCTCGGCCTGGCCGCGTGTTCCAGCACCGGTGGCGGCTCGAACCCAGCCGTACCCGGGGAGGCCAAGCCCGCCGCGAGCGGCCTGCTCGCGAAGGCGCCCGTCGCCGACGCCGCCGCGATCGTGCCCGGCTCGACGATGGACAAGATCAAGAAGCGCGGCGAGCTGCTCGTCGGCGGTTCCCTCGACGCGCCGCTGCTGTCGCAGCAGAACCCGGTCAACGGCGAGGTCGAGGGCTTCGACGCCTCGATGGGCAAGGCGCTGGCCAAGTACATCATCGGCGAGCCCAAGGTGAAGATCGTCAACTCGGCGTCGGAGACGCGTGAGGCTCTGATCGGCAACGGCACCGTGGACGTGGTCTTCCAGACGTACACGATCACGCCGGAGCGGGCCAAGCAGGTCGCGTTCGCCGGGCCGTACTACACCTCCGGGCTGTCGATCGCGGTCAAGAAGGGCACCACCGGCATCGCCAAGCCCGAGGACCTCAACGGCAAGAAGGTCATCGCGGGCGCCAACACCCCGGCCATCGCGGCCATCAAGAAGCTGGCGCCGCAGGCCGAGATCATCACGTTCGGCTCCGACCCCGAGTGCATGCAGGCGCTCAAGCAGGACCGGGGCGTGGCCTACGTCCAGGACGAGACCCTGCTGGCGGCCAACGCGCAGAAGGACCCGACCGTCCAGGTGATCGGCAACCCCTTCACCGAGGACCCCTACGGCATCGGCCTCAAGCACGGCGACGAGCAGTTCAAGAAGTTCGTCAACGACTGGCTGAAGAAGATGCAGGACGCCGGGGTCTGGCAGCAGGCGTGGAAGGACTCCCTCGGCACCGTCGTCAAGGGTGAGGCCCCCGCGCCGCCGGCGATCGGCTCGGTGCCGGGTTCCTGATGTCCGTCCTCCTGGACTACCTGCCGGAGTTGTGGCAGGGCCTCCTCGTGACGCTCCAGCTCACCGTCGCGTCGTTCGTCGGCGCGGCGGTGCTCGGGGTGCTGGTCACGGCGATGCGGGTGAGCCCGGTTCCCGTGTTGCGGGCGCTGGGCACCGCCTACGTCGAGACATTTCAGAATCTGCCGTTGCTTGTGCTTCTTGTCCTGGTCTTCTTCGGACTGCCGGAGATCGGGATCCAGGGGCCGCCGATGGCGACCGCGATCGTGGTGATCGCCGTCTACCAGGCCGCGTACATGGCCGAGGCACTGCGGTCCGGCGTCAACTCCGTGTCCAAGGGCCAGGCTGAGGCGGCCCGCGCGCTCGGGCTGACCTTCGGCCAGTCGCTGCGGCTGGTCATCCTGCCCCAGGCGCTGCGCACGGTCGTGCAGCCGCTCGGCAACCTCACCATCCAGCTCATCATGTCCACCGCGCTGGCCGGGGCGATCAGCGTCGTCGACCTGACCGAGGCGGCCAAGCGGGTCAACCTCCAGGAGGCCCAGCCCATCGCGATCTTCGTGGGCTCCGGCCTCGCCTACGCGGCCATCGCCGCGGCGGTCGGCTTCGTCACCGGACGGCTGGAGCGGCGGCTGGTGATCGTGCGATGAGCACCGTCCTGTTCGACGAGCCGGGACCGCGCGCCAAGCGGCGGATCCGGATCGCCACCGTCCTCGGCGTGCTGGCCACGCTGGCGCTGGCCGCCCTGGCCGTGCGCCAGTTCGCCGCCAACGGGCAGCTCGCGGCCGAACGCTGGCAGCCGTACGCCACCTGGCCCATGTGGCGGTACCTGCTCGACGGCCTGTGGTCGACGGCGCTCTCGGCCGTCGTCGCGGCGGCCCTGTCGATGGCGCTGGGACTGCTGCTCGCGGTCGGCAGGCTGTCCTCGCGCCGATGGCTGCGCGGGCCCGCCACCGCCTACATCGAGGTCGTGCGGACCATCCCCGCGCTACTCCTCGTCTACGTGGTGCTGTTCGCGCTGCCCAAGTACGGCCTGGACCTGCCGCTGTTCTGGAAGCTCGTGGTCCCGCTCACGGTCTCCAACGCCGCCGCCTTCGCCGAGATCTTCCGCGCCGGCATCCTGTCCATCGAACGCGGCCAGACCGAGGCGGGCCTGGCCGTCGGCCTCACCCGCGGCCAGACCCTGCGGATGATCGTGCTGCCCCAGGCGGCCCGCCGCGTCCTGCCGTCCATCGTCAGCCAGTCCGTCGGCCTGCTGAAGGACACCTCGCTCGGCTTCATCGTCAGCTACGGCGAGCTGTTCTACTCGGGCAAGGTCCTCGTTGCCTACAACGGCCTGCTCATCCAGACCTACATCGTGATCGCGCTCATCTACCTCGTGGTCAACGCCTCCCTGTCCAAGCTCGCCAGGGTTCTGGAGCGAAGGAGTTCCGCACGTGCCTGATTTTCCCGCACTCGCCGAGGTCGTCCGCTCCGGCTTCGTGGAAAGCGTCCACTACGGCAGCGCCGTCGGCCTCGGCCCCGACGGCCGTCCCGAGGTCGTGCTCGGGCCGGTGGACGCGCCGGTGCTGCCGCGTTCCTCGGCGAAGCCGTTCCAGGCGCTGGCCTGCCTGACCTCGGGCGCGGCCCTGCCGGGCGCGCGCCTGGCCATCGCCGCGGGCAGCCACACCGGCGAGGACTTCCACGTGCGGCTCGTCACCGAGCTTCTCGAGGAGTACGGCCTGCGCCCCGCCGACCTGCTCTGTCCCGAGGACTGGCCGGAGGACGAGGCGACCCGGCTGCGCCTGATCCGCGAGGGCGGCGCCAAGACCCGCGAGCGCATGAACTGCTCCGGCAAGCACGCCGCCATGCTGGCCGCCTCGGTGGCCAACGGCTGGGACACCGCCTCCTACCTCTCCCCCGGCCACCCGCTCCAGCTCGCGGTCCGCGCCGCCGTCGAGGAACTGTCCGGGGAGAAGGCCACGGCGGTGGCCGTGGACGGGTGCGGGGCGCCGCTGTTCGGCATGTCGCTGGCCGGGCTGGCCCGCGCGGTGCGGGCCCTGCTCCTGGCCGCGCCCGGCACCGCGCCCCGGCAGGTGGCCGACGCGATGCGCGAGCACCCCGAGTACGTGGGCGGGACTGGGCACCAGAACACCGACCTGATGCGCGCGCTGCCCGGAGCCGTGGTGAAGGGCGGCGCGGAGGGCGTCCTGGTCGCGGCGCTCCCGTCGGGGCACACGGCCGCGGTCAAGGTCATCGACGGCAGCCCGCGGGCCACGTCGGCGATCGCCGTGTCGGTGCTGGCGCGGATGGGGTGCGACGTGTCGGGGGCGGAGTCCTTCACCCGGATCCCGGTCTACGGCGGCGGAAAGCCGGTCGGCGAGATCCACGCCCTCTGAACCGGCTCTCGACCGGCGCCGCTCAGGGGGACCCGGTAGCCGTCCGGGGAGCGCTCGGCGTCGTCCCAGGGGCACTCGGCGCCGTCCCAGGAGCGCTCGGCGTCGTCCCGGAGTTCGTGGCCGCGGCGCGGAGGGTCTCGTAGGCCTCCTCGGTCGTGCTCTCGCGGCCCAGACGGTGGCCGGTCAGGTCGCCGTGGTCGTCGCTGGAGCCGGTCACCACCAGCCCGAGGTCGGCGGCGAGGCCGCGCAGCTGTGTGCGGGCCTCGTCGTCGTGGTCCGGGTGGTCGGCCTCCAGGCCGGTCAGCCCGGACGCCGCCAGCTCGGCGATCCAGGCGTCCGGCATCTCGTGGCCGCGCCTCGGGTGGGCGAGGACCGCCGCGCCTCCGGCGGCCCGGACCAGGGCCACCGCGCGGGCCGGGTCGGGGGCGTAGCGGGTCACGTGGGCGCGGCCGCCCGTACCGATCCATTCCGGGGTGAAGGCGCCGGCGGGAGTGGCCACCACGCCCAGCGTGGCCAGCACCCGCGCGATGTGCGGGCGCCCGACCACGCCTCCGTCCGCCACGGCCGTGACCATGTCCATCGTGATCGGCACGCCCAGCTCGGCCAGCCGCCCGACCATGGCCGCCGCCCGGCCGTCGCGCGCCTGCCTGATCAGCTCGCACTCGCGGACCAGCGCGTCGTTCCCGGGGTCGAACCAGTACGCCAGCAGGTGCACGCTGCGCCCGTCGCGGCGGCACGACATCTCCATGCCGGGTACCAGCAGCAGGCCCGCCTCGCGCGCGGCGCGCCCGGCCGCCGCGTGCCCGGCCGTGGTGTCGTGGTCGGTCAGCGCCAGCACGTCGACTCCGGCCGCGCGCGCCCGCCGTACCACCTCCTGGGGCGGCGAGGTGCCGTCGGAGGCGTCGCTGTGGCTGTGCAGATCGATGCGCATGACCTGATTGTGGCGGACGGGAATAAGGCGGGAGAGGCCCGCGCTAAAGTCACCAAAATGGATCGTCAAGATTGGTGACTAAAATGCAGTTCGGCATTTTCAGCGTGGGCGACGTGACGGCGGACCCGAACACGGGCCGCACGCCCACCGAGTACGAGCGGATCAAGGCAATCACCCAGATCGCGGTGAAGGCCGAAGAGGTGGGGCTGGACGTCTTCGCGATCGGCGAGCACCACAACCCGCCCTTCATCCCGTCGTCGCCGACGACGCTGCTGGCCCATGTCGCGGCGCGGACGTCGCGGCTGGTGCTGTCCACGTCGACCACGCTGATCACCACCAACGACCCGGTGAAGATCGCGGAGGACTACGCGATGCTCCAGCACCTGGCCGACGGCCGGGTGGATCTGATGATGGGGCGGGGCAACACCGGCCCCGTCTATCCGTGGTTCGGCCAGGACATCCGGCAGGGGATCCCGCTCGCGATCGAGAACTACGCGCTGCTGCACAAGCTCTGGCGCGAGGACGTCGTGGACTGGCAGGGGCGCTTCCGCACGCCGCTCCAGGGCTTCACCTCCACCCCGCGTCCCCTGGACGGCGTCCCGCCGTTCGTGTGGCATGGCTCGATCCGCTCGCCGGAGATCGCCGAGCAGGCCGCGTACTACGGCGACGGCTTCTTCGCCAACAACATCTTCTGGCCGAAGGAGCACTTCCAGCGCCTGATCAGCCTGTACCGCGACCGCTTCGAGCACTACGGGCACGGCACCCGCGAGCAGGCCATCGTCGGGCTCGGCGGGCAGGTCCACGTCGCGGCGAGGTCGCAGGACGCGATCGCGGAGTTCCGCCCCTACTTCGACAACCACCCGGTGATGGGGCACGGCCCGTCGCTGGAGGAGTACATGGCCGAGACGCCGCTGACCGTCGGCAGCCCGCAGGAGGTCATCGACAAGACCCTGACCTTCCGCGACTCGTTCGGCGACTACCAGCGGCAACTGTTCATCGTGGACGGCGGAGGCCTCCCGCTGCCCAAGGTGATGGAGCAGTTGGAGATCCTTGGGGAGCGGATCGTGCCGGTGCTGCGCAAGGAGTTCGCGATCGGCCGGCCCGCGAACGTGCCCGGCGCGCCCACCCACGCCTCGCTCCTGGGGAATAAGGGGCTGGCCATCGGCGCTCAACGGCAGTAGAGTTGAACGTTCAATAGTCAAGGTTGGTGATGAAAGTGCAGTTCGGCATCTTCAGTGTGGGCGACGTGACGACCGACCCGACAGACGGCCGGACTCCCACCGAGCATGAGCGCATCAAGGCGATGGTCGCGATAGCGCTGAAGGCGGAGGAGGCCGGGCTCGACGTCTTCGCGACGGGCGAGCACCACAACCCGCCGTTCGTGCCCTCCTCCCCCACGACCATGCTCGGCTACATCGCCGCGCGGACCTCGCGGCTGATCCTCTCGACCGCGACCACGCTCATCACCACCAACGACCCGGTGAAGATCGCCGAAGACTACGCGATGCTCCAGCACCTGGCCGACGGCCGGGTGGACCTGATGATGGGGCGGGGCAACACCGGCCCCGTCTACCCGTGGTTCGGCCAGGACATCCGCCAGGGCGTCCCGCTCGCGATCGAGAACTACGCCCTGCTCCACAAGCTCTGGCGCGAGGACGTCGTCGACTGGAAGGGCCGCTTCCGCACCCCCCTCCAGGGCTTCACCTCCACCCCGCGCCCCCTGGACGGCATCCCGCCGTTCGTGTGGCACGGCTCCATCCGCACCCCGGAGATCGCCGAGCAGGCCGCGTACTACGGCGACGGCTTCTTCGCCAACAACATCTTCTGGCCCAAAGAGCACTTCCAGCGCCTCATCAAGCTCTACCGGGAGCGGTACGCCCACTACGGCCACGGCACGCCGGAACAGGCGATCGTCGGGCTCGGCGGGCAGGTGTTCATGCGGGCCAGGTCACAGGACGCCGTACGCGAGTTCCGTCCCTACTTCGACAACGCCCCCGTCTACGGCCACGGCCCCTCCCTGGAGGAGTTCACGGCCGAGACGCCGCTGACCGTCGGCAGCCCGCAGGAGGTCATCGACAAGACCCTGACCTTCCGCGACTCGTTCGGCGACTACCAGCGCCAGCTGTTCCTCATGGACCACGCCGGCCTGCCGCTGAAGACCGTGCTGGAGCAGATCGACATCCTCGGCGAGGAGGTCGTGCCCGTGCTGCGCAAGGAGTTCGCGATCGGCCGGCCCGCCGGCGTCCCCGACGCGCCCACCCATCTGTCCCGACTTGGAGAGAAGAACTCATGAAGCTCGCCGCCGTCTCGGCCGGACTCACCCAGCCGTCCTCCACCCGCCTGCTGACCGACCGGCTGGTGGAGGCCACCGTGCGCGCCGTGGGCGAGGAGGTCAACGTCGAGGAGGTCGAGGTCGAGGTCGTCGAGCTGCGCGACCTGGCCACCGAGATCGCCAACAACTTCGTCACCGGCTTCGCGGGGCGGGCGTTGCGTACCGCGCAGGAGGCGGTCACCTCGGCCGACGGCCTGATCGCGGTCACCCCGATCTTCACCGCCTCCTACAGCGGGTTGTTCAAGTCGTTCTTCGACGTCCTGGACCCCGAGGCGCTGGAGGGCAAGCCGACGCTGATCGCGGCCACGGGCGGCACGCCCCGGCACTCGCTGGCGCTGGAGCACGCGTTGCGGCCGATGTTCGCCTACCTGCACGCGGTCGTCGCCCCGACCGCCGTGTACGCGGCGGCCGAGGACTGGGGCAACGACGACGGCCTGCCCGACCGGATCCGGCGCGCCGCCACGGAGCTGTCCGGCCTCATGAGCCACCGCGCCCCGGCCCGCGAGGAGCGTCTGGTCCCCTTCGCCGAACAGCTCGCCGCCCTCACCCGCGAGCCCTGACCGCCCGCGCCCACCCGGTCGCGGGCGCGGGCCTCGAAGACACACCTCGGGTACGGCGGCGCGAGCCGTACCCGCTCAGAGGTCCGCAGGTTGACCCTCCGGTACGGCGGCGCGAGCCGTACCCGCTCAGACGTCCGCGGGTTTGACCAGGTTGTAGACGACGCGCGCCTGGTGGTCGGCGCCCCGCTGGTTGGGGTGGAAGGGGATGACGGGGCCGAGCGGGTCGGTGGACAGCGGGAGCAGGCCCTCGACCCACCGGACCCCGGGGCGGCGGCAGACGTCGTGGCCGCGGCTGGTGGTGTAGGTGTCGGCCAGGCGTACGCCGGTGGTCCTGGCCACGCGGGTCAGCATGGCGTTGAGCTCGCGGAGCTTGGCCGACAGCCAGTCCATGTCGAGGTCGGTGATCTGGACGTAGGGGTAGCAGCCGCCGACGTCGGGCAAGCCGGCGAGGTAGTCGACGAGGAGGATCTCGGCGCGGGGCGAGCGCTGCTTGATGCCGTTGACGGCCGCCACGACCTTGGGCTCCGTTGCACGGATATTTCCGGACATGCGGTCAACGCCGTCCACCACCCACCGCTTCTTGCACGGCGCCCCGAACGGCGCGGGCAGCGTGCCGCCGGGCAGCGTCAGCGTGGGCAGCAGGCTGATGCAGTCGCCGACCGCCGCGGCCAGCCCCGCGTCGTTGCCGCCGATGCCCAGCGTCACCAGGTCGGTGGTGGCGCTCAGCCGGTCGAACTGCGGCCGGTTCACCCCGTCGATCAGGCCCCTGATCCGCGTGACGTCGTGGGACCTGGTCATGTGGTCGGTGGTCGCCCCGGCGCACGTCGCGTCGCGGAACACGGTGACGCCGAGGGCGGCGGCGACCTGCTTGGGATAGTTCTTGGAGCTCTGCACGCACCCGCTCGGCACGTGCTTGGTCGTGAGGTGGACGATGGAGACGTCGGCGCTCCACGAGTCGCCCAGCGCGACGTACTCGCGGACACCGGAGGCGGGCGCCGTGACCAGGCCCGCCACGAGGATCAGAGGTAGCAGCACCCGCCCATTGTGACGGTCACCCTATGCATCTGTCCGGTTACTGTACGGATACCAGCGTGGCGAACCGGGTGGCCACCGTGTGCCAGATCGGCGTGGAGACGGGCTCGTCGGCGACCGCCCTCGCGTACACCTCGCCGGGGTCGAAGCCGTCCACCTCCCACTGCCTGATCCGCTCGGGCAGCACCTCGGGGTGGAACTGCACACCCCACGCCCGGTCTCCTACCCGAAAGGCCTGGTAGGGGCAGCGTTCCGTGGAGGCCAGCCACGCCGCGCCGGGCGGCAGGGCGGTGACGGCGTCCACGTGGTGCTCGATCGCGGGCACCACCTCCGGCAGTTCGTGGAAGAGCGGGTCGGCCGCGGCCTCGGGGCGGATCGTCACGGGGGTGCTGCCGTTCTCG
The DNA here is from genome assembly GCF_042740095.1 of Nonomuraea sp. NPDC059023. Taxonomy (NCBI): domain Bacteria; kingdom Bacillati; phylum Actinomycetota; class Actinomycetes; order Streptosporangiales; family Streptosporangiaceae; genus Nonomuraea; species Nonomuraea sp. NPDC059023. The sequence continues at coordinate 30,471 of NZ_JBHYIO010000052.1, read as the reverse complement.
GGCGCGCCGGCGTCGGCCGTCACCACCCCGCCCGCCACGTGCGCGAGCAACTGCCCGCCCAGGCAGATCCCGAAGTACGGCACCGCCCGCTCGATCGCCTGCACCGCCAGCTTGCGGGTCCGGGCCAGCCAGGGCGCGCGGGCGTCGTCGTCGGGTAGGTAGCCGCCGCCCAGCACGACCATCGCGTCGTGCTCCAGCGTCTCGGGCAGCGCCGCGCCCTCGTGAGCGTGCACGACCTCCGGCCGCAACCCCGACGCGGCCAGCCAGTCGCCGAACCGGCCGGGGCCGCCGCTCCGGCTGTTCTGCACGATCAGGACGTCACGCATCGTAGGCCTCCGCCATCCACTCGAGAATCTGCCCGTCCACGTCCTCGGGGCGGGTGAACTTGAAGAAGTGCGCGTAGCGGCCGGAGCCCATGGCGAAGCTCCGCGCCAGCAGGGGGTGCGCGATCAGCCGGGCGAGGGTGATCTCCACCTGCAGACTGCGCGCCTTGGGGCGGATCTCGGCGAACTTGCGCTCGGCCTTCAGGAACACCCCGACCCCGACCGCGTCCTCGTGCAGCGGGCCGAGCGGGCCCAGCGGCTCGACCAGGCGATCGTAGATCTCCCGGTAGGCCTCGGGCCACGGCGCGAACACCGCGTCGACGGTGACCCCGGGCACGCACACGTGCGACTGCCGCTCACGTCCGAACTCACGGTCGCAGCGGGGGCAGGCCCATCTGGTCATTCGCGGTGCATCGGACGCGTGGCGTCCTCGCCGCCCGGGGGCTGCTGGGGCTGGAAGACCGAGCCGGGCTCCTGGCCTGGCGGCCGCTGGAAGGCCGACGGCTGCTGCTCCTGCGGCTGGAAGGCCGAGGGCTGGCGTTCCTGCGGCTGGAAGGCCGGGGGCTGCTGGTAGGACTGCTCTGGGCCGGCCGCGGGCTGGTAGGCGCCCGGTCCGTACGGCCCCGCCGTACCGTGGGCTGCGTGCGCGGCCCGCCGCGGTCCCCGCCAGCGCGAGGGGAAGAACGACGCCACGAGCATCCCCACGCCGAGCGTCAGGAGGATGCCGGTGTACATCAGCGTGTTCAGCCCCCGGCTGAACATGCCGGGCAGGAAGTCGGGCAGCAGCCGCATCCGGAGCGACATCTCCAGGATCGGGAAGAGGCCGACGACGGTGTACATGAGCCCGCCGATGAGCGTGGCGACCGGCGAGATCCGCGAGCTGAACAGGAAGGCCACGACCACGCCCGCGGCCGCCATCACCGCGAGCCCGGTCCACGGGGGCGTGAAGGTCCGCATGGCGTGGGTGAACCCGTCCAGGCCGAACGCGAGCACCACCACCAGCAACGGCGCCAGCAGGAGCCCCGCCACTACTCCGAGTCCGTGCCGCGCACCGTTAGACATCTCTGACCCCCGTTCCGGTTAGTGCCATAACCTACCCCGTTGTCCGGCGCCGGTCACGGGGAGGTGTAGGTGTCGTAGCCGAGCTTGGCGGCCACCGCGAGCCCGCACGCGGCGGCGAGATAGCGCAGGCTCTGGCCGGGCAGCCGCCTGGCGATCTTGGGCCCGACCCACCCGCCCAGCAGGAACCCGGCGGCCAGCGGGCCCACCGCGACCCAGTCCACCGGCCCGAACACCGCGAACCCGATCGCCGCCACCGCGTTCGCCAGCCCGGTCAGGACGTTCTTCACCGCGTTGACCTTGGCCGCGGGATGGTCGAGGACGGCCGAGAGGATCGCGAACATGAGAATCCCGCCCGCCGCCCCGAAGTAGCCGACGTAGACGGCGACGGCGTACATGGCCAGCTTGGCCATCACCCCGTGCTCGTGGAGCCTGCTCGCGGTGGGCGGGCGGACCAGCACCAGCGAGGCGCCGGCGATGAGCCACGGCATGATCAGCTCGAACGTCCTGGCCGGGGTGACGAGCAGCAGGGCCGCCCCGGAGGCGCCGCCCAGCGCGGTCAGCCACCCCAGCCGCAGCACCCTGGCGCCCTCGCCGCGCAGCTCGGGGCGGGACCCGGCGGCGGCGCCGACGCCGGTGAAGAGCAGGGCCACGGTGTTGGTGACGTTGGCGGTCAGCGGCGGCAGGCCGAAGGCGAGCAGGGCCGGGTAGGAGACGACCGAGGCGAGGCTGACGACCGTGCTGACGATTCCGGCGGCGATCCCCACCCCGAGCAGTCCCAGCACCTCGATCACCCCCGACATGCTAGGAGGTGGCCGCCGGCTCGCCCGCGCCGGGGGTCAGGAGGTGAAGCCGGGGATCCAGCGTTCGGCCTCCGCGCGGAAGGGGGCGGTGGCCTCCAGCTGGCTCAGCAGGCCGTAGCCGGCGGTCAGCACGCGGAAGCTCATCACGTAGTCGGGCGGCACGTTGAGCGTGCGGAAGATGCTGGTGCCGTCGCCCAGCATGTACAGGCCGCGCTCACGCATCCAGTCGCGGGTGAAGGTGAACGACTCGGCGGCGATCGGCTCGGCGTACGGGCGCACGAAGGAGCCCAGGGCCTCCAGGTCGATCTCGGCGCCGTCGCGGATGACGCCCTCCTCGCGGAAGACCCGGGCGACGCCTTCGATGTCGTCGGCGGCGCCGTACCGGAGCATGGGTCCGACGGCGGGCGGGTGGCCGTCGGGATAGGCCTTCACGGCGCCGAAGTCCAGCACCCCGAGGCGCCCGTCGGGGGTGACGCGGAAGTTTCCGGGGTGCGGGTCGCCGTGCAGGTAGCCGCAGCGGACCGGCGCGGAGAAGGAGAAGCGGACCAGGCGCAGCGCCGCGCGGTCGCGGACCTCCTGCGGGCCGTCGGCGATGATCCGGGCGAGCGGGATGCCGTCGAGCCACTCGGTGACGATCACGTGCTCCGAGGCGGCCACGACGGGCGGGACGGCGATGTCGGGGTCTTCGGCGTACTCGGTGGCGAAGGCGTGCCAGGCCTCGGCCTCCTTGCCGTAGTCGAGCTCCTCGGCGACGCGTTCCTGGAGTTCCTGGACGAAGGAGCGCACGTCGAGGCCGGGCAGCAGGATGCCGAAGAGCTTGGCGACCCGGCCGAGCTGCTTGAGGTCGCCGCGCAGGGCCTTGGCGGCGCCGGGGTACTGGACCTTGACGGCCACGGGCCGGCCGTCGGACCACAGGGCCCGGTGCACCTGGCCGATGGAGGCGCTGGCGGCGGGTTCGTCGTCGAAGGCGGCGAAGTGCGCGCGCCAGTCGTCGCCGAAGTCCTCGGCCAGGACCTTGTGCACGGTGGCGGCGGGCATGGGCGGCGCGGAGTCCTGCAGCTTGGTGAGCGCGGCCCGGTAGGGGCCGATGACGGCGGGCGGCAGCGCCGACTCCAGCACCGACAGGAGCTGCCCGATCTTCATGGCGCCGCCCTTGAGCTCGCCGAGCACCTTGAACAGCTGCTCGGCGGTGCGCGCCTGCACCTCGGCCGCGATGAGCTCGGCCGGTCTGCCGAGCGCGCGCTTGCCGAGACCGAGCGCGGTACGGCCCGCGTATCCGAGAGGAAGGGCGGCGAGCTTCGCCGTCCGGGCCACCGCCGACTGCGGAAGATCAGACATGTCCTTATCTTTTGGACTCAATGCCAATAAGGCAACGTGACAGTCGCCACATCGGATGCAACCCTCAATGCATGGAGGAATTGATCACGGCGCTGACCGAGGGAAACAGTGGTCTCATCGCGGTCGTGCCGGAGATCGACGGCCTGGAGGGCGCCGGTGTCACCACCGCCGCCACGAGGGCCTGCGAGGATCCCCGCGTACGCGCCCGCTTCCCCGGCGGCATCGCCTGGCTGACCGTGGGCGCCGACCCCCGCCAGTCGCTCGGCGACCAGCTGCTGGAGCGGGCACTGGAGGTCAGCGGCGGCGCCGACCCGGCCGACTGGATCGAGGTGCTGCTGACCGCCGACGAGCTGACCGCCGCGCCGGGCGACGGGCTGGTCGTGCTGGACGGCGTGCGCGCGCCGCACGTGTCCATGCTGGCGATGATCGTCGCCCACCGCGCCAGCGTCCTGGTCACCGCGCGCACCGCCCGCGGCCTGCCCGGCAGCGCGACGGTCGTGCGGCTTCCGGTACGGCGCTGGCCGCTCCTCGACCGGCTCGCCGCGGCGCTCAAGACCCGCCCCGCCCGCGAACCCGACCTGCGCGAGCCCGCCTCCCGCGAGAGCGCGGTGCACGAGCTGCTCGACGCCGGACTGGTGCGGGCGGAGCTGCCCGACAGCGTCGCCCGCCTGCTGGAGCTGGGCGCGTTCGCCACCGACCGCAACATCCCGACCGGCCTGGCCCGGCTGCTGTGGGCGCGTACCGCCGAGCTGAGCCCGATCGAGTCGGACCTGACGCTGGCCGGGCTGAGCGCGCTCGGCCTGCTCGCCGAGGCCCCCGACCGCGAGGTGCTGCTCGTGCCCGACGTGGTGCGCGGCTACCTGCGCGCCGCGCTCGGCCCGGACGGGCTGCGCCGCGTCAACCGGGCCCTGGTCGAGGCCATCGACCGGGGCGCCGACGGCGAGGCCGCCCACGAGGACATCGCGTACGTGCTCGCCCGGCTGCCCGGCCACCTCCGGCAGGCCGGCATGAACGTGGCCGAGCTGGTCTGCGACGGCGGCTGGATCGCGACCAAGCTGCAGAGCTTCGGCGTGGCCGCCGTCGAACAGGATCTGGAGCTGGCCGCGACGCCGCTGGCGGGGCGGCTGCGCCGTACGCTGGCGCAGAGCGCGCTGGTGCTGGCCAGGACCGAGCACGCCGCGCCCGCCGCGCCCACGGCGGCGGCCACTCTCGCCGGGCGGCTGTTCGCGGTGCCGGCGACCGCGCGGGAGATCGCCGCGCTGCTCAGCGGCTCGGGCTCGCCGTGGCTGGAGTGCCTGTGGGCGCCGCCGGACCTGCCGCCGCCCGCGCTGCGCCGGATCATGGGCGCCCGCGGCGAGGAGCGCTACGGCGTGGCGATCAGCCCCTGCGGCGACTGGATCGTCACCGCCGACGAGATCTGCACCGCGACGATGTGGAACCTGGACGGCACCGTCCGCACCGTGCTGACCGGCCACGAGGACGACGTCACCTGCGTGGCCGTCGCCCCCGACGGCACGTGGCTGGCGACCGGCAGCGACGACGGCACCGTGCGCTTATGGGCCCCTGACGGCACCCAGCGGCAGGTGCTCGAAGGCCACGACGACCCGGTCAGGCACGTGGTGATCGCGCCGGACGGCTCCTGGCTGGCCTCGTGCGCCGAGGACCTGATCGCGTGGGCGCCGGACGGCCGCCTGCTGTGGCGGGCGGCGACGGCCGAGGACGGGCCGGCGCCCGTGATCACCCCCGACAGCGGCACGCTCGCCTGCCGCGAGAGCACCTGGACCCGCGACGGCCTGCCCGCGGCCGGCACGGCTCCCCCACCCGCCGACCCGCTGGCGGACGTGCGGGCCGCCGAGCACTTCGACCGGCTCGGCGTCACCGGCGTCGCCTTCGCCCCCGACCGCAGCTGGCTGGCCAGCGTCAGCCTCGACGGCAGCATCCGCCTGTGGGACGCCGCCCCCGGCCTGCCCGCGCCCGACGAGCACCTGCGCCGCCGCCCGCTGCGCGCGATCGCCGCCGTGGCCGACGGCAGCGCCCTGGTCACGGCGGGCGGCGCACCCGGCCTGACGCTCTGGGACGAGGAGGGCAGCGCGCGGCGCACGCTGCACGAGCGGGTCACGTTCACCGCCGTGGCGAGCTCCGAGGACGGCGCCCTGCTCGCCGCCACCGACGACGAGGGACTGCTGTGGCTGCTGGACCGCCACGGACAACCCCTCCATCGCGTACGGCTGCGCGGCCCCGCCCGCTCCGTGGCCATGGCGCCGGACGGTTCCTGGCTGGCCACCGCCGCGCGGGACGCGGTGCAGTTCTGGCGGCCCGACGGGCAGCTGAGCGCCGAGACCTCGATGAAGGATCCCGGCCACCTGGCCATGGCGCCGGGCGGCGCGTGGGTGGCGGCGGGCGGCGAGTCCGTGCTGCTGCTCGACCCGGCGGGCCGCAGGATCGCCCCCGTGCTGACCCCCGGCTCCCCGGTGACCGGCCTGGCCGTCGCGCCCGGCGGCGCCTGGGTGGCCGCCTCCTCCACCAACGGCGCCATCCGGCGCTGGGACCGTACCGGCCGCCTGCGCGACGAACTGGAGGAGCAGACCGCCGCGGTGGGGCTGGCGGCGGGGCCGTTCGGGTCCTGGCTGGCCACGGCGACCGAGGACGCGGCCGTGCGGGTGTGGGACGTGCGCGCCGGCCGGTGCGTGGCCGCCATCCACCTCGACGCCGAGCTGACCGGGTGCGCGTGGACGCCGGGCGGCACCCGCCTGTACGCGGTGGGCCCCGCGGGCCTGTACGGCTTCCGCCTCCACCTGCCCCGCTAAGGCTCCGGGAGCAGGTGGCCGACCGTGACGTGGTGCCGCTCGGCCAGCCGCCGGGCGATCAGCGAGCGGTGGCAGGCCACGGCGTCGCGCTCGACGCAGAGCAGCGCCGCCGTCCCGCCGCCGGCCAGCTCCGACACGATCGGCGTGAGGTCGGCCCGGTCGAGGATCTCGGTGGTGTAGCGGCGGGTGTACTCGGCGGCGAGTTCGCGGCGCGAGCGCTTGCCGACCCCTTGGCGCTCGTCCTCGGCGTATTGGAGGTGGCGCAGCTCGGTGGTCGGCGCGAGCTCCCGGTGGTGCTCGTAGCCGATCCCGGCATCGGCGAGGGCCGCCTGCAGCCGCCGGGAGTTGGCCCAGGCGTACTCGGGGCCGCGCACGCCGCGCCGCTGGCGTACGTCGAGCAGCAGGCGGACGTCCGCCCGCCGCAGCCGCCGCAGGAAGGACTCGCCGTCGAAGCCGTAGACGCCGACCGTCACCATTCTGAGCACCGGACAATCACCCGCCTTCCCGTTTCTGGTGCCGCCTCCGGCCGTCCTGCCGGAGGCGGCGGGCCGTGTCACGCGACGGCGGTTCCCTCAAGCTCGACCAGCAGGTCGGGGACCGCCAGCCGGGTCACCCCGAGCATCGTGGTGGACGGTGCCACCCGGGCGGCGCCCAGCCGCCCCGCCAGCACGCCGTAGTGCTGGAAGAGCCGGTCGACGTCGGTGGTGTAGACGTTGAGCCGGACCAGGTTCGCGAGGGACATGCCGGCCTCGCCGAGCACGGCCTCCAGGTTGTCGAGGCTCAGCGCCAGCTGGGCCGCCATGTCATCGGCGTGCTGGGGCTTGCCGTCGGCGCTCATCGCGGTCTGCCCGGAGCAGTACAGGGTCCTGGTCTGCCCGGAGACGACCTCGCCCTGGTTGTAGCCCAGCTCCGTCGACCACGCCCACGGGTTGACCGCCGTTCGCTCGATTGCCATATCCGCTCCATTCGCTTCGTTTCATCACATGCGCCGATCGGCTCGGTGGCCGTCGTCGTGCTCATCAGCCTCCCGGCAAATCACGACATCCTCTGTCGCGTATTCCTGTTAAGTTTTCGTATGCGCGCCGACCGGTTGGTCTCGCTGGTCCTGCTGCTGCGGCAGCACGGCCGGCTGTCCGCGGTCGCGCTCGCCCGCGAGCTGGAGGTCTCGACCCGCACCGTGCTGCGCGACATCGAGGCGCTGTCCGCGGCCGGGGTCCCGGTCTACGCCGAACGCGGCCGGCACGGGGGCTTCGCGTTGCTGCCCGGTTTCCGTACCGAGCTCACCGGGCTGAACCACGACGAGGCCCTCGCCCTGCTGGTCGCCGGATCTCGGCGCGGCGCGCAGGCGTTCGGCCTCGGTTCCGCGCTCGCGTCGGCGATGCTCAAGGTGGTCGACGCGCTGCCCGACAGCTATCGCGACACCGCCGCCGGGGCGGCCGAGCGCCTGCTCATCGACCCGGAGACCGACCTACTCTCGCGCCGCCTCGTCGACGAGGAGGTGCCCGACGCGATCGCGGCCGAGGTCCTGCGCGCCGTGTTCGCCGGGCACAAGCTGCGGATCCATTACGCGGCCGTGGGCCAGACCCCGGAATGGCGCACGGTGGACCCGATCGGCCTGGTCACCGTCCGCGACCGGGGCTACCTGCTGGCCACGAAGTCCGGCGCGGACCGCACGTACCGGCTGTCGCGGGTCCTGGCCGCCAAGGAGCTCGACGAGCCCGCGCAGCGACCGGACCGGGTCGACCTGGACCGGGCCTGGCAGGAGCGCAGCACGCGGTTCCGGGCCGGCGGCGACCAGGTCGCCGTGCTGGTCCGGCTGAACCCGGCTCGGCGGGAGGACCTGGTGGGCACCGCGCTGGCCGTCCTGTCCGAGGAGAGCGGCGCGGACGGCCGGCTGCTCATGGAGGTGACCTTCCAAGATCGGAGACACGCCGAGTGGGCGCTGTGGCAGCTCAGCACGAGCGCCGAAGCCCTGACCCCGCAGTGGCTGCGCGACTCGCTGCGCGAGCGTGCCACCGCGATCGCCACCCGCTACGGAACGTCAGCCTGAGCGGGACCGCAGGCGGCGTACCAGAAGTGCCGACAGGGCCGCGGCGCCCAGAGCCGCGCCGGCGGCGAGCCCGCGCTGGCGCGCCACCCAGCGCTCCACCTGCGAGTACGGCGTGGTGGAGAAGGAGACCAGCTCATAACGGGAGACGTAGCGGCCCGGCAGCGCCCGCTCCAGCACGTGTTCGAGGCGCTTGCCGGCCAGGAACGCCTTCGAGCCGACCTTGTCGCGCATCTCCACGAAGTTGTCCAGCGCGAGGCGGGCGATGACGTCGGTGTCCGCCCGGCGGCGTTCGAAGCGGTCCAGGGCGGCCGGGAAGTCGTCGCCGGTCTCGTCCAGGCACCGGTCGAGCTCGACGCAGTCCTCGAAGCCGCAGTTGGCGCCCTGGCCGTAGAAGGGGACGATCGCGTGGGCGGCGTCGCCGATCAGGCCCACGGTGCTCCCGCCGACGCGGGCGTGCCAGGGCGCGCAGCGCATCGTGACCAGGTGGCCCACCGGGTTGGCGCGGAAGCCGGACACGAGCGCGGGCAGGTGGGCGTCGGGGTAGTGCTCGGCGAAGTACGCCTCGATCTGTTCGGCTGTGCGCAGGCGGGCGAAGATCTCGTGCGGCCAGAACAGCGTGCAGGTGAACGAGCGGTCCGGGTTCGGCAGCGCGATCATCATCGAGCGGCCGCGCGGCCAGATGTGCAGCGCTCCGGGCTCCATCGCCCAGTCGCCGTCGCGCGGCGGGATGGACAGCTCCTTGTAGCCGTAGTCGAGGTAGGACTGGCTGAAGTCCACGCCCGGCAGCGCCCGCAGCTTCGCGCGGACCGCGCTGTGGGCGCCGTCCGCGCCGATCACCACCGCGCCCGGCGGCAGGTCCGCCTCCACCCGGTGGCCGAAGGTGACGGTGACGCCGTCGTGCTTCTCGGCCGCGTCGAGGAGCTTGTGGTTGAGGTCGGCGCGGCTGATGGAGTTGATGGCGTGGGTGCCGGCGGCGCTGTAGGGCTGGAAGGTGAGCGAACCGTCCACGGCGTGCATCATCCGGCCCGGCATCGGAATCGCCCGCGCGAGCACCTCCCCCTCCAGCCCGAGGCGGCGAAGCGCGTCGATGCCCCGTTCGGAGATCGCCAGATTGATCGAACGCCCCCGGTCCGCGCCCTCGACCCGCGGGTCCGGGCGGCGCTCGTAGACGGTGACCCGGTGGCCTCGGCGCGCCAGGAAACAGGCGAGCAGACACCCGACCAGCCCGGCACCGACGACGGTAACCTCCATCTTTCCTTGGTACGGCCCGGCATCCCCGATGTCCAGAACCCCTCACCCCGCCCACCCTCGGGAACCCGCACCCGGCCCCACCTCCGCCCCGGCCTTGCGCGAGGCCGGACTTCCAGGTCCGAACCGGCGCGCACCAGGCTCCCGGGACCGGACCGGCCGGGACCGGGACCTCCAGGACCCGGACCTTTCAGGGGCCGGACCGACGGGCTGAACCCCTCGGTCGCCCCCGCGACCGGACCTCCGGGGGCGGACCTCCGGGGGCGAGGGGGCCGCTGGGCGGAGGGTGGGGGCGGAGTTGTGATGCTTGGTGGTTGGTGGCTGTTTGGGTGGGTTGGTGATACTTGGGCAGGTGACTCCTCCTCGCCTCGTGGCCACCGACCTTGACGGCACCCTCCTGGACTCCACCGGCTCCCTCACCCCCCGCACCCGAGCGGCCCTGCGCCTGGCCGAGCGGGCCGGCGCCGAGATCGTGTTCGTGACCGCCCGCCCACCACGCGGCGCGGAGCGGGTGGCGGCCCTGGCCGGGGTGGCGGGGACGGCGGTCTGCAGCAACGGCGCGATCGTCTACGACCTGGCCGGCCGTACCATCACCGAACGCGTCGACCTCGACCCGGCCATCCTCCGCAAGATCATGGCCGCGCTGGCGGAGAGCGTGCCGGGTATCGTGTTCGCCGCGGAGACGGGGCACGGCGTCCTGTGCGAACCCGGCTACTCCCGGCGTATCGCCGAAGACCTCGACTTCTACCGCGACGTCCCCTCCGTCTGCGAGGCGGGTGAGCCGGTGGCCAAGCTGCTGGCCTGGGCGGCCGGTCACCCGGTGGACGAGCTGGCGAGCCTGGCCGTGGCCGCGGTACAGGACCAGGTCACCGTCACCCACTCCGGCGGCCGGAGCCTGCTGGAGATCAGCGCCACCGGCGTCGACAAGGCGGCCGCCCTGGCCCGCGTGTGCCGGGCCCGCGGCGTGGACGCCGCCGACGTGGTGGCCTTCGGCGACATGCCGAACGACCTGGCCGTCCTCGCCTACGCCGGCCACGGCTACGCGATGGGCAACGCCCACCCCCTCCTCCTGGAGTCGATCGGGCGCCGCACCCTGTCCAACGACGAGGACGGTGTCGCCGCCGTCCTGGAACGCCTGTACGGCTGAGCCCCGCGTACCCCATCTGTAGTACGGACGATCGCGACACCGGGCGGATGCCGGGCGGCGCGGGACCCGCGAGGCTGGCGGTCTCAGCCGAGATCGAAGGAGAACCCCGTGGTCACCCAGCAGGTCGTCAAGGAGCGCGGCGGGCTCAGGGCCGCCTTCAAGGTCGCCATCGTCCTCAACGCGCTCGCGGTCCTGGCCCAGGGGGTCACGGCCGGCCAGCTGCTCAGCGGCTCCGGTACCGCCGCGCACGGCATGGGCGCCGGCGCCGTGCACGTCGCGGGGCTGCTGGTGGCGATCACCGGGGTGCTCGCGTGGAAGCCGGGACGCGGCGCGGGCTGGCCGGCGCTGGTGGGGGTGGGAATCCTGCTGCTGGGGTTCGCGCAGTCGATGACCGGCGGGTCGGGCGCCACGGCGGTGCACGTGCCGCTGGCGCTGGCGATTTTCGGGCTCAGCGTGTGGCTGGCGGTATGGGCGTTCAGCCCTCGCATGTCGCGTATGTGAACAAGTACTGTCGGACTCGTGAGTGACGTGCGCGTGGTCGTGGGGCCGGGGGTCGTCGCCGATCCCACCCTTCTGTCGGAGGTCGCCGAACGCGAGTTCGCGGCCCTGGGGGTGAAGGGCCACATCAGGTACGCCCGCACCGTCGGCGAACTGCGCCCCGACGGCGGCATCCCGGTGATCCTCCCGGGACCGGACCCGGCGGCGCGGGCCCTCATGAGCGAGCCGGTGGGCCCGGTCGTCTGGCTGGACCTCACCCGCGACGACCGGGTGAGTCCCGGCAAGGACGCCCGCCACCTGCACGGACGCGGCGTGGACGGCCTGGCCTGGGCGATCAGGCACGCCGTGCACCGCACCCGCCACAGCGCCCGCCGCATCCCCTACGGCCCCCACCCCGACCAGTGGGCCGACCTCTACCTCCCGCCCGCCGAAGCACCCACCACCGGATCGCCCACCGCCGCCGTGTCCTCCGGCGGCCTGCCGGTGATCGTGCTGGTGCACGGGGGCTACTGGCGGTCGATCTGGGCCGCCGACCTGATGGAGCCGCTCGCCGCCGACCTGGTCGGGCGCGGGTTCGCGGTGTGGAACCTGGAGTACCGCCGCCCCGACCTCCACGGCTGGCGGGCCACGACCGCGGACGTGGCGGCGGGCGTCGACGCCCTGGCCGGTGCCGCGGAGCCGGCGCTGGACCTGAGCCGGGTCGCGGTGGCCGGGCACTCGGCCGGCGCCCAGCTGGCACTGCGTGCGGCGGCCGACGGCGCGCGGGTGGCGCTGGCCGTCTCCCTGGCGGGCGTCCTGGACCTCGTGGAGGCCGGGCGCCGGTGGCTGAGCTCGGGCGCGGTGGCCTCCGCCCTGGGTCCGGACACCCAGGTGTACGGCGAGGCCAGCCCCCTGGCCAGGCTCCCCCTGAAGGTACGCCAGCTGGTGGTCCAAGGCTCGGGCGACGACCTGGACCTGGTCGACTTCAGCCGCCGCTATGCCAGAGCCGCCAAGGAGTCCGGCGACGACCTCACGTACCTGGAGATGTCCGGCGACCACTTCGCGGTCATCGACCCCGCCACCCCCATCTGGCGCACCACCGCCGTGGCCATGGCCAACGCCCTGCGCTGAGACCGGGGCGTCAGGCGCGCATCTCGGAGGGCAGGGCGGTGTCGGCGTTCAGGAGTTCCACGCCCAGCAGCTCGCCCGACTCGCCGAAGTCCAGGACCACGTCGTCCGCGACCGCCTGCCGTACCGCCTCGCCCGGGGCGATCTCCCGCTTCATCGCGATGTACGCCGCGTTGACCTCGTGGTCCATCCTCAGGTAGACGGTCCTCGGGCCGGACGGTTCCTCGTCCCACGACAGCAGGCCCTCGCGGCCCTCCGGCGAGTTGGCCACCGCCGTACGCAGGACCCCGAGCACCATCTCCACGACCTTCACCGCGTCCGCCTCGGTGACCTTGCGCTCGTGTTCCCATCCGTCCAGGCCGTCGATCCGGTAGGGGCACGACCACTCCCCCGTCGGCTCCTCGTACGGCAGGCCGACCGTGATCGTCACCTCCCTGGGCGGCATGGTGCGCAGGGTGAGTGTGCGGCTGGCGATCTCGTACATGCCTGCGACCTACCCACGAGCGGGCCCCCGCATCCGGCCGGGTCCGTACCCCCCGACTCATACCGTGGTCGTCTATTCCGTTCTGCCCGCGCCGCGAACCAGTTAGGCTGCGGCGCGTAAGGGGGGTCACTGTGATGGAAGAGACGTTCGGGGCGCGCCTGCGCTCCAGACTGGATAAATACGGACCTCTGTGCGTCGGCATCGACCCGAGCCCCGCGCAGCTGCTCGCCTGGGGCCTGGACGACTCACCCGCGGGCCTGGAGAAGTTCAGCCGCACGGTCGTGGAGGAGATCTCCGACGTCGCCGCGGTGGTCAAGCCGCAGTCGGCGTTCTACGAGCGCTGGGGCAGCCGCGGCGTGGCGGTGCTGGAGCGCACGGTCCGCGACCTGCGCGCCGCCGGCCCGCTGGTCATCCTGGACGCGAAGCGCGGCGACGTGGAGTCCACCATGATCGCGTACGCCGAGGCCTACCTCGACCCCGGCAGCCCCCTGGCCGCCGACGCCCTGACGGTCAGCCCGTACCTGGGCCTGGCCTCCCTGGCCCCCGCGATCCGGCAGGCCCACACCAACGACGCCGGCCTGTTCATTCTGGCCCGCACCTCCAACCCGCAGGCCGAGCGGCTGCAGTCACGCGTGGCCGGCCAGATCTACGACGCGGTGACCGGCCTGAACCAGGGCGCGACCCCGCTGGGCTCGATCGGCGTGGTGGTCGGCGCCACGGTCGCCGACGCCGGCTTCGACCTCTCCCGCCTGAACGGCCCCGTCCTCGCACCGGGCCTGGGCGCCCAGGGCGCCTCTCCGTCCGACCTCGCGCGCCTGTTCGCCGGGGTACGGCAGGCCGTCATCCCCTCGGTGTCGCGCGCGGCGACGGAGAACCCGGCCAGGATCCGCGAGATCACCCTGCGCTACCGCGACGACTGCGCCCACCACCTGGCCTCCTGACGGGCGGGCCCCTCAGTCCTCCAGCGGAAACTGGATCGGGCTGATGAGGTAGCGGCGCCGTCCGGGCGCCGACTCGTTGCCCAGGTGGGGAACCAGGGCGGCCCGCACACCGGCGATCACCTGCTCCAGCTCCGCCGGATCGAGCCACACGGCATGCTGCCGGTATCCGACCGCGTCGGCGATGGGATCGGCGTTGTCTCGCTCGACGTAGGCGCCGAACTCCGCGAGCAGCGTGGCGACGGCGGCGGCGAAGACGCGGCGGTGCTCCTCGGGTGACAGCGCGGCCATCGCCTCCGGCTCGACGGCGGCGTGCTCGCGGCGCAGCCGGTAGCGGCGTTCCACCGCGCCCCGCACCCGCTCCTCCCCGTCGACCTCCAGGATTCCGGCGTCGGCCAGGACGCCGACGTGCCGGTACACGGTCGCCTTCGACACGTCCGGGATGACCTCGCAGAGCTGGGCGGTGGTCAGGGTCCGCTGCCCGGCCATGGCGTGAATGACGCGCAGCCGTACCGGATGGGCGAAGAGTTCCAAGGCGTCCACGGATCTATGGTTTCATGTCGTGCGACTATTCTCAACTATTGCGAACGTTCGCATCGAGCGATAACGTAAATGCGACATATCGTGAAGACCGGGAGTACCCATGTACCGAGACCTGAACCTGACCATCGACGGCGGCCTGTCCCTGTCCGGCACGCTGACCCTGCCGGACGGCGACGGCCCGCACCCCGCCGTCCTCCTGCTCATGCCGGGCAAGCTCGACCGCGACGGCAACCTCGGCAAGGGCCGCGTCGAACTGGGCGGCCCGCTCGCGGCCGCCCTGGCCGCCAAGGGCGTCGCCTCCTACCGCTACGACCGCCGCGGCGTCGGCGCGACCCCGGGCGACTGGCAGGCGACCGGCTTCTACCAGCACCGCGCCGACGCCGCCGCGGCCCTGCGCGAGCTCGCCAAGCTCCCGGAGATCGGCGCCGTCGGCGCCATCGGCTACAGCGAGGGCGCGCTGCACGCCGCGGCGCTCGGCGCGCACGAGGGCGCCGCGGCGGTGGTGATGATCTCCGGCCACACCATGACCGGCGAGGAGACGCTGCTGTGGTTCGCCGGGCTCAAGGACGCCGAGGGCCTGTCCTGGCCGATACGGCTCGTCGCGCTGCTGCTCGGGCAGCGCACGATGCGCGGCCTGGCCGCCAAGCTGTCGGCCAGGATCAAGGCCACGAAGGGCGACGTGGCGCGGCTGTACGGCTTCAAGATCCCCGCGCGGTCGATGCGCGAGTTCCTCACCTACGACCCCAAGAAGGACCTCGCCGAGGTCCGCGTGCCCCTGCTGGCCGTCACGGGGGCCAAGGACGTGCAGGTCAGCCCCGACGACCTCGACGTACTCGCCGAAGTGGTCCCGGGCCCCGCCGAGGTCCGCCGCCTGCCCGACCTCACGCACCTGCTGCGCCGCGACCCCGGCCCCGCCTCACAGAGCACGTACGGCAGGCAGTACGCCAAGCCCGTCGACCCCGGCCTCGTCGAGGAGGTGTCGGCCTGGATCGCCGCCGGCCTGACGACCCGCTCCCCCCACCCCTGAGGGCTTCAGCCGCGCAGGAAGGCGTCGATCTCGGCACGGGCCGGCATCGAGGTACTGGCCCCCTCCCGCTGCACCGACAGTGCGGCCGCCGCCGACGCGAACCGCAGCGCCCGCGCCGGATCCAGCCCCTCCCCCCGAGCCACCGCCAGCGCCCCCACGAACGTGTCCCCCGCCGCCGTGGTGTCCACCGCCTTCACCGGCACCGCCGCCACCCGCAGCCGCTCACCGGAGCGCGAGCCGTACAGCGCCCCGGCCGCCCCGAGCGTGATCACCGCCTCGGGCACCCGCTTCAGAAGCGCGTCGAGCGCCTCATCGGCCCCGGAGGCGCCGGTAATGGCGGCGGCCTCGTGCTCGTTCGGGACGATCAGGGTCACGGCGTCCAGCAGTTCGTCCGGCAGCGGCCGGGCGGGCGCCGGGGTGAGGATGACCGGCGCACCGGACACCTGCGCCGCCTCGGCGGCCCCGATGACCGCCTCCATGGGCAGTTCGAGCTGCAGCAGCAACGCCCGCGAGGCGGCGATCACGGCGAGATCGTCCCCCGAGGGCGCGCTGACGGTGCCGTTGGCGCCGGGGACCACGATGATCGAGTTGCCCCCGTCGTCATCGACCACGATGTGCGCGATGCCGCTGGAACCGGGCACCTGCCGCAGCCCCCTGACATCCACCCCGGCCTCGGCGAGCGTGGCCCGCATCTCGGCCCCGAACCCGTCGTCGCCCACCGCCCCCAGGAACGCCACCCGGCCACCCGCCCGCGCCGCGGCGATGGCCTGGTTGGCCCCCTTGCCACCGGGAATCGTACGGAAGGCACGCCCGGTGATGGTCTCCCCGGTTCTGGGAGCCTGCGCCACATACGCGACCAGGTCCATGTTCGCGCTGCCGAAGACCGAGATCATGCCTTCATCATCTCCTGGGTACGGCGGGCCAGCTCTGCCAGCCCCACTCCATCGAAGCCGGTGAGGCTGGTGGACAGGCGGTCCCGCATGAGCCACTGCTCGGGCACCCGGCCGGCCAGCGCACCGGCGATCGAGCCGACGGTGGCGCCGGCCGAGTCAGTGTCCCAGCCGCCGGCGACGGCCCCGGCGATGGCCCGGGTGAAGTCGCCGCGGCTGTGGACCAGGGCGGCGGCGGTCAGGGCGGCGTTGTTGATCGTGTGCACCCAGTGCAGGCCGCCGTGCCGCTCGTACAGGCCGTCCACGACCTGCTCGAAGTCGCCGGCCGAGCGGGCCGCCTCGACGGCCTGCCGTACCGCGTGATGCAGGCGGGAGCGGGCGGGCACGACGGACAGGCCCGTCTCCACGACGTCTTCGGCGTCCGTGCTCACCAGGGCGCGGGCGCACATGGCGGCGACGAACATCGCGCCGTAGAGCCCGTTGGCGGTGTGGGTCAGGCGGGCGTCGCGGTAGGCGTGGATCGCGGCCGACGCCGGGTCGCCCGGGTTCACCCATCCGTAGACGTCGGCCCTGATGAAGGCGCCGATCCACTCGCGGAACGGGTTGCGGTGGGTCGCGGTGTCCGGAGGTTCCAGGCCGTCGAGCAGGTTGCGGTAGGCGACGCGCTCGGCGGTGAAGGTACGGCCGGCGGGCAGCTCGTCCAGCCACAGTTTGGCCACGTCGTCGGTGGTGAACCCGTGGCCGTGCCGCTCCAGGACGGTGAGCGCGAGCAGCGGGTAGTTGAGGTCGTCGTCCTCGGGGATGCCGTCGATGTTCTCGGCCAGCGAGTTGACGGCGCTGCGCCGGTTCCACGGCCACCGGCCGGCCACCTCGGCGGGCAGGCCCTTCGCGGTGAACCAGCCCCGGATCGGCCAGTTCCCCGTGGCCTCGGCGATCTCCCTGATGCCCGCGCGCGGGATCTTCTCCACCGGCTTGCCGAGCACGCACCCGGCGGCCCGGCCCTGCCAGGCGGCCAGCAGGCGCGCCGGGTCGGGTTCCGCGGGCCGCGGTGCGGGCCAGGCGGGGCAGGCGGCGATGATGTCGGTCAGCTCGCCGGGCTCCTCCAGCGGTGAGGTGAGAGCGGCGAGCCGGTCCATCAGCTCACCGGCCAGCCCGCGCAGCCGCGCAGCCTGCGGCTCGGAGGCGCCGGCGCGCGGCGGGGCGTCGTGCCCGCCCGCCGCGTGCCACTCGCCGGTGATGCGGGCGAGCTGGGCGGGGTGGGCGGCGGCCCGCCCGTCCTCCCCGGCCTGCCGGAGCTCGTGCCCGATCAGGTCCTCCGGCTGTATCCAGGTGAGGCGGATCATTCGCCCGCCAGCTCGGCGAAGGCGTCCTCGTGGGCGCGCCTGCGGGCCAGGTCGGCGGTGTGGACGCGCTTGGCCACCCGGGCGATCGCCCGCCCCGGCGTCACGATGTCGGTACGGGTGGCCGTACCGACCGCCTCGACCCACGCGGCGGGCACGCTGTCGAGCCCGCCGAGCGCGCCCGCGATCGCCCCGCCCATGGAGGCGATCGAGTCGGCGTCGCGCCCGTAGTTCACCCCGCCGAGCACGGTCTCCCTGAAGTCGCCCTTGGCGATCACCAGGAAGGCCAGCGCCAGCGGCAGTTCCTCGATGCTGTGCACCCGGCTCGGCCGGCGCGCCCCGAGTCCCTGGTCACGGTAGGTGTCGGCGACGGTGTCGTAGGGCCGCATGGCGGCGCGCAGCCTCTCGAACGAGCCGTCCCAGTGCCCGAGATCCACCGCGGCGCCGCACACGGCCTCGATGGCGGCGCGGGTGCCGTCCTTGGCCAGGCGGATCGAGGTGGCGATCACGCTGTCCACGGTGGCGCCCGGCCGCATGGCCTCGGCGACCGCGGCGGCCATGATTCCGGCCGCCTCGCGGCCGTAGCTGGACTGGTGGGCGCCGGTCAGGTCGATCGCCTCGGCGTAGGCTGCGTCCGGGTCGCCGGCGTTGACGACGCCGACCGGGGCGACGTACATGGCGGCGCCGCAGTTCACGATGTTGCCCACACCGGCCTCGCGCGGGTCGGCGTGGCCGTAGTGCAGGCGGGCCACGATCCACTTCTCGGCCAGGAAGATCCGCTGCAGCGGCAGCGCCTCGGCCTCCAGTTCGGGGATCCACACACGCTCGCCCATCAGTTCCGGCACGAAGTGCTCGGCCATCGCGTACGCGTCGAGGTGGCGGCCGGCCTTCTCGTACACGCGGATCAGCGCGTGCGTCATCAGGGTGTCGTCGGTGATGTGGCCGTCGCCCTTGTGATACGGGGCGATCGGGCGGGCGTTGCGCCAGTCCTCGTTGTACGGCGGCACGATGCCCTCGACCGGCCCGCCGTACCTGGTGGTGATCTGCTCGGGAGTCCAGCCTTCCGTGGCGCCGCCCAGAGCGTCACCCACCGCGGCCCCCGCCACGCAGCCAGCGGCTTTGTCCTCAAGCGGCGTCATGTCAGTCCTTCCGTGAGTTCCAGGAGATCCCTGCCCGCCAGTTCTGGCAAGCAGCAACCGGCCAGCGTGCGAACCGGCGCGATCCACCCCTCCGGGATCGAGCCGTACCCCCCGCACGCTCCGGTGATCGCGCCCGCGAGCGCGGGCGCGGAGTCCGCGGTGGCGGCCAGGCACGCCGCCGCGGACACGGCCGGTCCGACGGCGCCGCCCGACGCCTCGGCCAGCGCGAGCGCGATCGGCACGGTCTGCGCCGCGCCCACCGCGTAGCTGTAGACGTGATCGAGCAGCGCCGCGTCCAGCGCGGGCACCGCGCCGAACGCCTCGCCCGCCTTCCTCCCGGCCTGTACGGCCAGCCGCGCGTTGTGCCCGATCGCGGTGTCCTCCGGCAGGACGGCCAGCGCCGCCTCGATCGCTTCCGAGACCGGCGCGCCACCGACCGCGGCCCCGATCGCCGCCGCGACCGCCTGGGCGCCGAGAACGCCGTCACCGGCGTTGGTCACCCGCGCGTCCTCGGCCGGGTCGAGCCCGGCCGCGCCGAAGGCCACCGCCCTGATCGCGGCGGCGTCGTCGAAGAAGTGCGGGTTGTCGTGGCCGCTGGCGGGCGGTTCGACGCCCTTGGCCAGGTTGTCCAGCGCGCTCGCCACCGAGATCCGGGCCCGGACGTCCTCCCGGCCGGCCAGCTCGCGAAACGCCTCGGCCCGCGGGCGGCGCAGCGTGAGAACGGTCCACGCCAGCCATTCGGCGTCGTCCGACGGGCCGAGCGCCAGCGGCGCGGTCGGCTGGTTCAGCGCGAACGGCACCGGCAGTGTCGTGATCCGGTGCTCCTCGGCGAAGAGGTCGAGCTCCCGGTGCAGCCGCCTGCTCCACGGCGCGTGCAGCGCCGACCTGTGGCGCGCGGCGGGCCACCCGGCGGCGTCTCCCACGGCGAGCCCGATGAAGGCTCCCCTGATCCTGTCCCCCGACATCGATGTTCAGCGTCCTTTCGCCAGGTCGTCGGCGACGTCCAGCACGTGTCTGCCCTTGACGACGGGCAGGCATTTCCCGGTGGCGGGGCCGATGCGCTCGGCCCAGCGCCTGGGTACACCCGCCTCGCCCTGGAAGGCGCCGGACATGGCTCCGGCGATGGCGCCGATCGTGTCGGCGTCCCTGCCCAGGCCGACGCCGAAGGTCACCGAGGCCTCGACGTCGCCCTCGCCGGCCAGGAACGCGGCCAGCGCCAGGGCGACGGCCTCCGGGGCGACGTCGGTCCAGGGGTAGTGCCGGACCACGACGGCCTCGTGCAACCGGCGACCGAGATCGCCGGGAATGCCGTCACCTGCCGTGCCTTGGCCTGCCGTACCGGAGATGTCGCCCAGGACGTCGCGGACCCGCACGATCGCGCGGGCCGTCCACGAGTCGGCGGGGATCACCGCGAGCGCGGCGTCCGCGACCTCCCGCGGCCGCGCGCCCGCCATCGCCGCGGCCACCGCGCCGGCGACCGCGCGGCCGCCGAGTATGCCCTCGCCGTCGCCGCTCACCAGCCCGTCCTGCTCGACCAGCCGCGCCGCCTCGGCGGGATCTCCCGGGCAGAAGATCCCGTACGGCGCCGCCCGCATGGCCAGCCCGTCCGACCAGCCGTGCGCGTGCACGCGGCCGGTCAGCGGCGGCTCAAGACCGCGCCGCAGCGCCTGCACCGTTCCCAGCTCGGAGAACCCGGCCCCGCGCATCGGCCCGGTCACCAGCGGGATGATCTCGGAGCGGTAGGCGGCGGCCACGTCGGCCGGGGTGAGCGCGTGCCCGTGGCGCAGCAGCAGGGAGGCGGCGAAGATGGCGTACTCGGTGTCGTCGGTGCCGCCGCCCTCGATCTCCGTGAGCCGGCCCCACCGGGCGGTGATCTGCTCGGGGGTCATGTTCTCCGCAGGGGCCCCGAGGGCGTCGCCGGCCGCGAGGCCGAGCAGACACCCGCGGGCCCTGTCGCGATGGTTCACTTCTGGTACCGCTCCAGCACCGAGTTGCCGTCGGCGACCAGCTTGTTCGCCGCCTCGTCGAGGCTGATCTTGTTGGCGAAGTACTGCTGGAGCACCGGCGTGGCCACCTTGCTCTTCCACTCGTCGAAGCCCTTCACCTTGAGGAAGGGCGCCACCACGAGGCTCTTGCCGGACGCGGTCGCCACGTCCCAGCCGTTCTCCTTCGTGGTCATGGACGGGTCGGCGGCGGCCGCCTGCGAGGTGGGCAGCAGCCAGTCGCCCTTGGCGAGCTTCGCCTGGTTCTTGCCGTTGAGGAAGAACGAGATGAACTTCAGCGCCGCGTCCGGGTTCTTGCTGTCCTGGGCGACCGAGAGCGTCTGGGAGACTGCGCCCTGCTCGGTCGTGGTGCCCTTCGGGCCGGGCAGCGTCACCCACTCGAAGCCTTCCGGCGCCTGCTCGACGACCTGCTGACGCAGGTAGACGCCGACCGGCAGCAGCGCGAACTTGCCCTTGTAGAAGGCGGGCAGCGGGTCGGCGGTGCCCTGGCCGAGCGCCGCCGGGTCGGCCGACTTGTCCTTCCAGAGCTGGTCGTGGATGCGCTGGAGCACCTCGCGCTCCTCGGGGCCGACCTTGACGGTGGTCTTGCCGTCGGCTCCGGTCTCGAAGAACTTGCCGCCGAAGTTGAGCGCCAGGTTCAGCGTCTTGTTGACCGGGGACTTCATCGGCCAGGCCACGCCGAAGTTGCCGTCCTTGGTCATCTTCTTGGCCGCCTCGGAGAACTCCTCCCACGTCCACGGGCTGTCCGCGGTGGGGATGCGCACCTTGGCCTCGTCGAGGAGCTTCTTGTTGGCGATGATGACCTGCGACTCCTGCAGGAACGGCACGCCGTACACGCCCTGGTTGCCCTTGCCGTCGTCGAACGTCGTGGTGTCCCACGAGGCCTGCGGGATGTCGCTCTTCAGCTCGGCCGGGATCTTGTCCTTGAGGTCGAGCAGGTAGCCGTCGGCGGCGAAGCCCGACAGCGCCGGGGAGTCGTTGTGGATGACGTCGGGGGCGGTGCCGCCGGCGAACTGGGTCACGAGCTGGTCGTTGACGTTGTCCCAGCTACCCTGGACGTAGGTGACCTGGATCGTGGGGTTGGCCTTGTTCCACTCCTCGACGAGTTCCTTGTTCGCCGCGAGCGACTCCTTCTGCCAGGCGAGGCTGAGGAAGTTCAGCTTGACCGGCTCGCCGGGCTTGGCCGCCTCGCCCTTGTCACCGCTGCCGCCGCTGCCGCAGCCGGCCGCGGCCACAGCGACGAGCGCCGCTGCCGCCAGAGCGGACTTGATTCGCATATGAGCCTCCTAGCCCTTGACGGCGCCGGCCATCAGGCCGGACCTCAATCGCCGCTGAATGATTGCGAAGAAGATCAGGCTCGGGATCGTCGCCATGAGCGACGCCGCGGCCAGCGGGCCGAGCCTGGCCACCCCCTCCGGGCCGGTGAAGCGCACCAGCGTCAGCGGGAGGGTCATCACGTCGGGGTCCTGAAGGATCACGAGCGCGAACAGAAACTCGTTCCATGAGGAGATGAACGAGAAGAGCAAGGTCGCCACCACACCGGGGGCGAGCAGCGGGGCGACGACGCTGACCAGCGCGCGCAGGCGGCCGGCGCCGTCCACGGACGCGGCCTCCTCCAGCTCCGGCGGCACCGCCCGCACGTATCCCTGGAGCATCCACAACGCGAACGGCAGCGTGAACGTCACGTGCACGACCACCAGGCCGGGCAGCGTGTTCACCAGCTCCAGCTCACGCAGCACCATGAACAACGGGATGATGATCAGGATGAACGGGAAGACCTGGCTGACCAGCACCCACCCGATCGCCACCCGGTTGACCAGGCTGCGGTAGCGGGCCATGGCGTACGCCGCGGGCAGCGAGATCAGCACGGTGATGAAGCTGCTGAAGACCGCCACGACCAGGCTGCGCAGGGCGGCGCCGGTCAGGTCCTGCTCGCCGAAGGCGTCGGAGAAGTTGGTCAGCGTCGGCTCGCGCGGGATCCACGTCGGGTCAAGCTGGGCCATCTCCTGCGGCGTCTTCAGCGCCGTCGACAGCAGCCAGACCAGCGGGAAGGCAAGGAAGACGATGTAGGCGAGCAGGGCCGCGTAGCTCGGCAGGCGCTTCACTTGGCCTCCTTCATCTGACGCCACAGGTACAGGCCGAGCACCGCGAGCACGACGATCGCGAACGCGACGCCGAGCATGGAGGCGTAGCCGAAGAAGCGGTAGCGGAACGCCTCCTCGTAGGCGAACAGCATCGGCAGCCTTGTCTGACCGCCCGGTCCACCGGCGGTGAGCACGTAGACCAGGCCGAACTGGTTGATGTTCCACACGAAGTCGAGCGAGGTGATGGCCACGATGACCGGGCGCAGCTGCGGCAGCGTGATGTTCCAGAAGCGCCGCCAGCGGCCCGCGCCGTCGACCTCGACCGCCTCGTACAGTTCCTTCGGCACGCTCTGCAGGCCCGCCAGCAGCACCACCGTCGTCTGCGGCATGCCCGTCCAGACGCCGACCACGATGATCGCGGGCAGCGCGAGCGAGAAGTCGGCCAGCCAGTTGACGTCGGTGCCGAGCATGCTGTTGAGGATTCCGGCGTCGGGGTGGTAGACGAGCTTCCACATGAGGCCGATGACCACCGGCGGCATCGCCCACGGCACCACGGCCAGCACCCGGGCCACGCCCCTGAACCTGAGGTTCTGGTTGAGCAGCAGCGCCAGGCCGAGCGCGGCCAGGAACTGCAGCACCGTCACCGACACCGACCAGATCAGGCCGATCTTGAACGAGGACCAGAAGTCGGCGTCGCCGAACAGTTCGTAAACGTTTTCCAGACCGGTAAAGCTGATGTCCCGGTTTCTGGTCGCGCGGGCGTCGGTGAAGGCGAGGCCCACGCCGTACAGCAGCGGTCCCACGCTGAACAGCAGGACCGGCACCAGCGCCGGCAACATCAGCACCCACATCTCGCGGTTGCGGCGCGAGCCGCCACCGCCGCGCCGCGAGCGCGGTTTGGGTGGCGCCGGTCTGGTCGCGGTCGCCGTCATCCGGCGCCTCCCTCCTGTGCCGAGCTCTTGTCGCCGGGAGCCGCCCCCGCCAGGGCTCCCGGTGGGTGGGTCGTGAGGTCGTACGGCAGCGCGGGCTCCTCACCCGAGGTCGAGGCGCGCACCACGAGGCGCGGCGGCACCGTCACCAGGCGCGGCTCGCGGTCGCCGCGCTGCAGCCGGTCGAGCAGCAGATCGACGGCGGCCTTGCCGCGTTCGGCCGAGCCCAGCGAGACGCTGGTCAGCGACGGGTAGGAGGCGGCGGCCAGTTCGGTGTCGTCCATGCCGACCACGGCCACGTCCTCGGGCACCCGCCGCCCCGCGGCGCGCAGCACGTCGAGCGCGCCGAGCGCGATGAGGTCGTTGGCGCACATGAGCGCGTCGAGGTCGGGCCGCCGGGCCAGCAGGGCGGCCACCGCCCGCGCGCCGTCCGCCCGGTAGAAGTCGCCGATCTCGACCAGCCCTTCGTCGTACGGCAGGCCGAGCTCCTCCAGCGCCTCGGCGTAGGCCGCCCCGCGGGACGCGCCGGGCACGGTGTCGAGCGGGCCGTTGACCAGCGCGATCCGGCGGCGGCCGAGCGCGTGCAGGTGGTCGAGCGCGAGCCGGACGCCGGTGCGCGAGTCGGCGCGTACGTTGTCGACCCGGGTGCCGTCCGGAACCGAGCCGATGATCACGACGGGGGCGCGGGCGGCCTTGAGCGTCTCCAGGTGCGCTTCCGTAACGCGCAGGGGGCTCAGGATGAGGCCGTCGACGTAGCGCTCGCCGAGGCTGTGCAGCACGTCGATCTCGTCGGCGGCGATGGCGTCGGTGGAGTGGAGTACGAGCCGGTAGCCGGCCGCCTTGAGCACGGGCTGGATCTGGCGGACCATGGCCAGGTAGACCGGGTTGCCGATGTCGGCCATGGCGAAGGCGACCTGGTTGGTGCGCCGGGACTTGAGGCTGCGGGCCACGGCGTTGCGCACGTACCCGAGTTCCTCGGCGGCGGCCAGGACCTTGCGGATGGTTTCCTGGCGGGTCGGCAGGCCGTTCAGGACCCGCGAGACGGAGGCGATCGAGACGCCCGCACGCTCGGCGATCGTGTTGATCGTGGGTCCGTCGGCCAAGGCTTTCCTTCCATGGGGTAAACGGTGACAGAAAGCCATCTGTAAACGTTTACTGAGTTGGCCACATGAAACCCGTATGTAACCTTGAGGTCAAGTCACGATAGAATAACACCAGGTCAGCCACTATTTGACCCTTTGTCACCCCACCAGTAGCCCAACCCAACTTTCCGTAACCCACCCCCGCCTCCCCCTCCCCAGCACCACCCGGCCACCGCCGTGACCACCCGGAAGGCCGTGGCGCGGAGTGACGCCAGGCGGCGGCGCTTGGGTGGCTGGGCGCCGTGCGCGTTGCGCCGGCTACGACCGCGCGGCTTCTCGCCGCACCGGCGCTCAAAAGCGTGGGTAGACGGCCGGGGATCGGTGGACTGGGCACCGTGCGCGTTGCGCCGACTACCGCCGCGCCACTTCTCGCCGCACCGGCGCCCAAAAGCGTGGGTAGACGGCCGGGGATCGGTGGGCTGGGCACCGTGCCCGTTGCGCCGGCTACGACCGCGCCACTTCTCACCGCACCGGCGCCCAAAAGCGTGGGTAGACGGCCGGGGATCGGTGGGCTGGGCGCCCTGCGCGTTACGCCGACTACGACCCCGCCACTTCTCGCCACACCGGCGCCCAAAGCGTGGGTAGACGGCCGGGGGTTGGTGGGCTGGGCGCCGTGCCCGTTGCGCCGGTACGGCGAGATGTGGCACGGACGGGACCGGCGCAGCACGTGCCGGGCCCGGCCGGCCGAGCGCCACGTCCCCACAGCAGTACAGCTAGTCGTGGGCGGGGACGGGGTCGGGGGTGGGGCGGGTGGTGAGGGCTCGGATGGAGGGGCTGCCGGCCAGGGCTACCACCGCCGCAAGCACTGCCGGGATCACCAGCGCCACCGGCAGGGAAGAGGCCTCGGCCACGAATCCCAGCACCGCGGGCCCGATCAGCAAGCCCGAGTATCCAAAGGCGGTGACCAGGGACAGCGCCTTGCCCACCGGCCCGCCGGCGGCGCCCACCGCGCTGAAGATGACCGGTACCACGGTGGCCAGTCCGACGCCCGCCAGCGCCCACCCCGTCCACGCGACCACCACTTGTGCCACTCCCTCGACGAGCGGTGCGCAGAGCACCAGCACGTATCCGCACGTGGCCAGCACGCCTGCCAACTGGATGGTCAGCACAGAGCCCAGCCGCGCCCGGATCGGGTCGCCGAGCAACCGCACCGTCGTCATCGCCACCGCGAAGATCGTGTAGGCCAGCGGCGCCGCCGCCGGGTCCGTGCCCAGGATCCAGCGGGCGTGCAGGGCGGCCCAGTCGATGGCCGCGCCCTCGGCCAGGTGCCCGGCGAACGCGGCCAGCCCCAGCAGCGCGATCAGCCCCCACCGCATCCCGACCGCCTTGCCGGGGGCGGCGGCCGTACCGGCGCCGGTGGAGGTGGAGGCGGTGTCGGAGGGCACGGACGGGAGCAGGCGCATCACGGCGGGCACGTACAGGAAGGGCACGATCAGGGCCGTGGCCACCAGCAGTGCCTGCCCGCTCACACCCAGCTTCAGCACCAGCGACGTGATCAGGCCGGCCGCCGCGCCGCCCAGGCTCCAGGTGCCGTGGAAGGCGGAGATGATCGGCCGGCCGTACACGCGCTCGACCTCGACGGAGTGGGCGTTGATGCCGACCTCGACCACCCCGATCCCGATGCCGAACACCACGGCCGCCACCGCGAGGAGGCCGTATGACGGCGCCACGGCGGGGGCGAGCAGGGCCAGCGCCGACAGCGGGCCGGCGAACCAGCACACCCGCCGGCTCGTCCACCGGTCGACCACGGGCCCGGCGACCAGCATCGACACCAGCGCCCCCAGGGAGATCAGCAGGAGCACGGTGCCCAGCCTGGCCGGGCCCAGGTCGAGCCGGTCGTTGAGCGAGGGCAGCCCGGCCGCCCACACGCCCACCACGAGCCCGCTGAGAAAGAAGAGTCCGAACACACCCTGCCGCGCACGCCTCGCCACCATTTTGTTCACGCCTAGAGCATAATAAGAACGAGGAGGCCGCCACAATGACGAGATGCGAACCGTGACCGGGGCCACAACCAGCGTCGAGCTCCGCGAGCACAACAGGGCGCGGCTGCTGCGCGCGGTGCACGACTGCGGCGCGAGCCGTACCCGATCACAGCTCACCAAGGACCTCGACCTCGCCCGCGGGACCGCGTCGGTCCTGGTCACCCGCCTGAGCGAGGACTCCCTCCTGCACGAGGAACCCTCCGCCGAGCACGGCCGCGGCCGCCCCACCCAGATCCCGGGACCGCACCCGTGCGGCCCCGTCGCCCTCGCCGCCGACCTGCGCGAGGACGGGTGGGAGATCGCCGCGGGCGAGCTCGGCGGCCGCATCACGCCGCTCGCCGCGCGCCCGCACGACGGCACGCCCGAGGGCGCGTTCGGTCCGCTCGCGGCAGCGTTGCGCACCCACCTTCAGCGGTACGGCTCCCGCGCCGTCGGCATCGGCCTGGCCGTCCCGGGACCGGTACGCGACGACCGCCTCGTCGACGTCTCCCACCTGGGCTGGCGCGCCGTGGACGCGTCGGCCGGGCTGGCCTGCGGCATCCCCGCGGGCACCCGGCTGCACGTGGGCAACGACACGGCGTTCGCGGCGCTGGCCGAGGCGCGCAGGGGGCGGATGGCGGGGGTCCGGATGGGACTGCACCTGCACGTGGACTTCGACCTCGGCGGCGTGCTGGTGGTCGGCGGACGGCCGCTGGGCGGGGCGACGGGCGTGGGGGCGGAGTTCGGGCACATGCCGCTGACCGGGCGTACCGATCCGTGCCCGTGCGGGGCCCGGGGGTGCTGGGGCATGGAGGTGGGGGCCAACGCGCTGCTGCGCCACCTGGGACTGGCCGCGGGCGGCGGCAGGGGGCGCGACCAGGCGCAGGCCATCCTGGCCAGGTCGGGGAAGGGCGACCCCGAGGCGGCCGCGGCGGTCGACGCGGGCGCGCGCGCCCTGGGCCGCGGCATCGCCGCCCTGGTCAACGCGCACGACCCGGAGATCGTCACCATGTCCGGCCTCGGCGTCGACCTGTTCACGCAGGGACGGGCGGCGTTGTCGGAGGCGTTCCAGGCCGGGCTGATGAGGATCCGGGCCGAGCGGCTGCCCGAGCTGGCGCCGTCGGAGCTGGGGTGGAGCGGGGCGCTGCTGGGGGCGATGGAGTCGGTGTTCGACGCGTTCCTGACCCCGGAGGGTCTCAGAACCTGGCGCCCCCGAGCACGGCCATAAGGGCTTCCTGATCGGCGAAGGGGGCGAAGTGGCCGCCGGGCAGGTACGTCGCCTCCACGCGTGGCAGGCGGGCGGCCAGGGACCGGGCCAGCGACACCGGGACCTTCGGGTCGTCCACGCCATGGATCAGGCGCACCGGGGTCGTCACCTCCTCCACGGCGATGTCCCAGGGGCGCAGGTGCCGGAGCAGGTCGTCGGCCATCGCCGCGCCGCCCTGCCTGGCGCTCTCGGTGGCGTCGGACAGGAAGGCGGCCTGGGCCGTACCGGCTCGGGCGCGGAAGACCGCCAGGTCGGCGGCGGGAAGGGCGCGCTCGATACGCGGGATGACGCGCGCGTCCGCCGACGCCATCGCGCGGGCGGACACGGCGCACAGGCGGCGCAGCAGCCAGGGCGCGCGGCGGGCCAGCCGCCAGTAGAAGGCGTCGGCCTTGGCGGCGGGCGACCACCTGGTGGCGGGTACCGGGGCCATGCCCGACAGCAGCGCCACACCCGTCACCAGGTCGGGCCGGGCGACGGCCAGGCGCAGGGCGGCCGAGGCGCCCATGGAGACGCCGGCCACCACCACCGGACCCACCTCCTCGGCCCGTGCCGCCACCCGCGCGGTCCACCGTTCCCGCGGCATCGGCGGCGTGCCGCCGTAGCCGGGCCGGTCCGGCGCGAGCACCCGGATGCCCTCCCGGACCAGCAGCTCGCCCGACAGCGTCCACCCCGCGGCCCACCGCGACGAGGCGTACCCGTGCACGAACACCACGGGCCGGCCCGCCGGATCGCCGAACTCCGCCCACCCGAGCCCGTTCACGAGCGCCCCTCCGCGACCGGCGCGGGCCAGTGGGAGACGGTCTCGATGGCCCATTCGGCCCAGGACACCATGGCCTCCAGCCGCCGCACGCCCGCCTCCACCCCGAGCAGGGCCGCCCGATCCTGCGCCAGCCGCAGGTCGAGCCCGTTGCGCAGGGCACGCAGCCCGCGCAGCCGCGCCCGGTGGTACTCCAGTTCCTCACGCAGGAAGTCCGCCGCCTCCCGCGGCGAGACGACCCACAGCGCGAACGAGCGCAGCACGGTCTCGTTGCGCTGCGCGTGGTCGGCGGAGGTGGTCACGAGCCAGTCCCGCAGTGCCCGCGTCCCCTCCTCGGTGATCTCGTACGGCCGCCGCCCCCGCGACCCCTCGGCCTGCTCCCTGATGAGCCCTTCGGCGGCCAGCCGCTTCAGCTCCGGGTAGACCTGCGTCGGCTTGGCGTGCCAGACGAACGTGAGGACGCCGTCGAATTCCTGCCCGATGTCGTACCCGCTCCGTGGCGCTCCGGCGATGAGCGTCAGCAGGGCCATGCGCAATGACATGTAACGACCATACTAAAAAATTTCACTATGGGAAGTGATTATCACCTGCCGCGACACGCCCGAGAATCGCGATGTGATGAAAACCACCGACAAGGGATGAACCACTCTTCCGAACTGGTGCTCGATGATCTTGCGTGGAGGTCGGCGCGAGCCGTACACATGGATCTGGAGATTTCGGGACTTGGGGAGAGTCGCGTGAACCTGGAGATCGCATTACGCATGTGTGAGGCGGCGTTGAAGCAGGCGGGGCGGGAAGGGGCCCGGGTGTCGGTCGCGGTGGTCGACGCGGGCGGGAACCTGGTGACGTTTCAGCGTATGGAAGGCGCTGAGATCGCAGGTCCCGTGCTTGCGCCCGGGAAGGCGTACACCTCGGTCGCCCATCGCATGTCCACCGCGCAGCTCGCCCCGCTGACGGCGCCGGGAGGCGAGCTTTTCGGGCTGGCCGGGGACCGATTCATCTGTTTCGGAGGTGGCATACCCCTGTGGGCGGACTACGGTGAGGAAGAACGCGTGGTCGGCGGGATAGGGGTCAGCGGAGGGACGGTCGCGCAGGACGTGGCATGCGCCGAAGCCGCCGCCGAAGTCTGGCGGACGGGCTGAGCGGCCACTTTCCGCAACACGAACCCCTGGTATCCGCCATGATTAGCCACTGCACTACGGGTAACAGTCCGTAAATCCCCGAGGAGAGAAATCCGATGGCACTTCCTACCCTTACCCCTGAGCAGCGCAAGGCAGCGCTGGAGAAGGCAGCGGAGGCTCGCGCCGCCCGCACCGCCCTGCTCGCCAAGGTCAAGGCCGGTGAGCTGTCGTTCGCTCAGCTGCTGGAGCGTGACGACGACATCGCCAAGAAGATCAAGGTCTCCCAGGCCCTTCGCGCGGTCAAGGGCGTCGGCCCGGCCAAGGCGACGGCGCTGATGGAGGAGGCGGGCGTCGACGAGAAGCGCCGCCTCGGCGGCCTGGGCGCCCAGCAGCGCAAGAAGCTGGTCGACGCGCTCGGCTAGACAGCCGAGCCGCCAGGGTCCGCTCGCCCTGCCGCGCGGACCGG
>NZ_JBHYIO010000051.1:0-64951 GCF_042740095.1 Nonomuraea sp. NPDC059023 | reverse complement strand
GCGCTGTGCGCCGCCCCTTGATCTATTTAAGAACAATTCGGCAATGAGAGAGGCAGGCGGCGGGCCGGGGGGTGAGGCGTGGTGGGTCGCGGGGGCGTTCGGCGGGTAGGGCTGGGGGTAGGGTGCGCGTCGTGAGGTGGAGCGCTGCGCCTGCGGCGGTTGCTGACCGGTCTCGACGGTTGCACGGTCGGGCGGCTGTCGCCGGGAGGGGGCCGGGTGCGCTGCGCCGTGACGGCCCTCTCTTGTTGTCCGGCTGCGGCGATGATGCGGATCGGGTGCTGGCATCGGGGGGTCACAGGATCACGGCGGCTGGGCGGTGCGGTATCGGTGAGCGCCGGGCGTCCTGCGGGCAGGCTTAAGGGCCGGAGGCCCGGCTCTGCTTGGTCCGGTGTGATCGGTGCCGTAACGCCGCTGACGAGATCGGCACGAAAGATGCTGCTGTGGTGGGCCCGGGACGGGCAAGAGCGCCGGGATGAGCGGTATGCCGGGCGCTCTTGCCGTCCTCTTCACGCGGGGCCGGGTTTCCCCCGAAGCCGACCCGGCGGTGTGTCAGTGGTATCACGCTGGCGGTCGGCCGGTTCGGAGTGCAGGGGCTGCGGCGTGGTGCTGGGTCACGGAGTGGCCCTAGCGGCGGTCGGCCCGTGGGGTGTCCCCAAAGGCTTTTGGTTGATCTTGTGGGTGGGGCCGGGGCCGCCGGTCGTCGGCGGTCGAGGCGGCCCCGGCCGGAGGGGACACAAGGAGCGTAAGTGGATTTCTTGTGCAGGTTCGGTTGAGTGTGATGCAGATCACACCCTTAGGGCTGCGAGCTAACAGCATTGCTTAAAGGTGGATTACAGCGTCTCTGGAATGGCGTTTCCGCAGGTCAAACCGTGCGTTTTCGGATGATCTGCACAGAATCTAGACAAAATGTAGAGGCCGATGTCCGATTTGGCGCGCCGGGGCTGAGGCCGAAATGAGGTAGGTGAGGGTTAACGCACAATCGCACTTTCGTTTCCCTTGTGGTGGTCTGACGTGCGTGTTAGACAGATAGCTCGAACGTGCGCGCGAGAGGAGAAGGTGTGAGTTTACGAGATCCAATCCCGGTGGAATGCCGGGCCGTATTTCAGCACGGCGTGTTTGTGGTCGGGCCGGTAACCCCGGTTGCGGACTTCGATGCTGCGGTGCGTGGCACGCAGAAGCGGGACCCTGACACGGGCGAACCCGTGTGGCAGGTGACGGTGATGGACGCGGACCCGGAGACGCGGGCGGCGGACAAGACGATAGCGGTCAAGATCGCGAGTCCGGTGCAGCCGGTGGTGCCTCCGGTTCCGCCGCAGTTGGCGGCGCTTGGGCTGGAGATGGTGCCGGTCGAACTCGAAGGAGTGACGGTCCGGCCGTATGTGCCGGACGGTAGTTCGCGGATCGCTTGGAGTGTTCGGGCGCGTGGTATGCGGCTGGCGGGAACGGCGGTTGCGGCTGGTGAAGGTCGAGCGGCGGCGGGGACGCACTCGCGTCCGGCTGCTGGCGGCAGCGCGTAGCGCTGCTGAAGTTGGTGGGCGCGTAGCGCCGCACCTGCTTGTGGGCGCGTAGCGCCGACGTGCTTGTGAGCGCGTGGTACGGCAAGAGGCAAGGCAAGTCCCGGTGACGAGATGCCCCGGGCAGAGATGGTGACCCCGGCTGGGCCGGGTGAGGTGGGCAGGTTGGCCGCCTAGGAGATCGCGCCCTGAGGCCGCATGAAGACAGCGGAGACCGGATGCAGCGACTCGGCGGAGCCCTTAACCCCCTCTGAGTAGTGGACGCGTGGCAAGCGTGGGGCTGCCCCGTCCTGATCTTCATTCATGACGTGTGGCGACGCTGCGCGCCCTGGTGCCCGTGTGCGGGCGGCCGGTGGCGGCGGCGTGGTCGGCATCCCGCCTGGCGCGGTGTGGGCTCGTGTGCGGTGCCGGGATGTCGCCTGCCCGAAGAGAGGCGACGACCCCATGATGTTACGGAGAGTTAGCGGAGAGACGGCAGAGGAGTACGCGAGCGATCGGCCGGACGGCCGGTTGCACTGGCGGCCTACCGCGCTGAAGACACCGGCGATCTTCTTCCTGGTGATATGGGCGTGGCGGCTGGTCGCCGCTGTGGTCAAGACGGTGTGGCGGCATCCGGTCGCCTGCGCCTTGGTGGTGGTGCTGGGTGGTTACTGGTACCTGGTCGGCTGGCAGTCGGCGCTGATCTGGTACGGCTGCCTCCTCGGGTGGCTGGCGGTGTTCTGGCTGCTGCACCGGAACGGGTTCATGCGGCTGATCGGTTGGCCGTTCGTGTCGTGGCTGCGCTGGCTGTGGGTGTACCGGCGTCGCTGGCACGGGACGCTGATGGTGGCGGGGCTGGCGGGCCGCGTTGGCGGCCGGTCGTTCGTGCCCGACCTGGTGAAGGTTCGTAGCGACCGGTGGGCGGACACGGTGACGGTGCGGATGCTGCGCGGGCAGTCGCCGGAGCTGTGGGCAGAGCGCACGGTGAACCTGGCGCACGCGTTCGGCAGTGTGGCGTGCTTGATGCGGATCAAGCGGCCGGGCTGGCTGCTGCTGGTGCTGCAACGCGGTGACCGGTTGGCGGCGGTGATCAGCGCACGGCCTATCCCGCTGACGGCGGGTGTCGGGCCGGTCGAGATCGGCATGGACGAGCACGGCCGGGTCTACCGGCTGGCGGTGCACGGCACGCACATCTTGATCGTCGGCGCTACCGGCTCCGGTAAAGGGAGCTGGCTGTGGGGGCTGGTGCGCGGGCTGCTGCCCGGAGCCTTGGCCGGGCTGGTGGAGCTGTGGGGCATCGACGCCAAAGGGATGGAACTCGGGTTCGCCGAAGGGCTGTTTCACCGCTACGCGACGCGGGGTGAGGCGGCGGTCAAGCTGCTGGAGGCGGCGGTTGCCCGGATGCAGCAACGGGCGGAGCGCTACCGGGGCGTGACGCGTCGGCACGTGCCCACGACGGACGAG
This sequence comes from Nonomuraea sp. NPDC059023, assembly GCF_042740095.1. NCBI lineage: Bacteria > Bacillati > Actinomycetota > Actinomycetes > Streptosporangiales > Streptosporangiaceae > Nonomuraea > Nonomuraea sp. NPDC059023. The sequence goes on along the minus strand of NZ_JBHYIO010000051.1, from coordinate 61,994 downwards.
CCGTTCGTCCTGGTGGTGATCGATGAGGTGGCGTTCCTCACGGCTTATGAGCCGGACAGCCACCTGCGTAAGCGGGCGCTGGCGGCGCTGGCCACGCTGACCACGCAGGGCCGGGCCGTGGGGTTCGGCGTCGTGGCCGCGTTGCAGGACCCGAGGAAAGACATCCTCGACATCCGCCACCTGTTCCCGGACAAGATCGCGCTGCGCCTGGATGAGGCCGACCAAGTGGATCTCGCGCTCGGCAAGGGCGCGCGGGAGCGGGGCGCGCTGGCCGATGAGATCCCGCACAACCCGGACGATCCCAGCGTCGGGTCGGGGACGGCGTACGTGCGGCTGGAGGGCAAGCCGGAGCCGCTGCGGGTGCGGGCCGGGTGGATCAGTGACGGCGAGCTGAAGGAGATGGAAGCCGAGTACGGCGGGGCCGTGGCGGCGGGAGATCAGCCCGCCGAAACGAAGATCATCAACCCGGCGCCGGCGGTTACGTCACCCCCTCCGAACTGGGGAAACGGCGAAGAGAGCGACGAATGCGAGGCGGAGGAGCGGGGCCGCGCTGGCGGCAAGCGGCGCAAGGTCAACGGCAGCGAGCGGCCGGGCGGCAGACACGGCAAGGGCGGCAAGCGACGGCGCAAGAACGACGACGGCAGGGAGCGGTGATGAACGTACGTGAGCAACTGCTGGGGCTGTCCTGCGGGGCGTGCCAGGGCGAGGACATGTTGTGGCTGGATCTGGGCCTGCTGGTGGTGGAGTGCGCTGGGTGCGGGGCGCGTGCCCGGGTCGAGATCAACGGCGCGGACGGCGGGTGCCCGTTCAGGACGCGGTCCACTGGGGAGGGCCAGTGAGCCGCGAGCGGGGGCGGGCGCGCTGGATGACGCACGAGTACGTACGGGAGGTGCTGCGGCTGGAGACGCTGCAAGCACTCGCGCAAGCCAAGGGCGTGTGCATGCGGCCGATCGCCTACCGGGTGACGGACGTGCGCAACGGCACCCACAAGATCGTCAACGTGTCGTGCGGGGCGCGGCGTGAGACAGTCTGCGGGCCGTGTGCGCGGCGGGTGCGCTCGGCCCGGCAGCAACAGTGCCGGGAGGGCTGGCACCTGGACCAGGAGCCGGAACCGCTGAGCGGGCAGGCCGGGCGGGACCAGGAGTGCGAGCCGCAAGAGGCGGCTTGGCTGGGTGAGCACCGGGCGGAACTGCTGGCGCTGCGGGATGCGGCGCTGGCGGCCGGGAACACGGGCGAGGCTGCCGATTGGGCGGCGGCGTTGATCGGGCATGAGGCGGAGATGCGGTGGCTGGGCGTGCGCGTCGGTGGGCACGCGGCCAGTGACAGCGCAGAGGAAACCAAGGAGAGGGAGGAGACGGAGCCCGGGAGGGCAGAGGGTCAGACGGCAGCGGCCGATGCCGGGCGGGCCGGTGACCGGGTCGAAGCTGCGGTGAGTGAGACGACGGCCGGTGACGACGGGCCGGGGCGGCGGGTGCGCTCTACCTCACGGCGGCAGGACGCTCCGGCGCTGCCCAGACGGAGCGTGGAGCCGGGCACCCTCGGGCGGACGTTCGCCGGTCGCGCGGGGCGCACGTTCCGGCCAAGCATGTTCATTACGCTGACGCTCCCCTCCTATGGGCGGGTGCGGGACGGTGCGCCGGTCGATCCGGACCGGTACGACTACCGGCAGGCCGCGCGGGATGCGCTGCACTTCGGCAAGCTGATCGACCGCTTCATTCAGAACCTTCGCCGCGTTGCCGGGTATCAGGTGCAGTACTTCGCGGTGGTCGAACCACAGCGGCGGCTGGCTCCCCACCTGCACATCGCCATCCGGGGCACGATCCCCCGGGCGGCGGTCCGGCAGGTGGTGGAGGCCACCTACGCCCACGTCTGGTGGCCACCGACCGATGGGGCGGTGTTCGACGGCGAGAACACTCCGGTGTGGATGCCGGAGGCTGAGCGCTACATGGTGCCCACGACCGGCGAGGTCCTGCCGAGCTGGCAGGAGGCGTTAGACGCGCTGGATGACGACACCGATGCCGGGCCGCTGCATGTGGCGCGGTTCGGCAGTCAGCTCGACATTCAGGGGGTGTTGGCCGGGAGCCCGGACGCGGACATGCGGGTGCGCTACCTGACCAAGTACCTGACCAAGAGCATCCGGGATGTGGCCTACCCGGAGACGGGCGATGAGGCGAAAGGGGCCGATGGAGCGCCCGGGAGCCGGGCCAACAGTGCGGGGCGGCGACGGGCGCATGCGTGGCGGATGCTGGAGGAACTGCGGTGGGAGCCGTGCAGTCCGGGATGCGCGAACTGGCTGCGCTACGGGGTCACCCCGAAGGGAGCGCGGGCGGGCTTGGTGCCGGGCCAGTGCCGGGGGCGGGCTCACCTGGGCGTGCACATGGGCTACGCGGGTCGGCGGGTGCTGGTCTCGCGCCGCTGGTCCTCACGCACGCTGGGCGGGCTGATGCGGGAGCGGCGGGCCTGGGTCGCCGAAGCGCTGGGGCTGGGTGATGAGCTGGGCCGGGATGCTGATCCGGGCCGGTATGTGTGGGTGCGGCTGCAAGGCAGAGACCCCGAGATGCCGTCGCTGGCGAAACGGCTCATGACGCTGCTGGGCGAGCATGAACGCAACCGGAGGGCGCTGGAGGTGGCGCGGGCTGCGGAACGGGATCGGGGTGATCCTGGCGGGCAGGCCGGGGACGGCGAACAGGGGGCGACGTGACGGCGAATGCGTGCCGTCTGGATGCCCGCAGGGCACGCGTAGCGCGAGCTTTTCGCGAGTCCAGCCGGCGCGCTGCCCGGCAGGTGAGAAGCGGTTTCCCGACACGGGTCGGGGCTCGGATCGGGCTCATCTGGGGACGGCTGTCCAAGTTAGGGGTCGGCCGGTGACGCGGGACGGACAGTACGATGCGTCGGTGAGTGCCGCAGCGGAAGAGCGCGCCGAAGGCACCGCATTCGTTCTGACTTATGCGGGTCGGCGGGCTGGTGGTCGACGGCGGCCAGCGAACACGGAGCCTCGGGCGGGCGGGCGGGCCGACGACAGCGCGGGGCAGAGCGCGGCACCCCTTGATGATCGCGCTGGGGGGCCTGAACGCGGGTCGGACCGTAGGCGGCACCCCTACCCAAGCGCCCGTAAGGCGGGCGGGTCTGAGACTGGGTCAGTGGGTCGGCCGGGTGCATGGGGCGGGACTGCGGCGCTGGAGCGTGAGTATCTGGCGGCGTGCGGGTTCGCCTCGGAGGAAGAACGGCGAGCCTATTTCGAGAAACAGACGGCCGATTGGCCGCCGCTGTCGGATCGCGACCGGTTGCGGCTGCGCCTGCTGCTTCGGGCCGGTGATGAGTCGGACAGCGGCACGCGGTAGGTAGGGCTGCCCCTGGGTGCCGGAGCGGGGATTCCGGCACCCCGTGGGGGCTGCTAGGCGGCTAGGGGCTGGGTCGGCTCGGGGCGGGTCTTGGGCGTGATGGTGACCCTGTCCTTGATGGGGACGCGCTTGCCTCGGCCGATGCCGTGGAAGGTCACGGTGACGAGCATCTTGACCACCTCGCGCTGACGGCCTAGCCCGATCGCCTCCCACCAGTCACGGGCGCTGTCGTAGTCGAACAGATCGGACAGCGGGCTGTCAGAGGTGGCGCGGTTCATCTGCTCACGCAACCCGGCAATCTGCTCATCGGCGTAGCGCTTGGCTTCGGCCATCATGTCCTCATCCATCGTCTTCTGCACGAACATGCGGGCCGCCTGGCGCTTGCTCTCCTCAAGCTCGATGATCTGGGCCTGAATCCCGGCGAAATCGATCTCTTCCCGCTCGGCGGACGGAAGGAGGTCTTGCACGTCGTCGTGAGACAGACGGCCCAACACGTAGTCCCGGACGAACATGTCAGCGTGCACGGCGTCCGGCCCGTTGTGCCCGGTGATGCACTGATAGATGAGCTTGCCGTTCTTGCTGCGGGCGCGGTAGGTCGCGCCGCACTTGTCGCACAGCGCGATCAGGGAGTTGAGCCACTTGGGCACGTTGCCCGGTGAGGTGGTGCGGGTGGGGTCGTTCTTGATGACCCTCAGCGCCTCTTGCTGGTGCTCGGTCAGAATGGCGGGGTAGGCGTTGCGCTTGATGATCTCGCCGTTACGGACGCTGTGCCCGACGGTGCGCGGGTTGAGAAGGATCTGCCACACGGTACGGGAGTGCCAGCCTCCGGGCTCAACCTCCTTGCCTCCCTTGCGCAGGATGCGGCCATCGGTCTGGGATGCGGTGAGCACGCCGCGCTTGGCCATGCTGCGTAGCACGTGCCCCATCTTGACTCCGGCCAGAAGGTCACCTGCCCACCTGCGGATCTCGTTCGCCTCGGCCGGGTTGTGCTGGCCCATGTCCAAGACGGTGCGGTCCTCATACCGGCGGTCCTCCAGCGGCGCCTTCGGGTTGACGCACACGTGACGAACCCGGCCGGTGTCCACGCCCCAACCGTAGGGGCGCACCCCTCCGCCGTAGATGCCGTGGCGGGCCTGGCGCTTGCGGGCCTTGGTGACACGCTCGCCCCGGTGGGCTGACTCGTACTCGGCGTCAAGGGTGTCCTTGATCAGGTCGCGGCGTCCGGCTGCGGTCTCAAGGTTGTAGTGGGAACCCTTGGTGACCGAGTACAACTTGACCTTGGCTGCGCGGGCTACCTCGATGAACTGCAGTACTGCTTCCACGGTGCGGTTAAGGCGGTTGGCGTGCCAAATGATGATCGTGCGGATCTGGTTCTCGCGCATGTCAGCCAACAGGCGGTCATAGGCGGGACGCTGGACGTTGACCTTGAACGCGGATAGGTCGTTGTCCACGTAGCTTCGCGCGATCGTCTCGCCGAGCTGCTCGGCTGCTTCCTCGTTCTCGTCGTGCTGGTCGCCGACCCCATCGGCTGCGCCGGTCTTGTCGTAGCTGATGCGGCAGTAATCGACGACGACGCGGGCTTCTACTGCGGCTGCCAAAAGCCTCATGTTGCCTCCCTTTGCCCGGTTGACCTGCTCTTATCTCTATAATGGGCTATAAACCGTGCGTCGGGAAGACGACCGCCGTGCGCGTCCTGGCCACGCTGCTGCGGGCCGACGCGGGCAGCGCCACCGTGGGCGGGCTCGACGTGGTGCGCCACGCCGCCCGCGTACGCCGCCTGATCGGCCTGACCGGCCAGTACGCCTCGGTCGACGAGGACCTGACCGGCCGGGAGAACCTGGTGCTCATAGCCCGCCTGCTCGACCTACCTGGCAACCAGGCCAGGCACCGAGCGGCCGAGCTGCTCGCGGAGTTCGGGCTGGAGGCGGCGGCCGACCGCAGGTGCAAGACCTACTCGGGCGGGATGCGCCGCCGCCTCGACCTGGCCGCGAGCCTGGTCGGCCGTCCCGACGTGATCTTCCTGGACGAGCCGACCACCGGCCTGGACCCCGCCAAGCGCGAGGACGTCTGGACGATCGTCCGCGATCTGGTCGAGGACGGCGTGACCGTCCTGCTGACCACGCAATACCTGGAGGAAGCCGACGCGCTGGCCGACGACATCTCGGTCATCGACCACGGCAAGGTCATCGCGCACGGCAGCCCGGCCCAGCTCAAACGCGTCGTCGGCGGCCAGACCGCCCTCGTACGCCCCGCCGACCCCGAACGCCTGCCCGAAGCCGAGGCGATCCTGGCCCGCCTGTCCGGCCGCCGGCCCAAGCGCCCCGCCCGCGGCGTGGTCACGGTCCCGGTGGCCGGCGACGCCGCGTTCGCCGAGATCGTGGCCGCGCTGGCCGCGTCCGGCATCACCGCGGCCGAGCTGTCGCTGCATCTGCCCAGCCTGGACGAGGTCTTCTTCACCCTGACCGGACAACAAGAGGCCGCCGCATGACCCTCACCGTGGACAAGCAAGCTCCCGCACGCGCCCAGCCGCGCCCTTTCGCCCTGGTACGGCACAGCCTCGCCCTGGCCGGACGCAGCGTCACCAAGACCCTGCGCACCCCCGAGCAACTGCTCGACGTGACGATCCAGCCGCTGATGTTCCTGGTCGTCTTCGTGTTCCTGCTGGGCGGGGCGGTGTCGGGCTCCACCGGCGCGTACCTGCAACTCGTCCTGCCCGCGATGCTGGTGCAGGTCATGCTGATAGCCGCCATGTCCACCGGGGTGAACCTCAGCACCGACATCGACAAGGGCGTCTTCGACCGGTTCCGCGCGCTGCCCATCGGCCGCTCGGCGCCGTTGCTGGGGTCGGTGCTGGGGGATGTGATCAGGTATGTAGTGGCGACCGCCTCGATGCTGGGCTTCGGCACGCTGCTGGGGTTCCGGGCGCAGACCGGGCTGCTGGGCGTGCTGGCCGCGTGCCTGCTGACGATGTTCTTCGCGTTCTGTGTGAGCTGGGTGTTCGTCCTGTTCGGGATGATCGCCAGGACGCCGGGGGCGGTGCAGGGGCTGTCGTTCCTGGTGATCTTCCCGCTGACGTTCGGCACGAGCATGACCGCGCCCAAGGGCACCATGCCGGGCTGGCTGCAGATGTGGCTGAACGTCAATCCGGTCGAGCGGGTGATGGACGCCTCGCGGGCGCTCATGCTCGGCGGCCCGGCGGGTGGTCCGGTGCTGGCTTCGCTGGCATGGGGTCTGGGGATCGCGGCGGTGTTCGCGCCGCTGGCCGTACGGGCCTATCGGCGTCGCGCCTGAACCGGGGCTGAGGAACCTACGCACAGCCGTCGTCCTCCGGGAAACGAAGACCGGTCGCCGGACGCGTTCCGCCCAGCTCGCGCCCGGTCCGTGATCGCTATGACAACAGTTATCCCGCAACCCGTGCCGCCCAGGAGCCTGTTGGTGGGTTCATGGGCCGGTTGTGCCGCTGTGTTGATGCGTCGTCGGGCAAGTCTCCCCTGATCAAGATGCTCAGGCGGATGGATGGGGGAATGGATCATGGCGTTGCACAAGGCCACCGATCACAAGCAGGTCGACGACGCCACCGACCTGTTCGCCGGTCCGGTGGGCGTGCGCGTCGCGGCCAAGAACCGCATGCCGGAGCAGACGTCGCGGCCGGAGGCCGTCTACCAGATGCTCCGCAACGAGCTGCTGCTGGACGGCAACGCCTCGCAGAACCTGGCCACGTTCTGCACCACCTGGTCCGAGGACGAGGTGCATCGGCTGATGAACGAGTGCCTCGACAAGAACATGATCGACAAGGATGAGTACCCGCAGACCGCCGAGATCGAGGCGCGGTGCGTGAACATCCTGGCCGACCTGTGGAACGCCCCGGCCGGCGCGTCGCCGATGGGTTGCTCCACGACCGGTTCCAGCGAGGCGGCGATGCTCGGCGGGCTGGCGCTGAAGTGGCGCTGGCGGCAAAAGCGCCTGGCCGAGGGCAAGCCGGCCGACAGGCCGAACATCGTGGCGGGCCCCGTGCAGATCTGCTGGGACAAGTTCGCCCGCTACTTCGACGTCGAGATCCGCCAGGTGCCCCTGGAGAAGGGCGCGACCGGTCTGCGGCCGCACCAACTGGCCCAGTACGTCGATGAGAACACGATCGGTGTGGTCGCGATCCTCGGGGTCACCTTCACCTGCGACTTCGAGCCGGTGGCCGAGCTGTCGGCCGAGCTGGACCGGATCCAGGCCGAGACCGGCCTGGACATCCCGATCCACGTGGACGCGGCCAGCGGCGGGTTCATCGCCCCGTTCCTGTATCCGGAGCTGGTGTGGGACTTCCGCGTCGAGCGGGTCGCCTCCATCAACGCCTCCGGCCACAAGTACGGCATGGCCCCGCTCGGCGTCGGCTGGGTGGTGTGGCGCGAGCCCGCCCTGCTGCCCGAGGACCTGATCTTCCGCGTCGACTACCTCGGCGGCGACATGCCGACCTTCGCGCTGAACTTCTCCCGCCCCGGCGGGGAGATCATCGCGCAGTACTACCTGTTCCAGCGGCTGGGCAGGCAGGGCTACCGCGAGGTGTACGAAGCCTGCGCGGCCACCGCCCAGTACCTGGGCAAGGAGGTCGCCGCCATGGGCCCCTTCGAGCTGCTCTACGACGGGCGGGGCGCGCTGCCCGCCATCTCCTACAAGCTCAAGGACCCGGACGGCGCGGGCTTCACGCTCTACGACCTGACCGACCAGCTGCGCATGCGCGGCTGGCAGGTGCCCGCCTACCCGCTGCCCGCCGAGCAGCAGGACACCGTCATCCAGCGCATCCTCATCCGGCACGGCATCGGCAGGGACGAGATGGCGCTGCTGGCCGAGGACATGCGCCGCGCCCTGCACCGCCTGACCGCGGGCAAGCCGGCCGAGCTGCCCGAGGACGTGTCCCGGATCGGATTCCACCACTGATGACCACACCCGCCGCGCCTGAGGCTCCCGGCGTGCCCGCCGATCTCGACCTTGCCGCGATCGTCGAACAGGCGGTGGCCGCCGCCACCCCGCACATCGGCGAGGGCAAGGTCGCCGACTACATCCCGGACCTGGCCAAGGTCGACCCCGGCCAGTTCGGCTTCGCCGTAGCCACCCTCGACGGGCAGATGCACACCGGCGGGCAGGCCGACGTGCCGTTCGCGATCGAGAGCATCTCCAAGCTGTTCGCCCTGTCTCTGGTGCTGTCGCGCGATGACGGCGCTCTGTGGCAGCGGGTACGGCGGGAGCCGTCAGGCGAGCCGTTCAACGACCTGATCTTGCTGGAGCTCGAGAAGGGCATCCCGCGCAACCCGTTCATCAACCCCGGCGCGATCGTGGTCACCGACCAGCTCCTGACCTACACCGGCGACGCGTTCGCCGCGATCCGCACCCTGCTGCGCGAGGAGAGCGGCAATCCGCAGTTGCACGAGGACGGCGTCACCGCCCGCTCCGAGGCCCGCACCGGCAACCGAAACCGGGCGCTGGCCTACCTGATGGCCGACTTCGAGAACATGACCAACCCGGTTCCCGACACGCTCGACCACTACTTCAGCCAGTGCTCGATCATGATCACCTGCGCCGAGCTGGCCAGGGCCGGGCTGCTGGTGGCCGGGCACGGACTGCGCGCCGACGGCACCCGCCTGATCAGCCAACAGGACGCACGCAGGATCACCGCGATCACGCTGACCTGCGGCACCTACGACGAAGCGGGAGACTTCGCCTACCGGGTCGGCCTGCCGTGCAAGAGCGGGGTCGGCGGCGGGATCCTGGCGATCGTGCCGGGCAGGTGCAGTGTCGCGGCCTGGGGGCCGGGCCTGGACCCGCACGGGAACTCGGTCTCGGCGACGATCGCGCTGGAGACCTTCGCGAAGACGAGCGGGCTGTCGCTCTTCTGATCACTTGTGTTGGCAGGGGGGAATCCGTCATGAGCGACACCCGAGGCCCGGCGCGGGGGCAGAGCGCCAGATACATGGCGGTCTCCACCCTGGGGCTGGTGACCGCCGCCTCCATCGTCACCTCGCTGCGCGGGCTGGCGATGATGGCCAAGGAAGAGCTGACGATGTTCGCCTACATCGGCTTTTCCACCTTTCTGTTCCTGATCCCGGTCGGGCTCGTGGCAGCCGAACTCGGCGGCGCGTTCGGCAAGCGGGAGGGCGGCCTGTATGTGTGGGTCGGCGAGGCGTTCGGCAAGCGCACCGGCTTCGTGGCGATCTTCCTGACCTGGGTGCAGAACATCGTCTGGTACCCGACCGGCCTGACCTTCGCCGCGGTCGCGGCCGCCTTCGCCATCGGCAAGCCCGACCTGGCGGGCAACCACGTCTTCATCGGGGTCTTCATCGTCGTGGCGTTCTGGCTGTGCACGGCCGTGGCGCTGGTCAGCAACCACTTCGCCACCAAGGTGGCCAAATACGGGTTCATGGCCGGCACCGTCGTACCGGGCGTCATCCTGATCGCCCTGTTCGTCGCCTGGATCGTCACCGGCCACGGCGCCGGCTGGAACGAGGCGACCAACCAGGCCGTGGCCACCGTCACCGACGGCCACCCGCACCCGCGCTGGTTCCCCTACATCACCGGCCTGGCCGGGCTGGCGTTCCTGTCCGGGATCCTGCTGAACTTCGCCGGCGTGGAGTCCCAGGCCGTGCACGCCAGCGAGCTCAAGGACCCCAAGCGCGGCTACCCGATCGTCATCATGATCGCCGCCGCCGTCGCATTCACCATCTTCACCCTCGGCGCGCTGGCCGTGGCCGGCATCCTGCCGTACCGGCAGATCGATGTGACCACCGGCGTGTTCGACGCGCTGAGCACAGCCTTCACGACGTTGATGAGCATGTCGTGGCCGGTGCAGGTGCTCGCCGTGCTGATCTGTTACGGCGCGCTCGGCGGTGTGCTGGCCTGGATCACCGGGCCCAGCCGCGGCGTGCTGGCCACCGCCAAGGACGGGCTGCTCCCGCCGGTCATGCAGAAGACCAACAAGGCCGGTGTGCAGCGCAACATCCTGCTCATCCAAGCCGTGATCGTCTCGGTCTTCGCGCTGCTCTACCTGCTGATGGACAACGTCAACACGGTGTTCTTCCTGATCTCGGCGATGGCCGTCAGCCTGTACATCATCGTCTACATGCTCATCTACGCCTCGGCGATCCGGCTGCGCTACACCCAGCCCGACCTGCCGCGCTCCTTCCGCGTCCCGGGCGGCATGACCGGCATGTGGCTGGTGGCCGGGATCGGCTTCCTGGCCGTCGCGTTCGCGTTCGTCCTGGCCTTCGTCCCGCCCTCCCAGCTACCCATCGGCAGCCCCGCCCTGTACGTGGGACTCGTCGCCGCCGGCGCGATCATCTTCACCGGAGCGCCACTGGTCATCGAACGCCTGGCCAAGCCGTCCTGGAAACCGCACGCCACCGACACGACGCCCTCTCGGGCGGCCCCGGTGGCCCGGCAACAACGCAAGCCCACCGACCAACACGACCCGCCTGCGTGAGACGACACAGACCGTGAACCCCGGCCACAGCGCGTGGCCGCTCATGACACCCGGCCCAGCACCCGCAGGACGACCTGCCCGTGAACGCTGTCGCTTTCCGGATGGCCTGCGCGTCTTCGGGGTAGGGACGACAGAAACGCCGTGTCGTGACCTGAAGATTCTTTCCCGGCGATGTCGAATCCCCCGGTGCCCCGTTCGTCGGTGGGCGAAGCCACGTACCAAAGGAGGAGACTGACCATGAACGACAACCTCAACGAGGCGACAGCCCTCGCCCGCAACGCACCCAGCATGCCCGAAGCCGTCGACCGGGCCACTTTCCACGCCCAGGTGGACGAGTTGCGGGCCCGGGAGAAGGCGCACACGCGCGAAGGCGACGCGATCGCCGCGGCCCGGCGCCGGCTGCCCATGGTCGAGGTGGATCCCACGACCGAGCTGATCGGGCCTGACGGGCCGGTCAGCCTGCTGGAGACGTTCGAGGGACGGCGGCAACTGCTCGCCTACTACTTCATGTGGCGCGACGGCCGTCCCGCCGCCGAGCAGTGCGAAGGCTGCACCTGGTGCGGCGGCCAGATCTCGGAGCTGTCCTACCTGCACTCGCGCGACATCACCTACGCCGTCTTCTGCCAGGGCCCGTACCAGGAAAGCCGCCGTTATCGCGACTTCATGGGCTGGGACATGCCGTGGTACTCGGCGAAGGCCTCCCTCGGCACGCTGCTCGCCGGGCAGGAGGGCTCGATGCAACTGGTGAGCTACCTGCGCGACGGCGAGCGCGTCTTCGAGACGTACTGGACGACCGGCCGCGGCGTGGAGGCGATGGACTACAGCCTCGCGCTCATGGACCTCACCGTGTACGGCCGCCAGCACCCGGGCGAGGACTCGCCTCCCGGCTGGCCGCAGGCGTGGCGGGAGGAGGCACCCACGGAGTACTGGCGGATCGACGGACGCCCGCTCTCCCAGTGGTCGCGCATCGAAGCCGGACGCTCCGACGACCTCACCACCGCGCCTTGATCGTGCGGGTGGGCGTGCCATAGTGCTGTAGATGAAGTACGCACTGGTGATCTGGCACGGTGAGGAACACTCGGAATCGCCGCAGGAGATCCATGCGTGGCCGGAGCACGAGGCCTGGTTCGCCGACCTCGAGGCACGCGGGGTCTACCGGGGCGGCCACCGCCTGCGACCGGCGGCCACCACGAAGGTGCGGGTGCGCGACGGTGAGACGCTGATCTCGGACGGCCCGTACGCGGAGACCAAGGACCTGATCGGCGGCTTCCTCGTGGTCGAGTGCGAGCATCTGGACGAGGCGATCGAGATCGCGGCGGGGCACCCGTTCGCCGCTTTCGGCACCGTCGAGGTGCGGCCGGTGTGGGAGTGAGCGATGCGGTCGAATCGGCGGTGGCCGCGGCGTTCGCGGCGGAGTGGGGACAGGTCGTCGCGACGCTGATCCGGGTGACCGGTGACTGGGATCTGGCCGAGGACTGCGCCGCTGACGCGTTCGCGACGGCCCTCGATCGGTGGCGGCACGACGGCATTCCCGACAACCCGGGCGCCTGGCTCACCACGACGGCGCGTAACCGGGCCATGGACCTGCTCCGGCGCGAAGCCGTCGGCGCCGCCAAGGTGCGCCAGGCCGCCGTGCTGGCCCGCGCCGCCGAGGAGCCGGGGGAGCCGGACGAGGTTCCCGACGACCGGCTCCGGCTGATCTTCACCTGCTGCCATCCGGCGCTGCCGTTCGACGCGCGGGTCGCGCTGACGCTGCGGACACTGGCCGGGCTGACGACGGCGGAGATCGCGCGGGCGTTCCTGGCGGCGGAGCCGGCCATGTACCAGCGGCTGACCAGGGCGAAGAAGAAGATCCGCGAAGCGGGCATCCCGTACCGGGTCCCGCCCGCGCAGCTGCTGCCCGGCCGCCTGCGGGCCGTCCTCGCGGTGATCTACCTGCTGTTCAACGAGGGGTACGCGGCCAGCGCCGGCGACCGCCTCGTCCGGCAGGACCTGAGCGCCGAGGCGATCCGGCTGGCCCGCCTGCTCGTCCGGCTGCTGCCCGAGCCGGAGGCGCGGAGCCTGCTCGCGCTGATGCTGCTGCACGACGCGCGGCGCCCGGCCCGGGTCGACGAGGCGGGCGTGCTGGTCCCGCTGGAGCACCAGGATCGATCCCGCTGGGACCGGGCCAAGATCACTGAAGGGGTCCGGCTGCTGCCCGGCACCCCCGGCCCGTACCAGCTCCAGGCGGCGATCGCGGCCTGCCACGCGACGGCCCCGAGCGTCGAGGCGACCGACTGGCCGGAGATCGTCCGGCTCTACGATGACCTGCTGGAACTGGTGCCCGCGCCCGTCGTCCGGCTCAACCGCGCGGTCGCCGTCGCGATGGCCGACGGCCCCGAGGCCGGGCTCGTCCTGGTCGAGGAGCTCGCCGCCGCGGGCGAGCTCGCCGGCTACCATCTGCTCCCTGCCACGCGGGCCGACCTGCTGCGCAGGCAGGGCTCCTACGGGCGGGCGGCGCGGGCGTACCGTGAGGCGCTGGTTCTGGCGCCGACCGACGCCGACCGCGCCTACCTGCGGGGGCGGCTGGAGGAGACCGAACGTCTCAGGCCGGGAAAACCGGCGAGAGGCCGATCTTGAAGTTGACCGAGTTGGCGATGAAGCACAGCTCGTCCGGGTGTCGAGAATGTGGTGGTGGCTCCGTCCCAGGTACACCAGTGGCCACGACGGGCCGCGTAACGAAGAAGGAGAACCACCATGACGATCAAGCGGATGGACAACATCGGCATCGTCGTCGACGACCTCGACGTCGTGATCGCGTTCTTCACGGAACTCGGTATGGAGCTGGAGAACAAGGCGCTCATCGAGGGGCTCTGGGCGGCACGTGTCGTCGGGCTCGACGAGCAGCGGGTCGACATCGCGATGATGCGGACCCCGGACGGCCATGGGCGGATCGAGCTGGCGAAGTACCACACGCCGGAGGCGATCGGCGGCGTGCCGCAGGACGCCCCGGCCAACACGCTGGGCATTCGCCGCATCATGTTCGCGGTCGACGACATCGACGGCGTCCTCGCCCGCCTGCGTACCCACGGCGCCGAACTCGTCGGCGAGGTGGCGCAGTACGAGGACAGCTACCGGCTCTGCTACGTCCGCGGCCCCGAGGGCATCGTGATCGCCCTGGCCGAGGAACTCGGCTGACCAGACCGTGACTTGGAGGAACGACCGAGACGACCAGCACCTACGAGATGACGCCCGAGCAGTGGGTCGAGTGGGAGGCGCAGGTGCGTTCGCTCTACCACGACGGCATGGTCCGGATCGTCGTGACTCCGACCTGGGCGAATGAAAGTCCGCCGGGAAATGTCGCGAACGGATGTCGAGAACCCGCCCGCGGCTCCGTCCCCGGAGTGAACACGGCCACAATGGGCCCAGAACACACCAAGGAGAAACACCATGGCCAAGTACCTGCTGCTCAAGCACTACCGTGGCGCGCCGGCAGCGGTCAACGACGTGCCGATGGAGCAGTGGACGCCGGAGGAGGTTTCGGCCCACCTGCAGTACATGCGTGACTTCGCCGCCCGGCTGGAGAGCACCGGCGAGTTCGTCGGCGAGCAGGCGCTCTCGCCGGAGGGCACGTTCGTCCGCTACGACGGCGAGGGGCGGCCGCCGGTCACCGACGGACCGTTCGCCGAGACCAAGGACCTGATCGCCGGTTGGATGGTGATCGACGTCGAGAGCTACGAGCGGGCGCTCGAGCTGGCCGGCGAGCTGTCCGCGGCCCCGGGCGCGGGTGGCAAGCCGATCCACGAGTGGCTCGAGGTGCGGCCGTTCTACGGCGAGCCGTGCGTGGTAACCGAGTGAACGAGTCGCTGCTGCGGGAGCTGGTGCCCGCGGTGATCGGCGTCCTCGTCCGTCGCGGAGCCGACTTCGCGGCGGCCGAGGACGCCGTGCAGGACGCCCTGGCCGAGGCCGTACGCGTGTGGCCGGACGACCCGCCGCGAGACCCCAAGGGCTGGCTGGTCACCGTGGCCTGGCGCAAGTTTCTCGACGCCGCCCGTGCCGACGCCTCCCGGCGCCACCGCGAGGTACGCGTCGATGCCGAGCCCGCGCCCGGCCAGGGCGAGGCGGTGGACGACACGCTCCAGCTGTACTTCCTGTGCGCGCACCCGTCCCTGACACCGGCTTCGGCGGTGGCGCTCACGCTGCGCGCGCTCGGCGGCCTGACCACGCGTCAGATCGCGCAGGCCTACCTGGTGCCGGAGGCGACCATGGCCCAGCGCATCAGCCGGGCCAAGCGCACCGTCTCCGAGGTCCGGTTCAACCAGCCCGGTGACGTCGCCACCGTGCTGCGCGTGCTCTACCTCGTCTTCAACGAGGGCTACTCCGGCGACGTCGACCTCGCCGCCGAGGCGATCCGGCTCACCCGCCAGCTCGCGAACAAGACCCACCACGAGGAGGTCGCGGGCCTGCTCGCGCTCATGCTGCTGCACCACGCCCGGCGAGCGGCACGCACCGGCGCCGGCGGCCGGCTCGTGCCGCTCGCCGAGCAGGACCGCTGCCTGTGGGACACCCGCCTGATCGCCGAGGGCGTCGACGTGCTCCAGGCGGCCCTCGCCCGCGACCGTCTGGGCGAGTTCCAGGCCCAGGCCGCCATCGCCGCGTTGCACGCCGACGCCCGGACGGCGGGGGAGACCGACTGGGTGCAGATCGTCGAGTGGTACGACGAACTGGTGCGCCTCACCGGCAGCCCGGTGGCCCGCCTCAACCGGGCCGTCGCGGTCGGCGAGGCCGACGGCCCGCGGGCCGGCCTGGCCGCCCTGGCCGGGCTCGACCCCGCGCTGCCCCGCCATACCGCCGTCCTGGCGTACCTGCACGAGCGTGACGGTGACGCGGCGACCGCGGCGCGGCTCTACGCCGATGCCGCCCGGTCGGCGTCCAGCCTCCCCGAACGCGAGCACCTCACGCGACAGGCCGCCCGGCTCAACGCTCGACTGCGCGGCTGAACGGCGGGCGCCCGGCGTTCTCCGGTTCCCAGCGAAGCAACCGCACCGGGAATCTCGTCGGTCATGGGCAAGATCGGCGTTTCCAGCAGGCACGCGGGATGTATCAGCGGGAGCGGCCTCAGCCGCGTGACGTGGTGGCCGCGGCGTTCTGGGGTGAAGTTTGTCCACGGCCGAGGCCAGGCGGCGCCTGAACACCGCGCTCTGGCGGCTGCTGGGCAGGCTTGCGTGACCCGGGTGCCCGGTCACATCTCCTGGCCGGACAGGTCCATGATCGGGCGTACCTCCACCGTGGAGGTGCGGGCGCCGGGTACCCGGGCGGCGATCTCGGCGGCCCTGTGCCCCGAGTCGCAGTCGACCACCAGGTAGCCGGACAGCTGCTCCTCCAGCGCGGCCCCGCGCGCCACGCGCACGGTCACGGTGTTCACCGGATCGGCCAAGACCCCGCCCGCGACCAGCTCGCCGGGCTCGGTCACCTCGTCGGCCAGATCCGGCCGTTCCGCGCCGTCCGCGCTGTCCGGGCCGCTGTAGATCAGGATCAGGTACTTCATCAAGGGCTCCCCTCGGATCACCGGCTTCATCCAGAAGTCGAAACCCCGGGGACTTTTTCGACATGGTCCCGTCTCAGAGACTGGAAAGGCTTGCATGGACATGCAGTGGTGTGTATATATTTTTGCTCGTGTCCAAGGTTCTCACCTCCCTGCCAGTCGGCGAAAGAGTCGGGATCGCCTTTTCAGGCGGCCTCGACACCTCAGTAGCGGTCGCGTGGATGCGCGACAAGGGTGCAATCCCATGCACGTACACCGCTGACGTCGGCCAGGCCGACGAGCCCGACATCGCGTCGGTCCCCGGCCGCGCCACCGCCTACGGCGCCGAGATCGCCCGCCTGGTCGACTGCCGGGAGACGCTCGTCGAGGAAGGGCTCGCGGCGCTCGCGTGCGGCGCGTTCCACATCCGCTCCGGCGGGCGCACCTACTTCAACACCACCCCGCTCGGCCGGGCCGTCACCGGCACGCTGCTGGTGCGCGCCATGCTCGAGGACGGCGTGCAGATCTGGGGCGACGGCTCCACCTTCAAGGGCAACGACATCGAGCGGTTCTACCGGTACGGCCTGCTCGCCAACCCCTCCCTGCGCATCTACAAGCCGTGGCTGGACGCCGACTTCGTGCACGAGCTCGGCGGCCGCAAGGAGATGTCGGAGTGGCTGGTCGCGCACGCGCTGCCGTACCGCGACAGCACGGAGAAGGCGTACTCCACGGACGCCAACATCTGGGGCGCCACCCACGAGGCGAAGTCGCTGGAGCACCTCGACACTGGCATCGAGATCGTCGACCCGATCATGGGCGTGCGGTTCTGGGACGCGGCCGTCGAGATCCCCGCCGAGGACGTGACGATCGGCTTCGAGCAGGGCCGGCCGGTGTCCATCAACGGCAAGGAGTTCGCCTCCTCGGTCGACCTGGTGCTGGAGGCCAACACCATCGGCGGCCGGCACGGCCTGGGCATGTCCGACCAGATCGAGAACCGGGTCATCGAGGCCAAGAGCCGCGGCATCTACGAGGCGCCCGGCATGGCGCTGCTGCACGCGGCCTACGAGCGGCTGGTCAACGCGATCCACAACGAGGACACCCTCGCCGCCTACCACAACGACGGCCGCCGGCTGGGCCGGCTGCTGTACGAGGGCCGCTGGCTGGACCCGCAGGCGCTGATGCTGCGCGAGGCGCTGCAGCGCTGGGTGGGCACCGCCGTCACCGGCGAGGTCACGCTACGGCTGCGGCGCGGCGAGGACTACTCCGTTCTCAACACCGCGGGCCCGGCCTTCAGCTACCACCCGGACAAGCTGTCCATGGAACGCGTCGAGGAGCCCGCGTTCGGCCCGGTCGACCGGATCGGCCAGCTGACCATGCGTAACCTCGACATCGCCGACTCGCGCGCCAAGCTGGAGCAGTACGCCAGGCTCGGCATGGTCGGCAGCGCGCACCCGACGCTCATCGGCGTCACGCAGGCGGCGGCCAGCGGGCTGATCGGCGCGATGCCCGAGGGCGGCGCCGACGTGATCGCCGCCCGCCCCGAGGGCCCCGACGCCGACGAGCTGCTCGACCACGCCGCCATGGAGGTCGGCACCGACTGACGGTCAGTCGAGGTCGCGGACCTGGCTGACGGCTTGTTCGCGGGTGAGGCCGCTCCCCTCGGCGTACTCCTTGCCGAAGGCGGCCTCGCCCAGCTCCGCCCGCAGCCGCGCCGTCAGCGCGATCACGTCGGGGTGGTGGACGGCGGGCAGGCCGCGCAGTTGCTCGGTGGCGCCCAGCACGCGCGCCGCGCGGGCGGGCTCGCCCCTGGCCGCCCACACCGCGGCCGCGGCCACCCCGATCGTGGCCAGCACCGGCATGTCCTTGACCGACAGCGCCCGCTCGACCGCGCCGCGCACCCGCCGCGCGGCGTCGGCGACGTCGCCGAGCGCCGCCGACAGGTGGGCCCGCTGCGCCAGGATCAGCGCGTGGAACTGCGGTGCGACCACCGGCAGCCGCTCGATCGTACGCGAGGAGATCGCGTAAAGGCGGCCCGCCTCGGTCAGGTCGCCCGCGCGTCTGGCCAGGTCGCCGAGCTCCAGCTGGGCGAAGGCCACGCTGCTGGCGTTCCAGCCGCGCGGCGGCTCGGCGGCCAGTGCCTCCAGCTCGGCCCGGCCGCGCGCGGCATCGCCCCGCAAGATGCGGGCGCCGGCCAGCCAGACCCGCTGGTGGCCGGTGGTGTTGGCCGCATCGAGGGCGCGGATCAGCTCGATCGCGGTCTCCAGCGCCGTCACCGCCCGATCGAACTCACCCAGCAGCACATGCGAGCCGGCCAGAATCGTCAGCGCCTGTGAGCGTGCCCAATGCTCGCCGAGCGCCGCCAGTTCGGCCTCGGCCACCAGCAGGTCGGCGCGCATGCCGAGAGAGTCGCCGCGGTTCTCCAGCAGCGCGCCCCTGGCCATGCGCAGGACCGCGCGGGTCCACGGGTCGGGGTGGTCCAGATGGCGCTCCACCGCCGCCAGCCCGAGCGCGTCGTCGTCGGTGAACAGGCCGAGCGCCGGCTCGATCAGCGCCAGCAGCGGGTGGTCGTCGTCGGGGTCGATCGCGTCGATCAGCTCCTGGACCCCCTCCACCGACTGGCCGGGGTTGTTCGGCGCGCCGCCGAACGCGCTGTTGGTCAGCATGACGGCCGTGGCGATGGTCCGGGCTCGCACCGGCGCCGGACCGGGCACCGCCAGCGCCGTCTTCAGCCAGCCGACCGAATCGCTGTTGTTGCCCCACGTCATCCAGAACTGGCCCAGGGCCGCGGCCAGCCGTACCGCGGTGTCGGCGTCCTCGCGGGCGGCGGCGTGGTGCAGCGCGGCGAGCAGGTTGTCGTGCTCGCCGATCAGCCGGTTGATCCACTCGCGCTGGGCGCCGCCGCGCAGGTGCGGCTCCGCGATCTCGGCCAGGCGCAGGAAGTACGCGGCGTGCGCGTCCCGGGCCGCCTCCGCGCCACCGCCGGCGACCAGGCGCTCCAGGGCGAACTCCCTGATCGTCTCCAGCATCCGGTAGCGCCCGCCCGGCGCCTGCTGCAGCAACGACTTGTCCACCAGCGCGGCCAAGGCGTCCAGCGAGGTGCCCACACAACCCGCCGCACCGGCGTCGAACGTGCCGGCGAACACCGACAGCCGCTCGGCCAGCGCCCGCTCGCCGTCCTCGGCGAGGTCCCAGCTCCACGCCACGACCGCACGCAACGTCTGGTGCCTGGGCAACGAGGTACGGCTGCCGCCGGTCAGCAGCGCGAAGCGGTCGTCGAGCCGCTCGGCCACCTGGCTCAGGGTCAGCGAGCGCAGCCGGGCCGCGGCCAGCTCGATGGCCAGCGGCAGCCCGTCGAGGCGGCGGCAGATCTCGGCGACCTGCGCTCCGGGCTCGAACGACGGGTCCGCCGCGACCGCCCGCTCCTCGAACAGCCGCACCGCCAGATCGAGCGGCAGCGGCCCGACCGGGGAGAGCGCCTCGCCGGCGATGCCCAGCGGCTCCCGGCTCGTGGCCAGGACGGTCAGCTCGGGACAGCGGCCGAGCAGGTCGTCGGCCAGCCGGGCGGCGGCGTCGACGAGGTGCTCGCAGTTGTCCAGCACCAGCAGCACGGGGCCGCCGGACAGCGCCTCTGCCAGCCGTCCCGTGGTGTCGCTCGGCGGCCGCCGGGGTGGCGCCGCGCCCAGCACCGCCTGGACGGCCTGCGCCACGTCGCCCGGATCGCTGACCGCGGCCAGCTCCACCAGCCACACCCCCTCGCGCACGTCGTCCACGGGTGTGGCGTCCGGGTCGAGGACGAGGGCGGCGACCGTGGTGGCCAGGCGGGTCTTGCCCGCGCCGCCCGGCCCGACGAGGGTGACCAGGCGGTGGTCGCGCAGCTGGCCGAGGATGCGGTCGATCTCGGTGGTGCGGCCGACGAAGCTGGTCAGCGGGGTGCGCAGGTTGGTGCGCCGGGGTGGGGGCGGGGTGGCGCGCAGCAGGTCCAGGTGCAGGGCCCGCAGGTCGGGGCCGGGGTCGGCGCCCAGCTCGTCGGCCAGGGCGTGGCGCAGGTGTTCGTAGGCGGCCAGGGCCTCGGCGGTGCGGCCCGCGGCGTGCAGGGCCCGGATGCGGATGGCGTGCAGGCGTTCGCGCAGGGGGTGGCGGACGGTGAGCTCGCTGAGCCGCGCCACCACCTCCGACAGTCCGGGGGCGCCGCGCAGATCGGCCAGGGTGAGGTCGGCTTCGGCGAGGTCTTCGATGGCCGACAGGCGCGATTCCTCCAGGCGGGCGGCGTGGCCGGTGGCGAAGGGGGCGGCGGTGACGTCCGCGAGCGCCGGTCCGCGCCACAACCCCAGTGCCCGGCGCAGCAAGGACGCCGACGCGGCGGGGTCGGGGGTGGCGGCGGCCTGCCGTACCAGCTGCTCGAACTCGGCGGCGTCGGTCACGGCCGTCAGGCGGTAACCACCGGGGACCGACTCCAGCGCCGACGGCGAGGGCAGCGCGCGGCGCAGGCGGGAGACGAGCGACTGCACGGCGTTGGCCGGATCGGCGGGGACGGCGCCCGGCCACAGAGCGTCGGTGAGCTCTTCGAGCGTGACGGCGCGACCGCCGGCCAGGGCCAAACGGACCAGCAGCCATCGCAGCCGGGTCCCGCCGATGGTGGCGGACCCGGCCGCGAGCGGGCCGAGGATCGCTATGCGCACCCGGTCAAGCGTGCCACTCGCCGGCGCCACCCGGGATCGGCGGCCCCTGCTCGTACGGCTCGCGCGTCAGGATGAAGGTGTTGAGGTCCAGGTGGTCGGCCAGCACTCGCAGGGTCTCGCCGGCGTAGTAGCCGTCGAGGCCGAGCCAGGTGCCGTCGGCCTGGGGGGCGAAGCGCGAGCCGCGGCTGGAGTTGGCGACGGCGTTCAGCGACAGCTTGCCGTCGGGCAGCACCCGCAGGTGGAAGGGGGTCGGGCCCCAGTGCCACAGCCCGGTCACCGCCAGCAGCGCCGGGTCGGTGGGGACCGGCCGCCACTCCTCCGGCAGGCGCGGCTCGTGCTCGTCGAGGATGGCCAGCAGCTCGTTGAGCAGCTGGTAGCGCACGCCGGAGGTGGTGTTGGCCAGGAACAGCACGCCGGTGCCCGCGTTCGCGTCGGCCCAGACGCCGGCCAGGAAGCCGGGCATGGAGCCGCCGTGCCCGCTCAGGCGGCGGCCGTCGATCCGGGCCAGTTGCAGGCCGAGTCCGAACCCGGCCACCCACGCGTCGCCGTCGGCCACCACGGCGGTCTCGCCCATCTCGGCCAGCGTCTCCTGAGACAGCACGCCGTCGCTGTGGCCGCCCAGGAACGCCGACCATCTGGCCAGGTCGGCTGCGGTGGACCACAGCTGGCCCGCCGGTCCCATCGCGCCGTGGTCGTGCTCGGGCTCCTCCAGCAGCACGTCGGCCCACGGGTGGACGGCGAAGCCGGTGGCGTGCGGGGCGGCCGGGCGCAGGGTGGTGCGGGTCATGCCGAGCGGCTCCAGCACCTCCCGGCGCAGCGCCTCGTACCAGGTCATGCCGCGGTGCTTGGCGATCAGCCGGCCGAGCAGCGCGTAGCCGACGTTGGAGTAGTGGAAGGTGCGGCCGGGGCGGTGCTTGGCCTCGGCCGGGCCGATCCGGGCGAACAGGTCCTCGGCGGCGAGGCCGGGCGTGCGCTCCCACCACGTGGTCGGCGGTTCGGCCGTCAGGCCGCCGGTGTGCGAGAGCAACTGGGCGATCGTCACGTCGTCGAACGGCGTGCCCGGCACATGCCCGCCGACCGGGTCGAGCAGGCCCACCAGGCCCTCGTCACGCAGCCGCATGACCAGGACGGCGACCATGCTCTTGGTGATCGAGCCGAGGCGGTACTGGGTGTCGGCCGTCGGCGCGGCGCCCTCGACCTGCCCGCGGGCGCCGAACCAGGCCATCTGTCCGTCGCGCACGATCGCCGCCGCGAGCGAAGGGACCCGGCACTCACTCTGCTCGACGGCGAGCCTGCGCAGCAGGGCCCGCGCCGTCGTCTCCTCAACCTGACTCATGGCAGACCAGGGTATCCGTCAGGGGATGGGGATCAGTTCGGGGCCGATCAGCTCCCCTTGGTGCGGCTGCGGGTGGGCCTGGTCGTGGTAGTAGTGGCCGGCGTACCAGAGGACGAGGTTGGCGCCGTTGATGGATTCGCCGTTGACGAAGCGGTTGAGCATGGCGCGGTTGCGGGGGTCGGGGTCGCCGTCGTAGAGCTCGCCGGGGTGGTGGCGCAGGAACCACAGGTCGGAGATGCCGAACGCGTCGGCGGTGCCGTCGAAGGGGCCGGGGTGCAGTTGCAGGCCGCGGCCGGAGGACTTGTCGCGTACCTGCCAGTACAGGGCGGGGTGGCGGCGTTTGCGGGAGGTCTCGCGGATGATCGGCACCGGTTCGGGGATGATCGAGCCGGTGTCGTTGATCTGCTCGACGACGTCGTTCTCGGCGCCGTCGAGGTCGAAGTCGAAGCGCCAGTACGCGTGGTGGCGGTGGACCTTGCAGGTCATCGGGTTGCGGGTGGCGGCGAAGCCGAAGCGCGGCCGGATGGTGCCGTCGTCGCCCAGGCGCCAGTCGGAGGCGTAGCGGTACCAGCCGGCGGCCAGCTCGCTGACGATGCGCAGTTGCTCGCCGTCGTGGTGGAAGGCGACGCCCTGGAAGTTGCCGGCGTCGGTGGAGGGGCGCTCGATGATGGTGCGCGGCGCGGTGGCGCACAGGCGCCAGCCCCAGCCGACCGGGTCGCTGCCGGTGGCCGAGAAGCGGGTCTCGAAGCTGACGCCGTCGCGGAAGGTCGTGCCCTCCTCGTACTCGACGTTGAGGATGGGCACGTGGGCCTGGCGCAGCAGCAGGCGGCCCTTGTAGCGGACGTTGCGCAGTTCGACGCCGGATCCGGCTCCGTCCTGGGGTGAGGAGGCGCGCGGCCGTACGACGATGAGGTTCCACAGCTCGCTCTCGCCGCGTACGACGCGTACCCGCACCTGGTCGGGGCCGCCGCGGTCGGCGAGCGCGTCGACCTCCTCCGGGACGGTGTCCTCGCAGTCGTGGTGCATCCGCACGTTGATGCCGGCCGGGGTCCAGTCGACGGTGCGGGCGTGGACGTCGACGGCGACGATGCGGTGGCGCAGGCCGGTGGGGTCGCTCGGGGTGTAGAGGCCGAGGGCGGGGCGGCGGGTGGTGGTGCCGTCGGGGTTGTCCAGGTCGGCCAGGGGCGGCATGGGCCGGTAGACCACGACGTCCTCGCCCGCGGGGAAGGCCGGGTGGGCGCGCAGGACGGCGGCGGCCGCGGCGAGTTCGTCCCTGCCGGGTTCGGGGCGGGCGGCGGTGGGCGTGACCTCGGTGTGGTCGAGCCGGTCGAGGGTGCCGCTGAGCTCCAGGCCGCGGTTGCCGACCGGGTCGAAGACGGTGGCGCGGAAGGGCGCGTCGTCTCCCGGGTCGTGGCCGAGGGCCTCGGCGCCGCTGACCAGCAGGCGGCCGGGTTCGGCCACCTCCAGCTCGGCCAGGATCCCGGGATGCTCGGCCACGATCTGGCGGACGCGCTCGGCCGACAGGCCGGGGCGGGCAACGGCCTCGATGATGACGCGAACCTCGTCGCTCATGGACTCTCCCCGTCGAAGATGAGAAATCTCCCCGAGGTGTTCATACCGCCCCGATCGTCACGCCGGAAGGCCCATCAGCCGGTGGTCACCACGATCTTGCCGAACCGGGTTCCGGACTCCATGTGGCGGTGCGCGGCCACGATCTCCTCCAGCGGGAAGACGCGGTCGACGATGGGGCGGAAGGCGCCGGCGCGCAGGCCCGCGGTGACGAAGGCGACGGCCCTGGCGAGCCGCCGCGGGTCCCTGGTCGTCTCCATCATCGTGTACGTGCGCAGGTTCAGGGCGGGCATGCCCAGGTCGAAGCCCGGGTAGGGCGTGGGCAGGCCGCTCAGGGCGCCGTACAGGAAGTGGGTGCCGCCGGGGGCGACGGCTCTGGCCAGGTCGGTGACGCCGGGGCCGGCGACGGCGTCGAAGACGTACTCGGCGCCGCGGCCCGCGGTCAGCTCCAGTACACGCCCGGCCACGTCCTGCTCGTCGGAGGCGATCACCTCGGCCGCGCCCTCCTCGGTCAGCCGTCCCCGCTTGTCTCCGGTGCGGGTCACGGCGATGGGGACGGCGCCGACGCGCAGCGCGGTGTGGATGGCGGCCAGCCCGACGCTGCCGGCGGCGGCGTTGATCACCACCGTGTCGCCGGCCCGCAGGCCGCCCACCTCGACCAGGGCGCCGTAGGCGGTGACGTAGGGCATCCAGACGGCCGCGCCGGAGATCGCGTCCACGTCCGCGGGGCGGTGGACCAGCGCCGCGGCGGGCACGATCGCCCGCTCGGCGTAGACGCCGTAGTCGTTGGCGGAGAAGGCGGGCACCACGCTGACCGCCTGACCGGCGGCGAACCCCGCCACCTGTGGCCCGGCTGCCTCGATCACTCCGGCGGCCTCGGCCCCGAGCCGCGCGGGCAGTTCCTTGACCGGCTCGATGTAGTGGCCGCCGCGGAACAACGCCTCCGCCCGGTTGATCCCGATCGCCTCCACTCGCAGGAGCACCTTGCCGGGCCCCGGCCGGCCGGGATCGACGTCCTCCAGCCGCATCACCTCGGGGCCGCCGATCTCGTGGAAACGCACCGTCCTCGTCATGGCCACCACTGTGGGCCAGAAGTACGACGAGTGTCAAACTTCGATGCCTGTCGTACTATGGGACCATGGCCCGCACCCCGCCCCACCCCGACACCTTCGACCTCCAGCAGGTGCTCGAAGCCCTCGTCGATCCGGTACGGCGCAGCATCGTCACCCAGCTCGACGCCTCCGGCCAGGACATCAAATGCGGCGCGTTCGACATCCCGGTCAGCAAGTCCACCGCCACCCACCACTTCAACGTGCTGCGCGAGGCCGGCCTGATCCGGCAGTACTACGTCGGCACCTCGCGCATGAACACCCTGCGCAGGGCCGACCTGGACGACGCCTTCCCCGGCCTGATCGACGCCCTCATCACCCGCCCCGCCGGACGCTGACGGCGTCGAAGGCGTCCAGGATCAGCCCGGCCGCGTCGATGCGCCGGCCGCCGTCCGGGCGTGGCCACACGTGGCCGGTTCCGCCGATCGTGTACAGCCGCAGGCTCGCCCGGTGGCGGCAGTTCTTCCAGGTGCGCAGCCGTACGCCGGTCCTGACCTTGGAGGTGGCCGGCTTGGCGCAGCCCATGATGCGGGCCCACCTGCGGGCGGTGCCTTCCACCGAGGCCAGCCGTACCAGCTTGGCCAGCGTCCGCAGGCGCGAGGTCGCCCGCGAGAACGGATGCCCGCCCCGGTAGGGGACGGTGCCGTCGCCGGTGCCGTGGAAGGCCACGATCGTGGTGGGCGCCGCCTCCTCGCACGGCGGCACGATGTTGAGCCCGCCCACCGGCGCGACGGCGGCCAGCCGGCCCTTCATCGCGCAGACCAGCGCCATGGTCATCCCGGCGCCGTAGCTCATGCCGGCGGCGAACTGCCGGTCCTCGTCCGCGCATCCGGCGGCGACGAGCTTGTCGAGCAGCGCGGTCAGGTAGCCGGTGTCGTCGGGGCCGTAGTAGCCGGGCAGCGTCCAGGCCATGCGGTAGCGGGCCACCTGCGGGGTGACGACCGCGTACCCGCGCGCGGCGCCCACCTCGGGCAGGCGGCTCTTCTCCGCCTGGCGGCCCGCGTTGGAGCCGAGGCCGTGCAGGTTCAGCACCATCGGCCAGGGACCCTTGCCCTTCCCGGGCAGGGACAGCAGGTAGGTGCGTTCCTCGCCGGCGAATCGCAGGCTGTGCCGTCCCGGCTTCAGCGCGCACTCGGCCTTGGCGGTGCGTGCGGGCGGGGTGGGGCTGCTCGTGCAGGCAGCCGTCAGGAGTACGGCCGGCAGCGCGCGAAGGACCCGTCTCACCATCCACCGATCATCACATGGCATATCGGGGGTCCTGCCTGCCGCCGTAGATGACCGTCATCGTGAAGCGGACCGGTTCGGCGCCCGGGTTGGCGTAGGCGTGCGGCCGGTCCCCGCGCATCCGCAGCGCGTCGCCGGGCCCGAGCGAGAACGCCGCTCCGCCCACCGTCACCGCCAGCTCACCCGTGTTGACGTGCAGGAGCTCGCCGGTGCCCTCGGGATGGCCG
The DNA here is from genome assembly GCF_042740095.1 of Nonomuraea sp. NPDC059023. Lineage (NCBI taxonomy): Bacteria > Bacillati > Actinomycetota > Actinomycetes > Streptosporangiales > Streptosporangiaceae > Nonomuraea > Nonomuraea sp. NPDC059023. The sequence goes on along the minus strand of NZ_JBHYIO010000051.1, from coordinate 35,544 downwards.
GGCGAGCGCACCTCCTCGCCCGGCGCGATGACGAAGTCCCACAGCTCGGCCCGCCCGTCGTTGATGAGCAGCCGCGCCTGCCCGCCCGCTCCGGCGGGGCGGATCGCCACCTCGGCGGCGCGCACCACATGGCCCAGTTCCTCCGGCGGCTCGACGAGGCGGCCGATGGAGACGCCCAGCGTGGAACAGATCCGGGCGAGGGTGGCGATGCTCGGATTGGTCCGGCCGGTCTCGATCTGCTGGAGCATGCCGCGGCTGACCCCCGAACGTGCGGCCAGGTCCTCCAGGCGCCAGCCGCGGGCCTGCCGGGCGGCGCGGAGGTTGGCGGCGAGCGCGCGGCCGACCGGCTCTGCGGGATCCATGCACACAGTATATTGCGTCTATGGCGCAATATAGTGCATCCATCCGCCGGTTACTTGTGTCGGGGCTGGTCGACTACCTGGGCGCCGGGTTGTTCCTGGCCTTCTCCGCCGTGTACTTCACCCAGCTCGTCGGCCTGACCATCGCCCAGGTCGGCCTCGGTATGGGGGCGGCCGGATGCGTGGCCATGGCCGGGGCGACGCCGCTCGGACGGCTGGCCGACCGGGTCGGGGTACGCCGCATGCTGGTGGCGCTGCACCTGGTGCGGGCCGGCGGCACCGCCGCCTACGCGGTCGTAGGGGAGTTCTGGGGATTCCTGGCCGCCGTGACCGCGGTGACCGTGGCCGACCAGGCGATCGCGGCACTGACCCAGGCGTTCGTGGCCGAGCTGGCCGGGGAGGAACGGCGGGGGCGCGTCATGGCCGCCTACCGCACGATCGCCAACATCGGGATCAGCGTCGGCGGGCCGCTCGGCGGGTTGCTGACCGGGGCCTCCGGGCGCTCGGCCTTTCAGGTGATCTTGCTGGTCAACGCGGCGGCGTACCTGCTGACCGGGCTGCTGGTCCGCACGATCGGCCGGCGCGGCGCCCCCGCGACCGCGCCCGGCCCCTCGCCCGTCCGGCGCTCGCGCGCTCTGCGCGAGCGCCGGTTGCTGGCCTTCGCCGGCATCGACACGCTGCTGCAACTGTGGCTGCCGGTGCTGAACCTGGGATTCCCGCTGTGGCTGATCGCCGACGGGCAGGTGCCGCGGGCCTGGATCGGGCCGCTGTACGCGATCAACACGGTGCTGGGCGTGGCGCTCATGGTGCCTTCGGCCCGGTTCACCGCCTCGGTCAAGGCGGCCAGGCGCTGCCAAGTGGCGGGCGCCGTCGCGCTGGCCGCCGCCTGCCTGGCGTTCTGGGCGTCCTGGTTTCCGGTGGCGATCGTGGTGCTGACGTTCGGCGAGATCGCGGTGGTGGCCGCGGCCTGGACCCTGTCGTACGCGCTGGCCCCCGGCGAACGGCGCGCGGAGTACCTCGCCGCGTTCGGCATGGGCCGCTCCTTCGGCCGCTACGTGCTCGGCCCGCTCCTGGTCACCGGCCTGCTGCAGGCCCTGGGCGGGCTGACGTGGGCGATCCTGGCCGCGCTCTTCTGCGCGGCCGCCCTGGCCACACTCCTGCCGGGCGACCCCGGCACGTGAGCGGTCAGAGCCTGCCCAGCGCGCGGGCCAGGATGGTCGCGGTCTTCGCGATCACCGTGTTGTCGACCGAGGGCTGGTCGCGGTTGGTGTAGACGGAGATGATGATCGGCGCGCCCGACTTGCCCGGCCAGGCGACCGCGATGTCGTTGCCGGCGCCGATCTCGGTGTTGGTGCCGGTCTTGTCGCCGACGAGCCAGGTCTTCGGCAGGCCCGCGCGGATGCGCTCGTCACCCGTCTTGCTCGCGATCAGCCAGCCGTTCAGCCGCTCGCGGTCCTTGGGGTGCAGCGCCTTGCCCGCGGTGAGCTTGACCATGTCGCGCGAGATGGCCGCGGGCGTGGTGGTGTCGCGCCGCTCCTTCGGGTTCCAGTCGTTGAGCTCGGTCTCCCAGCGGTCCAGGCGGGAGATCGGGTCCTTCAGCGTGCGGAAGTACCGGGTCATGCCGGACGGGCCGCCGATCTGCTTGAGCACCATGTTGCCGGCGGTGTTGTCGCTCAGCGTGATGGTCGCCTCGCACAGCTGCGCGACCGTCAGCCCGTCCTCGACATGCTTCTCGGTGGTGGGGGAGTTGGGCTTCAGATCCGCCTTCGTCCACTTCACCACCTTCTCCATCAGCCCGGGTTCGACCGTACGCGCCCGGTGCAGCGCCGCCCCGCACAACGGCGCCTTGAACGTCGACAGCAGCGGGAACTTCTCACCCGCCCGGTACCCGAACGTCTCGCCGCTGCCCGTGTCGATCGCATAGGCGCCGATGCGGCCGCCGAAGGCCACCTCCAGCGCGCGCAGTTCCTTGCGCGCGGTGGCCTCCGGCGACTGCTTCGCCTGTACGGCCGGCGCCGTCGTCACACCGCCGACCAGGAGCGCGGCGGCCAACGCGAGACCGGCTGGGATACGAGTGATGCGCATAGGGCGTGATTTCCTTGCTGATCGCTTGACTGAACGGCAGGAGCCAAACAGGCAAGGCGTCGCCCTGTCCAATAGCGATATCGTCGGCGCGCCCATATCCAGTGAGATATCACCACAGGTCCATGGGCGCGCCGGCAAGATCAGAGCCAGGTGATCAGCAGATCAAGACGGTAGGTCTTGAAGGGACCGATCTTGACCTTCCGCACGCACCGGTACTCCTTGGCGAGCTTCTTGCCGGTCGTGTAGAACTTCCCGGCGGCCTTGCACTGCCACTTCGTCGGGTAGTGCCCGTAGGTGACCCAGCGGGCCCTCTGGACGGAGGCCGCGGCCGCGGCCGCCGGCTGCGGAGCGGCCTGGACCGCCGCGGGCGCGCTGAGCCCGAGGGCGGCGACGGCGACGAACGCGGCCGCGCCGATACGGAACCTTCTGTTCATGACTTCCCCCATTTCAGCAGGTGACGGTCTTGTCGTAGCCGGACAGCGGCGTGCCCCACTTCCAGGCCCTGATGCTGCCCTTGCCCATGCCGAAGCAGGGGCTGTCGGGGCCGCGCTTGATGATCACCTTGACCCACATCTTCTTCTTGCACGTGTTGCGCAGGATGATCGCTTTCTGGGCCTGGCTGACGTAGCGCGCGACGCAGGCCGGGGCCGTACCCAGCACCGCCGTGGTGGCTTGCGTCGCGGCGGATCCCGCGCCAGAGACGCTCGCGGCGTGCGCCGGCGCGCCGGCGAGCAGTCCCACGACGATGGAGGTGGCCGCGAGCGACCCGAACACCTTCACTCTCATGTCGCCCACTCTCATGTCGCCTTCCTCTCCGTTGATGAAGGGAAGGTAGGGCGGCCGATGTTGAGAACCTGTTGAGGATCCGCTGAGACCCGATGTAGTGGGCGATGCTCAGGTGTGCGCCCGGCGGGTGCGGGTGCGCGGCGGGGAGGGGTGGGGCTCCGGCAGAATACCCGCATGGCACCTGATCGTCCGCCCGGCAGCGTCCTTGAAGCCGTGCTGGAAAGGGTGACATATGCGAATGAGGAAACGGGCTACACCATCGCGCGGGTGGTGACCGAGCGGTCGGGCAGTGAGTTGCTGACCGTGGTGGGGCCGCTGCTGGGGGCGCAGGTCGGGGAGTCGCTGCGCCTGACCGGGCGGTGGACATCGCATCCGCGCTACGGCAAGCAGTTCGAGGTCTGGTCCTACAGTACGGTCCTGCCGGCCACGATCCAGGGGATCCAGCGGTATCTGGGGTCCGGGCTGATCAAGGGGATCGGGCCCAAGATGGCCGAGCGGATCGTCGGGCACTTCGGCACCGGCACGCTGGACGTGATCGAGAACGAGCCGGAGCGGCTGGTCGAGGTGCCGGGGCTCGGGCCCAAGCGGACCAAGATGATCGGCGCCGCCTGGGAGGAGCAGAAGGTCATCAAGGAAGTGATGATCTTCCTGCAGGGAGTCGGGGTCTCCACCTCGATCGCCGTCCGCATCTTCAAGCAATATGGCGATAAATCGGTGGAAGTGGTGAAGAGTCAGCCGTATCGGTTGGCGGATGATGTGTGGGGCATTGGGTTCAAGACTGCCGACACCATCGCGCAGGCGGTCGGCATCCCCCATGACAGCCCGGAACGCGTCAAGGCGGGCCTGCGCTACACCCTGTCCCAGGCCGCCGACGACGGGCACTGTTACCTGCCCGCCCCCAACCTCGTCGGCGACGCCGTCAAGATCCTCGATGTGCCCGCCGAGCTGGTCGCCGCCTGCCTGGAGGAGTCGGTGGCCGCCGAGGAGGTGGTGCGCGAGGAGATCCCGGCCGGCGACAACACCGTCCCGGCGATCTACCTGGTGCCCTTCCACCGCGCCGAGCTGTCCCTGGCCGGCGGCCTGACCTCGCTGCTGCGGGGCGGCCACGACCGGCTCAAGACCTTCGCCGACGTCGATTGGGAACGCGCCGAGCAGTGGCTGCACGGCCAGACCGGCGCGGAGCTGGCCGCCGAGCAACGTCAGGCGGTACGGCTGGCGCTGACGGAGAAGGTCGCGGTGCTGACCGGCGGCCCCGGCTGCGGCAAGAGCTTCACCGTGCGCTCCATCGTGCTGCTGGCTCGGGCCAAGCGCGCCCGCGTCATCCTGGCCGCCCCGACCGGCCGCGCCGCCAAGCGCCTGGCCGAACTGACCGGCCACGAGGCCACCACCGTCCACCGGCTGCTGCAGCTGCGTCCGGGCGGCGAGGCCACCTATGACCGCGACAACCCGCTCGACGCGGACCTGGTGGTGGTCGACGAGGCCTCGATGCTGGACCTGCTGCTGGCCAACAAGCTCGTCAAGGCGATCGCGCCGGGCGCGCACCTGCTGTTCGTCGGCGACGTGGACCAGTTGCCCTCGGTCGGCGCGGGCGAGGTGCTCAAGGACCTGCTCGCCGCCGAGGACATCCCGCGCGTACGGCTGACGCAGATCTTCCGCCAGGCCGCCGAGTCCGGCGTGGTCGTCAACGCCCACCGGGTCAACTCCGGCCGGCACCCGGTCCTGGAGGGCATGAAGGACTTCTTCCTGTTCCCCTGCGAGGAGCCCGAGGAGATCGCCCAGCTCACCGTGGACGTGGTGGCCCGGCGCATCCCGCGCAAGTTCGGCCTCAACCCGCGCCGCGACGTGCAGGTCCTGGCGCCCATGCACCGCGGCGCCGCCGGCGCGGGCGCGCTCAACATCGCCCTGCAGGAGGCGCTGACGCCCTCGCGCGAGGACCTGCCCGAACGCCGTTACGGCGGCCGGGTCTTCCGCGTCGGCGACAAGGTCACCCAGTTGCGCAACAACTACGACAAGGGCGCCGCGGGGGTGTTCAACGGCACGGTCGGCATCGTGGAGGCGATCTCGCCGGATGAGCATCAGCTGAGCGTGCTCACCGACGAGGACGAGAGCGTCGACTACTCCTTCGACGAGCTGGACGAGCTCGCCCACGCCTACGCGGTCTCCATCCACCGCTCGCAGGGCAGCGAGTACCCGTGCGTGGTGGTGCCGCTGGCGACCAGCGCGTGGATGATGTTGCAGCGCAACCTGCTCTACACCGCCATCACCCGGGCCAAGAAGCTCGTGGTCATCGTGGGCTCACGCCGGGCGCTGGCCCAGGCGGTGCGTACCCGCGGGGCGGGCCGGCGCCACACCGGGCTCACCCATCGGCTGTCACCAGCCGCCGGCCCAGACGCTGGGCGGGCGCTTCCACCCAGCGCCAGGTGAGCGCGCTGAGCGCGAACGTGGCCGGCACCGCCCACAGCGCCGGCATCACCCGCAGCAGCAGCGGGTGCAGCAGGTAGACCGAGTAGCTGACCAGTCCAAGCCAGCTCAGCACGTACGGCACGCCCCGCCCGCGCAGCGCCATCCCGGCCAGGAAGATCGCCCAGGCGGCCACGAAGGCGGTCTTGAGGTTGGTGCCCGGCGACAACAGCACCCCTGTGACCGGTACGGCCAGCACGATGCACGCCCGAGCCCAGGTGATCTGCCCCTGCTCGGCGCGGTACAGGGCGGTTCCGGAGAACATCGTGGCCACGACGATGAGGCTCTGCCAGGCGGGCAACCGGCCGTTGAAGGCCAGCAGGGCGGTGACCGCGACGAGGAGGACGGCCGCGCCGGCCTGCCGTACCGGACCATCGCCGCCCAGGACGGCGGCCAGGCCCGCGGCGATGACGGCCAGCGCGAGCAGGGAGGCGCCCGTGAGGGCGCCGGTGGGCAGCAGCGCGGCGCCGGCCAGCGCGACGGCGGCCAGCCCCAGCGCGATCTCGGCGCTGCGGCGGTGCGCGCCGAGCGTGAACAGGGCGGTGACCAGCAGGTAGAAGGCCATCTCGTAGGAGAGCGTCCAGAGCACGCTGACCGCGCTCGGGGTGCCGAGCAGGTCCTGCAGCATGCTGAGGTGGGCCAGCGGGGAGCCGGTGACGGGCAGAAGGAGCAGGGCGCCGGCCATGCACAGCGCCCACAGCGGGTAGAGGCGGAAGGCACGGCCGATCCAGAACGCGCGCACCTCACCGCGGCGTTCCAGCGAGGCGGGCACGATGTAGCCGCTGGCCAGGAAGAACACCATGACGCCGCACCAGCCGGCGGCGAACCAGGCGCCGCTGACGGCGTGCACGGAGGGCGACAGGCCGGCGACGGCGTGTTCGTAGACCACCAGGACGGCGGCCAGCCCGCGCAGCGCGTCGAGCCAGGCGAGCCGTTTGCCAATCCTTTGCGGTCCGGGGGAGAGCATCCGGCCAGGGTACGTCGTACCAGCGGGCTTGACCTGTTCTTGACCTGCGCTTGACGTCACTGAGTGATCGAAATGTGACCGAACTCTCCCGAATGAATCTGCGTCATACATGCAGGAGCATTAAGGTTTTGAGAGTTGTTTTAGGTAAATGGGGGAGAGGTCCGTTGTGAGTACTGTGCCCGGTTGGAGGAGACCCGCGGCGGGCGTGGCGCTGCTGGCAGCCGCCGCGTTGACGGTGTCGTGTTCGGGGGGCGCTCCGGCCGGCCCGGGACAGGAGGGCAAGCCCGGTCAGGCGGCGACGACGCCGCAGGCGCCGGTCATCAAGATCACGCCCGAGCAGGGCAGCGCCAAGGTGAGCCCGGACAAGAAGGTCGTCGTCGAAGCGGCCGGCGGCGTGCTGGACGAGGTCGTGGTGCAGGCCGGGACCGAGCAGGTCGAGGGCAAGTTCAGCGCCGACAAGACGCGCTGGGTGTCCAAGAGCCCGCTCAAGCCGTCCACCGACTACAACGTCACCGCCAAGTCGGGGGTCACGCAGGCCGCCAGCGCGTTCAAGACGCTGAAGCCGGAGCGGGTGTTCAAGGTCGTGGACGTCACGCCCAACGCCAAGGGCGAGAAGATCGGCGTGGGGGCGCCGATCATGGTCCGCTTCGACCAGCCGATCAAGGACAAGGCGAGCGTCGAGGCCGCGCTGAAGGTCGAGGCGGAAAAGCCCGTCGAGGGCGCCTGGCGCTGGATCGACGACACCTACGTGATCTACCGCACCGCCAAGTACTGGCCGGCGCACCAGAAGATCACGTTCCACGCCGACATCGAGGGCATCAAGGGCGGCAAGGGCCTGTACGGCGGCAAGGACCACGAGACCACGCTGCGGATCGGCGCCAAGCAGATCAGCAAGATCGACACCCGCAAGAAGATGATGTACGTCTACGTCGACGGCAAGCGCAAGCAGACCATGCGCATCAGCGCCGGCATGGCCACCACCCGCGAGTACACGACCACCTCGGGCATCCATCTGACGATGGAGCGTGGCAATCCGGTGCGCATGATCTCCCCCGGCCGCAAGAAGGGCGACCCGGGCTACTACGACGTGATGATCAACCACGCGGTGCGCATCTCCAACTCCGGCGAGTACGTCCACGCCAAGAACAACGTCTGGGCGCAGGGCGTGCGCAACGTCAGCCACGGCTGCATCAACTCCCGGCCCGACCAGGCCAGGTGGTTCCACGACAAGATGCAGCGCGGTGACGTCGTCGACATCGTCGGCACCAACCGCCAGCTGGAGTGGAACAACGGCTGGGGCTACTGGCAGATGTCGTTCAAGCAGTGGAAGAAGGGCAGCGCCCTGCACGGCAAGGCGTGATCGCCGCCATACCCGCAGCGGTGCCGTAGGCGCCACCGGGCGTTCACGCGGCGTTCACGGCCGATGCCTACGCTCCGGTGAGATGAGAGGCAAGATCGTCCTGCTCGCCGCGGCGCTGACGATGGCCGGATGCGGGACGCAGACGGGCGGCCCGGCGTCGATCCTGGACAAGGACGAGCTGGTCGTCGCGGTGAAACCGGACCAGCCCGGCCTCGGGTTCAAGACGGCGGGCGGCAGGTTCGAGGGGTTCGACGTGGATGTGGCCTCCTACGTGGCGGCCCATCTGGGGAAGAAGGTCACCTTCGTCCCGACCACCTCCGAGGGGCGCGAGGACAAGCTGAACTCCGGCGAGGTGGACATGGTGATCGCCACCTTCTCCATCAGCCCGCAGCGCAAGGCCGAGGTGACCTTCGCCGGGCCGTACTACGTCTCCCACCAGGACATCCTCGTGCGCGCGCGGACCACGGACATCCGCGGGGTGCGTGACCTGCGCGGGCGCAGGCTGTGCCAGGCCAAGGGGTCGATCTCGGCCTCGCGCATCGTCGAGGGGCGCCGGGTGACGGCCGACCTCGTCCCGGCCGCCACCTACAGCGCGTGCGTGGAGATGCTGCGCGCGGGCCGGGTGGACGCCGTCTCCACCGGGGACCTGATCCTCGCGGGCTTCGCCGCCGCCGACAAGGGCGCGTTCGCCATCGTGAACGCGCCCTTCACCGAGGAGCGCTACGGCATCGCGCTGCCGCGCGGCGACGTGGCCGGGTGCGAGGAGGTCAACCGGGCCCTGACCGCCATGTACCAGAGCGGCGCGGCGGCCACGCTCCTGCGGGCGCGCTTCGGTTCGACGGGCCTGCGGCTGACCACCTCGGTGCCGCAGTTCGAAGGGTGCGAGTGAGTCTCAGGCGACCTCGCGGCGCAGGACCATGCCCGGCCAGGCGCCCACGCTGATCGGCTTCTCCCGGGTGAAGCCCCAGCGCTCGTAGTAGGCGATCAACCGGCCGTCGTCACCGGCGTAGCAGTCCACGCGCAGCAGTTTCACCTGCCGCTCGCGGGCCTCACGCAGCGACCGGTCCAGCAGCGCCCGGCCCACCCCGTGACCGGAGAAGCGCCGGTCGATCACCAAGGCCTGCACGTACAGCTCCGGTTCGGGAGCCGCGTCCACGTACGGGTTGGCCGCGCCGACCACCACGCACCCGGCCGGCTCGCCCTCCACCTCCGCGATCCGCATCCCCTCGCCCTCGGCCCACCCGCGCACCTGCTCGTGGCGCAGGGGGTTGGCGCTGAACGGCTCGCTGCCCCATTGGCCGGCACGCCCCTGGGCCACCAGCCAGGCCACCGCGCTGTCGAACATCCCGAGTACCGCCGCCACGTCCCGTGGCCCGCCTGTCCTGATCTTCATGGACGTCAGCGTATATTTCCTAGAAATCAGGTAGGAAATATTGCCATTACGGGCGGGCCCGCCTATCGTGAAGATCGTGAGTCCAGGCCTGACCCGTCGCGCGCACATCGACTACTGCCGCGTCGCCAGCGCACAGTGTCGCCGGTCCTAGCGCCGGACCCGATCCGCCGCATGCCGTAACCCGTCTGTCTGCTCTTCCGTCGAAGGACGCTTCCGCATGCCCGCACATCCCCGCCCTCTGCTGGCCGTACTCCTCGTCTCCGTGCTACTGGCCGCCTGCGGCCAGGCGGACGGCAGCACCCAGCAGGCCCTCGCCCCCGACGCGCCGCTGCCCACCACCGTGCCCCAGGGAACCAAGCTGATCATCGGCGACCCGTCGACCAAGATCGCGCTGGAGTTGTCCGGCGAGATCGGCACGTTCTCCTTCCCGATCGAATGGGCCAACCTCAGCGGCGGCCCGCAGACCTCCGAGGCCTTCCGCGCCGACGCCCTCGACGTGGGCGCGGTCGCCGAGATCCCGGCCATCCACGCCACCTGGACCGGGCTCCCCGTGAAGATCATCGCCTCGCGGTTCAGGAAGGACCCGCTCGCCCACCCCACCTACGAGCTCGGCATCGCCCCCGGCGTACCCGTCAAGACCCTGGCGGACCTGCGCGGCAAGAAGATCGCCTACAGCCCCGGCCAGGCCCAGGGCGCGCTGGTGCTCAAGGTGCTGAAGAAGGCCGGCCTCACCAAAAAGGACGTCACCCTCGTCGAGTTGCCCAGCACCGGCGACGTCTACCCCAACGCCCTGGCCGGCAAGCAGGTCGACGTCGCGCCCATCGGCGGCGTCAACATCAAGCGCTACACGGCCAAGTTCGGCAAGGACGGCGCCACCACCCTCCGCCACGAGCTGCGCGACGACCCCAGCCACCTGTACGTGCGCACCGAAACCCTGAAAGACCCGGCCAAGGCGGCGGCGCTGCGCGAGTACGTCGCGGCCTGGATCCGCGCCTCCCGCTGGGTCTACGAGCACCCCGAGGAGTGGATCGCCGGCTACTACGTCAAGGACCAGGGACTCACCCCGGAAGACGGCCGGTACCTGGTCGACCTGGCCGGCGAACCCGACCTGCCCACCGACTGGAGCCAGGCCGTCGCCCGCCACCAGGAGACCATCGACATCCTGGCCGCCGAGACCGGCAACCGGCCGCTGAAGGCCGCCGACCTCTACGACCTGCGCTTCCAGACCGTCAGGGACGGTGCCTGATGCTCCTCGCCACCCCGCCCGACACCCTCGTCCAGGCCCGCGCCCGCCGCAGCCTGCGCCCCGGCCGCCCCCTGCGCCTCGGCTTCCTGTACGGCCCGCTCCTGCTGGTGGCCGCCTGGGCGGCCGGCTCGGCCACCGGCCTGCTCGACCCCCGCTTCCTGTCGGCCCCCTGGACCGTCGTGACCACCACCGGCGAGCTCATCGCCAGCGGCCGGCTGCAGGACAACCTCCTGTCCTCCGTCCAGCGGGTCGGGCTCGGCCTGGCCTTCGGCATCCCCGCCGGCACCCTGCTCGCCCTCGCCTCCGGCCTGAGCCGCTGGGGCGAGGCCCTCATCGACGGGCCCGTCCAGATCAAACGCGCCGTACCCGCGCTGGCCCTGATGCCGCTGCTCATCCTGTGGCTCGGCATCGGCGAAGGCATGAAGATCACCGTCATCGCGCTCGGCGTCGTCGTCCCCATCTACATCCACACCCACAACGGGCTGCGCGGCATCGACGCCCGCTACGTCGAGCTGGCCGAGACCGTGGAGCTCGGCCGGACCGCGTTCATCCGCAAAGTCGTGCTGCCCGGCGCGCTGCCCGGCTTCCTGCTCGGCATGCGCTTCGCGGTCACCACCGCCTGGCTGTTCCTCGTGGTCGCCGAGCTGATCAACTCCACCGGCGGCATCGGCTACATGATGGACCTGGCCCGCACCTACGGCCAGACCGACGTGATCCTCGTCGGCATCGTCCTGTACGGGCTGCTCGGCCTGTTCTCCGACGCCGCCGTGCGCCTGGTGGAAAGGAGGGCGCTGTCATGGCGACGGACACTGGCCGGCTGACGGCGGCAGCCGTACGCATCGAGGGGCTGACCCGCTCCTACGGCGAGCGCGTCATCCTGGACGCCCTCGACCTGGAGATCCCCGCAGGGCAGTTCGTCGCGCTGCTCGGCCAGAGCGGCTCGGGCAAGAGCACGCTGCTGCGCGCCCTGGCCGGGCTCGACTACGACGTGGCAGGCACCGGCCGCGTGCAGGTGCCCGAGCAGGTCTCGGTCGTCTTCCAGGACGCCCGCCTGCTGCCCTGGCAGCGGGTGCTGGACAACGTGATCCTGGGCCTGGACGGGGCCGAGGCCAAGGGCCGCGCCGGCCTTGCGGAGGTCGGGCTCGGCGGGCGCGAGCGCGCCTGGCCCAACGAGCTGTCCGGCGGCGAGCAGCAGCGGGTCGCGCTGGCCCGCTCGCTGGTGCGCGAGCCGCGCCTGCTGCTGGCCGACGAGCCGTTCGGCGCGCTGGACGCGCTGACCCGGCTGAAGATGCACGCGCTGCTGCGCCGCCTGTACGAGCAGCACCGCCCGGCCGTCCTGCTGGTGACCCACGACGTGGACGAGGCCATCGCCCTGGCCGACCGGATCCTGGTGCTCACCCGCGGCCGGATCGCCGCCGAGCAGCGCCTGGACGGCTCCAGGAGCCACAGCGAGATCAGGTCCGAGCTGCTGCGCGCGCTCGGCGTGAGGGGACAGGCCCGATGAGACAGCTCAACCTGAACCTGTTCGTCTACCCGGGCGGCCACCACGAGGCCGCCTGGCGCCACCGCGAGGCCAGGCCGGAGCGGGTCCTGGACATCACCTACTACCAGGAGCTGGCCCAGCTCGCCGAGCAGGCCAAGATGGACGCCGTCTTCTTCGCCGACGGGCCCTCGCTGCCCGACAACGTGCGCTACGCCAGCCGCTTCCGGCTGGAGCCGTTCACGTGGCTGTCGGCCATCGCGGCGGTGACCGAGCGCATCGGCCTCATCGCCACCGCCTCCACGACCTACCTGGAGCCCTACAACCTGGCCCGGCTGTTCGCCTCGCTGGACCACCTGTCGGGCGGGCGGGCCGGCTGGAACATCGTCACCACCGGCGCCCCGCAGGCCGCCCAGAACTTCGGCCTGGACGAGCATCCGGTGCACGCCGAGCGCTACGCGCGGGCGCACGAGTTCCTGGAGGTGGTCAGCGCGCTGTGGGACAGCTGGGAGGACGACGCGCTGGTCATCGACCCGGCCTCCGGCGTCTTCGCCGACACCGCCAAGATCCACGCGATCGAGCACGCGGGGGAACGGCTGCGCGTACGCGGCCCGCTGAACACCCCGCGCACCCCGCAGGGCCGCCCCGTCTACGTCCAGGCCGGCTCCAGCGAGGACGGCAAGGCCTTCGCCGCCCACCACGCCGAGGCGATCTTCACCGCCCACCAGACGCTGGACAACGCCCGCGACTTCTACGCCGACGTCAAGTCCCGGGTCAAGGCCGCCGGCCGCGACCCCGACCTGGTCAAGGTGCTGCCCGGCATCAGCCCGTTCATCGGCTCCACCGAGGCCGAGGCCCAAGCGCTGGAGCGGGAGTTCAACGAGCTCACCCAGCCCGAGTACTCCCTGCGGCAGCTGCGCCAGTTCCTCGGCATCGACCTCGCGGGCCACGACCTGGACGGGCCGGTGCCGCGCGAGAGGCTGCCCACCCACGAGCAACGCGGCTACGGCAGCCGCTTCGGCGTCGTGCTCGACATCATCGAGCGCGAGAACCCCACCATCCGCGAGCTCCTGCACCGCCTGGCCGGCGCCCGCGGCCACTGGGTGACCGCGGGCACGCCGGAACAGATCGCCGACCGCATCGAGCAGTGGTTCACCGGCGGGGCGGCCGACGGCTTCAACGTCATGCCGCCCTACCTCAACGGCGGTTTCGAGGTCTTCGCCGACCACGTCCTGCCCCTGCTGCGCTCGCGCGGGCTGTTCAGGAGCGAGTACGGCGGCGCCACGCTGCGCGAGCACTACGGCCTGCCCCGCCCGGCCGGCCGGTACGCGCCCGCGCCCTAGCGCCGCAGAGCCGAGCCGTCCGGGTCAGGGGCCGGACGGCTCGGCGCCCGGCGCGGGCGCAGCAGCAGCGCCGTGAGCAGGGCGGCGGCCAGCAAGATCGCCATCGCCAGCCCCAGCGCGGCGACGTACCCGGGCACCGCGGCGGTGTGCGCGGCGGCCACGGTGTTGAGCAGCGCGACCCCGAGCGCCGCGCCCACCTGCTGGGCGGCGTTGTAGGCGGCCGAGGCGGCGCCGACGTCGTGCCCGCGCAGCCCCGCCGTGGCCAGCGCCGCGGTCGGGGGCAGCACGCAGCCGAGCCCGAGCCCGGTGAGCACGAGCGCCGGCAGCAGGTACCCGCCGAGCACGCCCGTGGTGCCCGCCTCCAGCCGGGTCAGCACGAACATCCCGGCGGCGGCCGCCAGCAGGCCCGCCACGATCAGCACCCCGGGCGGCACCCGCCCGTGCAGCCGCCCGGCGATGAGCGAGGCTCCGGCCAGGGCCGCGACCGCGTTGACGATCAGCGCCAGCCCGGCCTGGACGGGCGTGTAGCCGAGCGTGGCCTGGGTGTAGTAGCTCATGAACAGGTAGAAGCCGAACATGGCCACGAACATCAGGGTGATCGCCACGAACGCCCCGGCCCGCGCGCGGTCCAGCAGCACCCGCATCGGCAGCAGCGGTTCGGGCGCCCGCGTCTCCACCACGACGAACGCCGCCAGCAGCACGACCCCGCCCGCCAGCAGCCCGAGCACCTTGGGCGCGCCCCAGCCGAGCGGTTCGGCCTCGTTGAAGGCGTAGACCAGGGCGGCGAAGCCCGCCACGCTCAGCAGCCCGCCCGGCACGTCCATCCGCCCGCGCGCCGCGGGGCGCCGCTCGCGGCCGGTCCCGGCCATGGCCGCCGCGGCCAGCAGCGCGATCGGCACGTTGATGTACAGGCACCAGCGCCAGCTCGTGTACTCCGTCAGCAGCCCGCCGACCACCAGGCCGATCGCCGACCCGGCGGCGCCGACCGCGGCGAAGGCGCCGAAGGCCCGCCCCCGCTCGCGCGGGTCGGTGAACGTGGTCGCCAGCAGCGACAGCCCGGCGGGTGCGAGCAGGGCGGCGAAGACCCCTTGCAGCGCCCGCGCCGCGAACAGCATGGCCGGGCCCGAGGCCGCCCCGCCCAGCGCCGAGGCGGCGGCGAACCCGGCCAGGCCGATGACGAAGGCGCGCCGGTGCCCGAGCGCGCCGCTGACCCGGCCGCCGATCAGCAGCAGCCCGCCGAAGGCCAGCGCGTAGGCGGTGATCGCCCATTGCCGGTTGGCGTCGGTCAGGCCGAGCGCCTGCTGGGCGGTGGGCAGGGCGATGTTGACGATGGTGCCGTCCAGGACGACGAGGAGCTGGGCGGCGCTGACGGCCGCCAGTGTCCGCCGATGTGCGAGATCCATGTCTTCCAGCGTTACGTTGAACGCCTCCCGGAACCCTGGCCCGCCTCCAGCAGGGCCGACAGGCGGCCAACCCTCAACCCGCGGGGGAGACCGCCGTCGTGATCGCGCAGGAATCGGGCACTAGGGTGGGGCGCGTGACGTTGCCGCTTTTCGACCTGCAGATGCGCCGGCAGGCGCGGCCCGACGCCCCGGGCGTCCGGGTGGAGTGGACCGGCTCGGTGGTACGCCAGGTGGGCGGGCCCGAGGACTGGAACGGCATCCTGTGGTCCGACCTGGACGCCGCCGGGGCCGACGCCGTCATCGCCGAGCAGCTCGCCTTCTACGGCGGGCTGGGCCGTACCTTCGAATGGAAGCTCTACAGCCACGACCGCCCCGCAGACCTCGCGCGGCGGCTGGACGCGGCGGGGTTCGTCGCCGATGAGGCCGAGACGCTCATGGTGGGCCGCATCGGCGAGCTGAGCCTGAGTGAGCAGGTGCCGGGCGGGGTGGAGCTGCGGCCGGTGCGGGACGCGGCCGGGGTGGAGCTGATGAGCGCCGTGCACGAGCAGGCTTTCGGCGGGGACTCCTCGCGGGTGCGCCACCAGTTGCTGACCCAGCTGGCCGAGCGGCCGCAGGAGGTCGAGGCGGTGGTGGCGATGGCGGACGGGCAGCCGGTCAGCGCGGCGCGCATGCAGCTGCATCCGGGTACCGACTTCGCCAGCCTGTGGAGCGGCGGCACCGTCGAGAGCTGGCGCGGGCGGGGCCTGTACCGGGCGCTGGTGGCCTACCGCGCCCGGCTGGCGGCCGCGCGCGGGTACCACTTCCTGCAGGTCGACGCGGCGCCGACCAGCCGGCCCATCCTGGCCAGGCTGGGGTTCGCGGCGCTGGCGACGACCACGCCCTACCTCAGTCCGTGAACGCCTTCCTGGCCAGCAGGAAGGCCTGAGGCGCCCGCTCGTCCTCCGGCTCGCGCTCCAGCCGGGCGTGCGTGGGCAGCCCGGCCGCGCGCAGCAGCCGCGCCACCTGCTCGGCGCGGCGGCGGTGGAAGAGCAGGTCGATCGGGTGGCCGAGCGCGTCGCTCAGGTGCAGCGGCTCGTCGCCGACCTGGAAGGCCAGCAGCGCGTACCCGCCGGGCGCCAGGACCCGGTGGAATTCCGCCAGCGCCCGGGGCAGCAGCTCGTCGGGGATGTGGATGGTGGAGTACCAGATCCCACGTCGGCCACCGGTCCCCGGCCGCGCACGAGATCGGCGAAGGCGCCGGCCATGGCGCGGTCGAGGGGCTTGCGGTCCATCTCGTCACGGGCCAGCTCCCCGTACCCGACGGCGATGGCGTCGTAGGAGGTGCGGGTGCGGGTCAGGAAGTCGGCTTCGATCACGGGGGTGCATCCTAGCCCCGCCGTTCACGGCGTGAGCGTGATCGCCCCCGACGGGCACAGGCCCGCCACGCGGCGCGCCGCGGCCTGGCCGGGGCCGGTGGGCAGCGGTTGCAGCAGCTCCACCCGCCCGTCCCGCTCGTCCTGGTCGAAGATCTCCGGCGCGCTCAGGGCACACATCCCGGCCCCCACGCACCGGTCCCGGTCGGCGACGACACGCATCGGCTAGCCCGCCTGCCAGGTGACCGGCAGCGCGTGCAGGCCGTAGATCATCATGTCCGTGCGCAGCGGCACCTCCTCATCCGGTACGGCCGGCCGCAACCCCGGCAGGCGCGCGAACAGCGCTGGCAGCCCGGCCGTCATCTCGACCCGGGCCAGTTGCTGGCCGAGGCACTGGTGGATGCCGTGCCCGAAGGCGACGTGCCCGGAGGTCGAGCGGTCCAGGTCGAGCCGGTCGGGGTCGGGGAAGTGCGCGGGGTCGCGGTTGGCGGCCGGGATGGAGACGGTGACCGTCTGCCCCCGGCGGATGAGCTCGCCGCCGAGCTCGACGTCCTGCAGCGCGGCCCGCGCGGTGGCGGGGATGATGCTGAGGTAGCGCAGCAGTTCCTCCACCGCCGGGCCGGGCGCGCGCATCAGCTTCTCGACGCTTCCGGGCTCGCGCATCAGCGTCCAGGCGCCCAGGGCGAGCATGTTGGCGGTGGTGTCGAAGCCGCCGCCCATGAGCACGAAGGCGATGGTGACGAGCTCTTCGTCGGTGAGTTCGCCGCCGGTGACCAGGCCGCTGAGCAGGTCGTCGGTGGGGTGGGCGCGTTTGGCGGCGATCAGCTCGGCGATGGAGCCGGTGGCGGCGGCGAAGGCGGCGGCCTTGTCCTCGGCGCTGGCGCGGGTGCTGCCGAAGACGGGCATGTGGTGGCGGAAGCGCTCGCGTTCGTCGTCGGGCACGCCGAGCAGTTCGCAGATCACCACGCCGGGGATCGGCTGGGCGAAGTCGGCGACGAGGTCGGCGGGCGGGCCCTTGGCCTGCATGGCGTCCAGGTGGTCGGCCACCACGGCTTCGATGCTGCCGCTCAGCTGCCGCATGCGCCGTACCGTGAACTCGCCGGTGAGCAGGTGACGGTAGCGGGTGTGCTCGGGCGGGTCCATGGCCAGGAACGCGCCGGGCGGGGCCGGCTGCAGCGGGGCGCGGGCGCCCGCGCCGGGCATGGGCGTGTGCACGAGGTCGGCGCGGTGGCTGAAGCGCCGGTCGGCCAGGACGGTGCGGACCAGCTCGTGGCTGGTGACCAGCCAGCCCTCGTGCCCGTCGGGGTAGGTCATCGGGCTGACGGGGCATTCGCCGCGCAGCCGGGCCAGTTCGTCGGGCGGGTCGAAGGGGCGGCCCGCCGGGGGTTGCAGAGGCATCATGCCTCCAGATAACACCACTCGAAGTAAAGTTACAACCGATGTAAATATACTGATGGTGTAAGGTTTGCGTATGGAGGAGACGCGCCGCGCGCGCAAGAAGCGGCAGACCAGGGAGCTCATCGCCGAGGCGGCCTTCCGGCTGTTCGCCGAGCGGGGTTTCGAGCAGACCACGGTCGCCCAGATCGCCGCCGCGGCCGACGTGGCCACCAAGACGTTCTTCAACCACTTCCCGAGCAAGGAGGACGTGGTCTTCTTCGCCGCCGGCGACTACTACGAGGTGACGCTGGAGGTGCTGGCCGGCCGCCGCCCCGACGAGTCCATCGCCGACCTGCTGCTGCGCACCTACGAGGAGGTCGTGGCCCGGTTCCTCGACCACGGCCCGCTCAGCGACGAGCCGGGGTGGGCCGCGCCCTACCGCACACTGGTCATGACCGTGCCCTCCGTGCAGGCCAGGGCGCTGATGGTGCTGCTCGACCTGCAGCGCAAGATCGCGGCCGCGTTCGCCGAGACCTTCCCCGAGGAGATCGACGAGGTCACCGCGGCGGCCGCGATAGGCGCTCTCATGGGCGCGCTGCAGGCCGCCTCGCTGGTCAGCCACGAGCTCGGCCACTCGGAACCGGAGCGGCGCAAGGCCGGCGCCGGGGCGGCCGAGCTGGCGATGCGCGGCCTGCGTTCGCTGTAGGTCACATCGCGCGCCGCAGGGCCTTGTCGCGGCGCGCGGCCACGCTCGAACCGGACTCCTTGCGCGCCATCCTGCGCAGCACCACCGGAGCCAGCAGCAGGCCGAGCACCGCCCAGGCGGCCAGCACGCCGGTCGTCTCCAGGTGCCGCCAGGACTGGCCGATCTCGACCATGACCGCCGCGTCCGGCAGCAGCGCCGAACGCATTCCCAGGCCCAGCCAGTAGAAGGGGAAGGCCTGGGCGATCCACTGCACCCACTCCGGCAGCGCGGTGATGGGGTAGAAGATGCCGGAGATCGCGATCATGCCGAGGATCGGCAGCTGCAGCAGTCCCTGGCCGCGGGCGCTGGGGAAGACCGAGCCCAGCACCGCGCCGATCGGCAGCGTGGCCACCATGCCCAGCGCCAGCACCCACAGCAGCGCCGGCCAGGAGGCCGCGCCGGGGTCCAGGCCCTTGACGATCAGCAGGCCGGGCACGAGGAAGATCGCCAGGTCGGCCAGCAGGCCGCCGGAGACCGACACGACCTTGCCCACCAGGTAGCTCTGGATGCCGTGCGGGGTGGCCTTGGCGCGCAGCAGCGTGCCGTCCTCGCGTTCGTAGGTGAGCTGCTGGCTGAGGCTGACCAGGCCGAGCGCGGCGTTCATGCCCAGGACGCTCGGCAGGGCGAGGGTGCCCAGCAGCAGCCCGGAGGCGCCGAAGGAGCTCTCGCGCAGGAAGTACATGACGACGAGCATCAGCACCGGCCACAGCAGGTGGCTGAACAGGTCGGGCCCGTTGGTGAAGGACTGGCGCAGCTCGATCACGCCGCGCCGCCACCCGGCGCGCAGGACCACGGCGTTCATCGGTTCTCCTGTTCGGCGTGGCGTACCAGCGCGAGGTAGGTCTGCTCCAGGGAGGCGCGCTGCACCTCCAGTTCCTGTACGGCGGCGCCGTGGCGGGCGAACAACTCGCGCGCGAAGCCGGTGGAGTCGGCGGTCGTGTGCGTGTGGCGGCGGCCTTCGTGCACCCAGCGGACCTCGTCCTGGCCGGCGATGCGGCGGGCCAGTTCGGCGGCGCTGCCGTCGGCGATGACGCGGCCGCCGTCCAGGATGACGATGCGGTCGGCGAGTTTCTCGGCCTCGGCCAGGTCGTGGGTGGTCAGCAGGATCGTGGTGTGCTGGTCGCCGGCCAGGCCGCGCACGAGTTCGTGGAAGTCGTGGCGGGCGGCGGGGTCGAAGGCGGCGGTGGGCTCGTCCAGGAACAGCAGCTCGGGCCGGCCGACGATGCCGATGGCCACGTCGAGCCTGCGGCGCTGGCCGCCGGAGAGCGTTTTGATCTTATTGCCGGCGTGCGGGGTGAGGCCGACCGCCGCGATGAGCTCGTCGGGGTCCCAGGGGCGGGTGTAGGCGGTGTAGTGGGTGGCGAGGTGGGCCAGCAGTTCGCGGACGCGCCATTTGCCGTGGTCGCGCCAGGACTGCAGGACCACGCCGACGCGGGCGCGCCAGCGTTCGCCGCCGTCGGCGGGGTCGGCGCCGAGGACCTGGACGCGGCCGGCCGAGCGGCTGCGGAAGCCTTCGAGGATCTCGATGGTGGTGGTCTTGCCGGCGCCGTTGGGGCCGAGCAGGGCCAGGACCTCGCCGTGGCGGGCCTGGAAGGTGACATCGTGCAGGACGTCGGTGCTGCCGTAGCGCATGCGCAGGCCGTCGACGTCCAGCACGTTGGTGCCGGAGGGCATGGCGGAATTCTCCCTGTGAGGTGAGTGAGTGCTTACTAACCCATGGCGGCAGGACCGTTCCGCGGTGATGCGGCGAAACGGGAGGCGGGCCGCGGGTCAGACGGGACCGGGTTGGATCGTCCGGGTCAGATGGGTCCGGGTCAGAGGGCCTGGGCGCGGTTCAGCAGGGCCTCGCGGTCGACGCCGGCCAGGGCCAGGGCGCGCGGCACCGTGCCGACCTGCGCCCGCAGGATGCCGGCGAGCAGGTGGGCGGAGTCGAGGTCCTTCTTGCGGACGGTGGTGAAGGCGCGCTCGAGCGCGAGTTTGGCCGAGGCGCCCATGCCCGGGGACTTGGGCGCCCCGCCGGCCGGGGGCAGGTGGTAGGCGGCGGCGGAGATGCCGACGGCGTTGAGGCTGTGCTCGAACTCGCGATCCAGCGCCGCGCGAACGCCGCCGCGGTCCAGGCCCACCTCGGTCAGGAGCCGGTGGGCGGTGGTGCCCTCGTAGCCGGCGATGGCCAGCAGCAGGTGGTGGGCCTCGACGGTGGCCGAGTGGTCCTGGTGGGCCTCGTATTCTCCCTGGGTCATGATCGTGTGGAAGTAGTGGTCGAAGGGGGTCACGGCTCAGCGCCTCCTCAGCTGGACGCCCGCGGCGATGAGCCGCTTGGCGTGCTTCTTGTGGACCGCCTGGCGCGTCACTCCGAGTGCCTCGGCGACCTGCGGCCAGCTCCAGCCCGCCCGCATCGCCTGCTCGACGGCGGAGTCCTCCAGCTGGTCGGCCAGCCGCCGCAGGGCCGCCACCGCGGCCAGGCCGTCGGCGGGGTCGGAGGGAGCAGGGATCTCTTCAGCGGACATGCGAGCAACTGTAGTTGACTAAGCCAGATTGAGCAACCTGGGTTGCTTAACGCTCTGACTCGTCCCTCAACTGGCATCGCTCCTGCTTTGGTACGATCTTGGCCCACGTTACTGGCTGGAGGCTGGGTGCCCGAGGTGTTAGCCCTGTTGGACGAGGACCCCCGGGCGGTGGGGCCCTACCGCCTGGAAGGGCGGCTGGGCGCGGGCGGGCAGGGCACCGTCTACATCGGGCGCACCGGCAAAGGCGCACCGGTCGCGATCAAGCTGCTGCACCCGCATCTGATCGCCGACCTGCGCGAACAGCAGCGCTTCCTGCGCGAGGTGGAGACCGCCAAGCGGGTGGCGCCCTTCTGCACCGCGCACGTGCTGGACTCCGGGTTCGTGGGGGCGCGGCCGTACATCGTCAGCGAGTACGTCCAGGGGCCGTCGCTGCAGGCCTCCGTGCGCGACAACGGCGCCCGCGGCGCCGCCGCGCTGCAGCGCCTGGCCGTCAACACCGCGACCGCGCTGGCCGCCATCCACGAGGCCGGGGTCGTGCACCGCGACTTCAAGCCCGGCAACGTGCTGCTGGGACCCGACGGGCCCGTCGTCATCGACTTCGGCATCGCCCGCGCCCTGGACCTCAGCCAGTCGGTGGTCAGCAGCCAGCCCATCGGCAGCCCCGCCTACATGGCGCCCGAGCAGATCGCCGGCGGCGACATCGGCGCCGCCGCCGACATCTTCGCCTGGGGCGCGACCATGGTCTACGCCGCCACCGGCCAGCGGGCCTTCGTCGGCGACTCCATCCCGGGCATCCTGCACCTCATCCTGCAGGGCGATCCCGACCTCGGCGAGCTGGACGGCCCGCTGCGCCTGCTGCTGGGGGAGTGCCTGGCCAAGGAGCCCGCGCGGCGGCCCACCGCGGCCCAGGTGATCGAGCGTCTGCGGGCGCTGCCGCCGCCCGCGTGGGACACCGTCCCGGTCCGCCGCACCGCCGCCACCGGCTTCGCCGCCCCCGACGTTCCCGGCCTTCCCGCCGCCGCGGGCGCCCCCACGACGCCGGTGGCCGTCGCGCCGGCGCGGGCGGGGGCGCGCCGCGGCCTGGTCCTCGGTACGGCGGGCGCCGTCCTGCTGGCCGCCGCGGTCACCGGCTACTTCGTGCTGGCGCCGGGCGCCGCTGGCAACCACACCGCCCTGACCACCCCGGCCGCCGCGAAGGCCTCCGTCCCGGCCGCCGGACCCTCCACACCCGGCTCCACCCCCGCGCCCTCCACGCTCCCGTCGTCCACGCCCGCGCCGTCCACGCACGTGGGCGCCACCCCGGCCGTCCACGGCACCCCGGCGCCCGGGGCCACGAAACGCTCGCAGTCGGCCAAGGCCGTACCCACACCCAGCACTTCCCCGCACCGCGCCACCCCGAGCGCCACCCGCAAGGCGCCCCGCACCCAGGCGCCCGTCGAGCCGACCGACGCCGCGCCCACCCGCAAACCCACACAGAAGCCCACGCAGAAGCCCACGCCCACCAAGAGCAGCGAGCCGGCCGCGCCCTCCCAAGCGCCGATCACCCTCGACGACGCCCACGCCTACTGCAAGACGCAGGGCGCGAGCATGGCCGGCGGCGGCTGGGCCAACCTGTGGTGCATGGGCGGTTCGAACGCCAAGATCTCCGCCTCGACGGTCTGCCAGTGGAAGTACCCGGGCCGCAACGCCGTCGCCGAGCAGCCGCAGAACGGGATGGCCCAGGAGGTCACCTGCCGCTTGTCATGAGGCGCCCGCACCACGCAGACTGCCGTCATGACGCACGGTCACGACCACGACCCGGCGTGCGAGGCCGCCCACGGCCACGCCCCGGCCGAGCGGCAGGCGCGCACCCTGGTGGCGGTCTTCGCCTCACCGGTGGCCGATTGCCTGCTGCGCTACGGCGCCGAGCTCGGCTACCGCACGGTCCTGCTGGAGCCCGACCCCGCCCGCGTCCTGCCCGGCCACCCGGCCGAGCGCGCACCCGGCCCCTACCTCGACGCCGGCACCGACGTGGTGCTCACCGACCATCACCGCGAGGAGATCGGCCCGCTCCTGCGCGACCTGCTGGCCACACCGGCGCGCTGGATCGGCATCATGGGCAGCCCCCGCCACACCGGCCCGCACGTGCGCGCGCTGCGTGAGCTCGGCGTGCAGGACGCGCAGATCGCCCGCGTGCACCGGCCGATCGGCCTGAACATCGGCTCCCAGACGCCGCCGGAGATCGCCGTGGCCACCCTGGCCGGGCTGATCGCCGACCGCAACGGCCGGCCGGGCGGGTTCACGTTCTAGAGCCGTGTCCAGGCGCTTTGTGCTAGCTGGGGCGGGTGCCGGGGATGACCAGGCCGCTTTCGTAGGCGGTGACCACGGCCTGGGTGCGGTCGCGCAGGCCGAGCTTGGTCAGGATGCGGCTGACGTGGGTTTTGACGGTTTCCTCGGTGACCGTCAGGCGCAGCGCGATCTCCGGGTTGGACAGGCCCTCGGCCAGCAGGCGCAGCACCTCGGTCTCGCGTGGCGTCAGCGCGCGCAGCGACGCCGCGGCCGACGGGTCCTGTTGGGGGCGTAGCTGGGCGAACTCGCTGATCAGGCGCCGGGTGACCGCCGGGGCCAGCAGGGCGTCACCGGCCGCGATGACGCGTACCGCCTCGAACAGGCGCTCGGCGGTGACGTCCTTCAGCAGGAAGCCGCTGGCTCCGGCCCGCAGCGCGTCGTAGACGTACTCGTCGAGATCGAACGTCGTCAGGATCAGCACGCGCGGGCCCGCACCGGCGGCGGCCAGGCGGCGGGTGGCCTCGATGCCGTCCATGCCGGGCATGCGCACGTCCATGAGGACCACGTCCGGCGCGTGCTCGCGGCAGACCCGCACCGCCTCGGCGCCGTCGGCGGCGGTGGCGACGACGGTGAAGCCGGGCTGGGTGCCGAGCATCTCCGCGTAGCCGGTGCGCACGACCGGATGGTCGTCGGCGACCACGATGCGCACCTGGCTCATGGCGTCTGCTTTCCGGGCAGGTGGGCTTCGATGAGGAAGCCGCCGCCGTGGGCGGCCGCGGTGCTGAGGCGTCCGCCGACGGCGACGGCACGCTCGCGCATGCCCGCCAGCCCGTGCCCGTCGCCGCCGCCGGAGGGGCCCGGTCCGTTGTCGCGCACGCTCAGGTGCAGGCCCTGGCCGCTGTAGTCCAGGCGCACGTCGACGGCGGCGCCGGGCGCGTGGCGGCGGGCGTTGGTGAGGGCCTCCTGGATGATCCGGTACGCCGCCAGCTCCACCCCCGGGTCCAGCGCCGCCGGTGTGCCCCGCAGGATGAGCCGCATGCCGGTGCCGGAGGCCTGGCGGGCCTCGTCCAGCAGCTCGTTGAGTTCGCCCAGGCCGAGCCCCGGCTGTGGCCGGCGGGCCGCGGCGCTCGCTCCGGCGTCCTCGCGCAGCACCCCGAGCAGGCGCCGCATCTCGGTCAGCGCCGCGCGGGCGGTGTCGCCGATGGCCGACAGCCGCTGCGCCCCGGCGGGCGGCATTCCGGCGATGCTGACGCGGGCGGTCTCGGCCTGCACGGCGACCATGGAGATGTGGTGGGCGACCACGTCGTGCAGTTCGCGGGCGATGCGGGCGCGTTCACCGCGCGCGGTGTGCTCCAGCAGCGAGTCGGCGATGACCTGCCGGGCCTCGGTGTGCTCGCGCGCCTCGGCGCGGGCGCGGCGGGCGACGGCGGCCAGCGCCGTGGCGGGCGCCAGGCAGGCCAGCACGAGCGTGTGCGTCGCGGTGGCCGCGCCGGCCGTGCCGATGATCGCCATCACCGGGTACGGCGCCGCCACCGCCACGGCCGCCACCGGGGGCCCGGCCCGTCCGGCCAGGTAGCAGGCCAGCAGCAGCGCCCCGGCCCCGGCGGCGGTCAGCGTCTGGAAGGCCAGCAGCGACAGCACCACCGAGGCGCTCACCAGCGCCGCGCCCGCCACCCGCTGACCGCGCAGCAGCACGAGCGGCGCGGTGGTGGCCAGCGCCAGCAACGGCGGAACCAGCCGCGACAATCCCGGCCCCAGACCGCCCAGCTCCGGCCCACCCAGCCCCGGCCCACCCGGCCCCCGACCGCCCAGCCCATGACCGCCCGGGCCCAGCTCCGGGGGGCCCAGGTCTGGCGGGCCCATGCCGGCGGGCGGGCGGGTTCCGGCCGGGGTGATGTCGCTCACCGGCCCCCACCCGTCCACCGGCAGGCCACGCGCCCGCAGCAGCGCCTCGCCCACGGCCAGCACCGCCAATGCCACGCCCGCCGCCAGCTGCGCCCGCTCCCGCGTCCACCACCCACCGCCGCCCTGTCGGCGCTGGTCATCGCCCTGTTTCACGCTAGCCATTGTGGCCTGCCCGCCGAGCGCCCGGCATCCCTCCTGGGAGGGAGTCACCCGGGCAGGGAGGATCGCTCGTGTGCGGGACGACCCACCGGGCCGGGCCGCCTACGCTGCCGGACATGGAGGCGAGTATCGAGGTCGACGGGTTGCGCAAACGGTTCGGCGCGGTGGCGGCACTGGACGGCATGTCGTTCACCGCCCGGCCGGGGCGGGTCACCGGGTTCGTCGGCCCCGGCGGCGCGGGCAAGTCCACGACGTTGCGGGTGGTGCTCGGGCTGGACGTCGCGCAGGAGGGCACGGCGCTGGTGGGCGGCCGGCCGTATCGGAGCCTGGGGGAGCCGTTGCGGCACGTCGGCGCGCTGCTGGACACCGGCGCGCCGCACCCGGGCCGCACGGCCCGCGACCACCTGCTGTGGCTGGCCCACGCGCAGGGCGCCGGGGCGCGGCGGGTGGATGAGGTGGCCGAGTTGGTGGGGCTGGGGGCGGCGATCCGGCGGCGGGCGGGCACGCTGGCGCAAGGGCAACGGCAACGGCTCGGGCTGGCGGCGGCGCTGCTGGGCGATCCGCCGATTCTGGTGCTGGACGAGCCGTTCACCGGCCTGGACCAGCGGGAGGCCGGGTGGATGGGCGGGATGCTGCGGGACCTGGCCGGCCAAGGGCGCGCGGTGCTGGTCGCCGGCCGCCTGATGAGCCGGATGCAGGACACCGCCGGGCATCTGGTCGTGGCCGGGCGGGGGCGGGTGGTGGCCGATCTGGGCGTGGACGAGCTCCTCGCCGGCGCCTCACGCGGGCGCTTCACCGTGCGCACCGGCGCGCGGGAGGCGGCCATGGCGGCGTTGGCGGGCGCGGGCGCGACGGTGGCGGTCAGCGGGCCAGAGGGTCTCACCGTCCGCGGGCTCGACGGGCGCGAGCGGGTGGCGCGGGTGCTGGACGGCGCCGCCGTGCCGTACACCGAGATCGCCGCCCATCGGGCCACGCTGGAGGAGGCCTACATGGAGCTGACCCGGTGAGCGTGGCGTTCGGCCGGATGGTGCGGGCGGAGTGGACGAAGCTGCGCACCGTGCGCGCCTGGACGGCGGGGCTGGCCGCCGGGCTGCTGGCCATCGTCGCGCTGGCGGTGGCGACGGCGGCGGCCAGCACGACCAGCTGCGGGATGAACGACACCGTGGTGGCCTGCCCGGCGCCGCCGATCGGGCCGGGCGGGCAGGCGGTGCGGGACCTGCCCTCCTTCGTCCACCGGGAACTGCGCGGCGACGGCAGCATCACCGTGCGGGTGGCCTCGCTGCGCGGGGCGGCGCCGTGGGCCAAGGCGGGCCTGCTGGTCAAGGACGGCACGCGGCCGGGGGCGTCGTACGCGGCGGTGATGGTGACGGCCGGGCACGGGGTGCGCCTGCAGCACGACTTCACCGAGGATCTCGCCGGCGGCCCCGGCGCGGCGCCCCGGTGGCTGCGCCTGACCCGCACCGGCCAGGACGTGACCGGCGCCGAGTCCGCCGACGGCCGCCAGTGGCGCACGCTCGGCACCGTCCGTCCGGCGGGGCTCGGCGCGCGGGTGCGGGTGGGGATGTTCGTCGCCTCGCCGGAGCAGCCGCCGGAGGGGGCCGATCCGGGCGGGGCGGCGGCGACCGGCGTCTTCGACCATCTCACCCTGCACGGGGATGCTCCCGGGCAGGCGTGGACCCCTCCGGACGGGGGCGCCGTGACCGAGGCCGCGGGCGTGTACACGGTGAGCGGCGGCGGCGACATCGCCCCCGTCGGCGCCCACGGCGGCGCGACGCTCCAGCAGCTGCTGACCGGGGTCGTGCTGGCGCTCATCGCCGTCATCGTGGTGGCCACCGTGTTCGTCACCGCCGAGTACCGGCGCGGCCTGATCGCCGTCAGCCTGCTGGCCAGCCCGCGCCGCGGCCGGGTGCTGGCGGCCAAGGCCGTGGTCGCCGGCACGGTCACCTTCGCCGGCGCGCTGGCGGTGCTGGTCGCGAGCGCGCTGGTCGCCGTGCCGCTGCTGCGCGCCAACGGCAACCTCGTCCTGCCGGTGCCCGCCCTCACCCAGGCGGGGGTGCTGGCCGGCACGGCGGCGCTGGTGGCGTTGACGGCGGTGCTGGCGGTGGGGCTCGGCGCGTGGCTGCGCCGGGCCGCCCCGGCCGTCATCCTCGCCGTGGCGGCCGTCGTCCTGCCGTACGTGCTGGCCACCACCTCGCTGCTGCCGCCGCCGGTGGGGCAGTGGCTGCTGCGGGTGAGCCCGGCGGCCGGCTTCGCCGTCCAGCAGAGCGTCCCCGCCTACCCGCACGTGCCGGGTAGCGCGCTGCCGCAGGAGGGCTACTTCCCGCTGCCGGGCTGGGCCGGGCTGGCGGTGCTGTCCGCCTACACCGCGCTCGCGCTCGCCCTGGGCGCGCGCCGCCTCGGCCGCGGCGACGCGTGAGCTCTCACCGCGTCGCGGCCTGCTCGATGGCGGCGATGATGCGCGGGCGCAGCTCGGCGGCGCCGATGATGGCATCGACCGACCCCACCTCGACGGCTCGCTGGATGCTGTGCACCCGGTCGAACTCCGCGGCGACCTCGCCGAGCTTTTCCGCCCGCACCGCGGAGGCCACCTCGGCGAGCTGGGCGTTCAGCGCCGCCCGTTCGGCTCCGCTGGCCGCCGAGACCCGCGCCTGCAGCTCGGTGACCCGCGGGTCGGTCGCGGTGCGGTTGTTGACCTCGCCGGAGAAGACCACGGCCGCCGCCGGGGCGCCGCCGAGCACCGAGGCGAACGAGCCCTCCAGCGCCAGCACCGTCATGTTCGGGTTGAGCGCCTTGGAGAAGACCACGAACGCGCCGCCGTGGTAGCGGGAGATGACGCAGAACACGATCGGGCCGTCGAAGTTGACGATCGCCCGGCCGATCTCCGCCCCGTACTCCAGTTGCAGCTTGCGCATCGATTCGGGTGA
Source organism: Nonomuraea sp. NPDC059023 (assembly GCF_042740095.1). Lineage (NCBI taxonomy): Bacteria > Bacillati > Actinomycetota > Actinomycetes > Streptosporangiales > Streptosporangiaceae > Nonomuraea > Nonomuraea sp. NPDC059023. The sequence continues at coordinate 7,425 of NZ_JBHYIO010000051.1, read as the reverse complement.
GCCGTCGAAGCCGGACAGGTTGGCCAGGACCACCAGCGGCCGGTTGCCGGAGGCGGCGTTGATCGCGCGCGCGGTCTTCTTCGACGAGCGCGGGAACAGCGTGCCGGCGGTGTAGGTGTCGGGGCCGTCGGTGGGCGGGAAGCCGCGCCGCGGCACCGAGCGCGACTCGATGCCGATCAGGCAGACGGGGAACCCGCCGATGTGGGCGTCCTGCACGGCGGAGGTCTCGGCGTCGGCCATGCCCGCCCACCGCTCCAGCACCGGGTGGTCCTGGTCGGAGACCGCGCGCATCACGGTGCGGATGTCGAACGGCTTCTTGCGGTCGGGGTTGTGCTCGGCGGAGAAGATCTCGCCGACGGTGGTGAAGTCGCTGCCGGCGATCTGGTGCGGGTAGGCGCGCACGTCGCGCCCCGCCGGGTCGATCGTGGACGCCCGCCGCGGCCCGCTTTCGCCGGGCACGACATAGGTGTGGTCGTAGTGCGCCATGAGCACCTCGCGGGCCGCGGCCAGGTTCGGCGCCCAGTACTGCGCCTGCCCGTTGGGCCCCATCACCCGGTCGTAGCCGCCGATGCCGAAGTTGTCCTCGGCCGAGACGCCGCCGGAGAAGTCGAGCGACTGCTTGCCGGTCAGCACCATCGCCGAGTCCGGCGTCATCACCAGGATGCCCTTGGTGTGCATGAGCATCGTCGCCTCGGCGTTCCAGTACGGCTGCGCCCCGACGGTGATCCCGGCGACCACGATGTTGATCTCACCGCCGGCCTGGGTGAAGGTGACGATGCGCTTGAGCGCGGCCGCGACCCAGTCCATGTTCTCGGTGCCGGACGTCATCGAGATGCGCGCCCCGGCCGACAGCGCGAACCACTCCAGCGGCACCCGCATGCGCTCGGCCAGGTCGAGGGCGGCGATGACGCGCGCGCACTCCGGCTCCGACAGCGCGCCCAGCGCCTTGGTCGGATCGCCCAGCAGGACGACGCGGGTGACGCCCTCGGGGTGACGCTCGGTGATCGTGGTGACCACGCCCGCCACGAGCGCCGCGGCGTTCTTGCCCGGGGGCCGGCGCACGGGCACGAGCGCGCCGTGCTCGTCGAGGTCGTGCTCGGTGAAGGCGCCGCGCGGCCCGGCCAGCAGGCCGGTCAGCTCATAGGGGTAGACGGTGCCGCGGCGGGCGGCGCGCAGGACCTTCTGCCGGTAGTCGTCCAGCGGCTGTAGCGGCTCGGTGGAGGGCTTGCCGACGTGCACGTGGGCGCCGCGTCCGGCGTCCAGCGTGATGCGCACCGACACCTCGGCCAGCTCGCCGGAGGCGGTGCGCTGGCGGGCCACGAACTGGACCTCCTCCAGCCCGGCGCCGGCGGTGGTGGGCAGAATGCGCTGGACCAGCATGTTGAGCTCGTCGGTGGAGATCTCCGTCGAAGGCCAGACGTACATCATGATGCGGTTGGTGTCGAAGCGCTTGTTCTGGGGGCGCTGGGCCTGGATGTTGCGGATGGCGTCCAGGCCGGCGGTGATGGCGTCCTCGACCGCGGGCAGCGCCACCAGGCGGCCGTCGGCCTCGCGCAGCGGGGTCAGGTCGCGGACCTGGCCCATGGCGATGAGCCGTTCGTCGGCCGGGTTGCTCTTGGCCACGGCCTTGAACAGGTAGACCTCCTCGTCGGCCGACGGCAGCCGGGTCAGGTCGAAGGCGCGCAGGCGCTGCAGCTGCAGGCGCTGGGCGATCTGCGGGTGCAGGCCGCGGATCAGCCGGTCCTCGGTGAAGCCGCCGGCGCCGTCGGGCCGGAAGGTGAAGTGGTGGTGCATCACGGCGCCGCCGGTGCCGGCGACGGTGGTGGTGATGCGGCGCACGCCGTGGGGGCGGGCGTGCTCGGCCAGGACGCGGCCGAGCCGCTGCGCCATGGCCTCGGCGTCGGGCTGGTCCTCCCAGGTGAGGTAGAGGTCGGCGACCAGTTCGCGCCGCAGGCCCTGCTCCTGGCCGGTGTCGGGTTCGGTGAAGGCGGCCAGCGCGGTGACGGCGCCGGGCAGGGCGGCGATGTCGACGGCGGTGGTGACCACGCGGGCCAGGCCGTTGGGGCCGCTGTGCTCGGCGGTGACGAACCGGCTGCCGCCGGCCTGGCTGAGGCCCACCTGCGACAGGGCGCGGTTGCCGTAGTAGCGGCGGGTCAGCACCTCCAGCAGGGGGGCGTGGTCGCGTCCCGGGCGGCGCATGCGCTGGCCGATCAGGCGCACCAGCGGCTCGGCGCTGGCGACCATGACCTGGATGCGGTCGGCGCGGTCGGGCGCCTCGGGGTTGTGGTCGAGGTAGCGCAGCTCGTCGCGGACGGCGGCGTACACCTTGGCGCGGTTGCGGCGCAGCAACGGCTGGGCGAACCAGCGGAAGACCACGCCGCGGGCCAGGTCGGAGACGGTGGGGAAACGCACCTGGGTGGCCTCGACCAGGTGCTCCAGGGCCAGCCCGGCCCGCTCGTACAGCGACTCCAGCGGGGGCGTGCCGCCCAGCCACTGGCGCAGCAGTTCCGAGACGATGGCGACGTCGGTGCTGATGCGCTGCTGGGCCAGGAAGATACGGAAGACCGCGGCCTCCAGCTCCGGGGTGCGGTCCAGGCCGGTGATGCCGTAGTGGGCCAGGACGGTGGCGAGCTTGGCCTGGAAGCTCTCGGTGAGGCCGGCGCGTTCGGCGTCGAGGCTTTGCAGGTAGCTGTGGAAGAACTCGCGCGGGCTGTGCACGGCGCTGTCGGGTTCGGCGTCGAGTTCGACACCGGGCTTGTTACGGCTGAGCTCGCACAGGTCGGCGAACAGGGTGAGCAGGTTCAGCTCGCCCTCCAGCAGCCGGCCGCCGAGCTCGGCGCGCGCCGACAGGTAGGCCGACAGGACCCGCTGGCCGTCGTGGGGGTCGACGTCGAAGCCGAGCAGCAGGCTGCGCAGGTCCTGCAGGCCGCGCTCGACGCGCTCGGCGGGGGAGGCGGGGGCGGGCTCGGCGGGCAGTTCGATCTCCACGTCGGCGCCGGCGGCCTGCTCCTGGCCGGGAGCGTCGTCCGACAGCGGTTCGAGCCGCATGAGCGGCGCGGCGGTCTCGACCTGGCTGCCGACCGAGACCGGGCATTCGCGCACGCGGGCGCGGAACGGCGCGCGCAGCACGGTCTCCATCTTCATGCTCTCCAGCACCAGCAGCGGCGCCCCGGCCTCGACCTCGTCACCGACGGCCAGCGGCGTGGCCACGACCAGCGCGGGCGCCGGCGAGCGCACGACGCCGCCCTCGTCGCGGCTGACGCGGTGGGTGACGCCGTCGACCTCGACCAGGTGGATGGGGCCGTGGGTGGCCGAGACCAGGCGGAAGCGGCGGCCGTTGACGACGATCTGGCCGCAGTGCTCGTCGAAGCGCTCGACCTCGACGTCGGCCGGGTACGGCCGGCCGCCCCCGGACACGGCGACGCGGAAGCGGTTGTGCCCGACGCGGGCGACGCTCACCCGGTAGCCGACGCCGCGCAGTTTGAGGTCCAGCGGACGGCCTGGGTCGTGCTGGACCTGGGGCCGGCCGCCGTGGGCGGTCGACAGCAGCCGCTGCCGGCTGACCTCCTCCTCATCCTGGTAGGCCTCGATGGCGGCCGCGGCCAGGGCGATGGCGGAGTGGCGGTGGCTGACCAGGCCGCCTTCGGCGCGCACGCGGTCGATCCAGCCGGTGTCGGCGCTGGCCTGGACGACCTCGGGCCGCTCCAGCAGGTCCAGGACGAAGCTCTTGTTGGTGGCGCCACCCTCGATGATCACCGTGGTGTCGGCCATCGCGCGGCGCAACCGGCCCAGCGCCTGCTCGCGGTCGCTGCCGTAGGCGATGATCTTCGCGATCATGGAGTCGAAGTCGGCGGGGATGGTGTCGCCCTCGCTGACGCCGGTGTCGACCCGGATGCCGGGCCCCGACGGCAGCACCAGGCGGGCGATGCGGCCGGGCGCGGGCGCGAAGTCACGGTCGGGGTCCTCGGCGTTGAGCCGCGCCTCGACGGCGTGCCCGATCTCGGCCGGCTGCCCGCCTTCCAGCCGCCCGCCCGCGGCCACGTGCAACTGCAGGCGGACCAGGTCGGTACCGGTGGTGACCTCGGTGATCGGGTGCTCGACCTGCAGCCGGGTGTTGACCTCCAGGAAGGCGAACAGCTTCTCACCCGGGTGGTAGAGGAACTCCACCGTGCACGCGCCGCGGTAGCCGACGGCCACGGCCAGCCGTTCGGCCGAGGCCTTCAGCTCGGCGCTCTGCGCGGCCGACAGCACCGGCGAGGCCGACTCCTCGATGATCTTCTGGTTGCGGCGCTGCACCGAGCAGTCGCGCACGCCCAGCGCCCAGGCCACGCCCTGACCGTCGGCGATCACCTGGACCTCGACGTGCCGGGCGCCGGTGACCAGCCGCTCCAGGAAGACCACGCCGGAGCCGAACGCGCGCAGCGCCTCCTGGCTGGTGCGCTCAAAGGCCTCGGCCAGCTCCTGGCTGGAGGCGACCTTGCGGATGCCGCGCCCGCCGCCGCCCGCGCTCGCCTTGAGCATCAGCGGGTAGCCGATCTCCTGCCCGGCGGCCAGCGCCTCGGCCGGCGTGGCGACCTCGCCCCGGCTCCACGGCGCCACCGGCACACCCACCTGCTCGGCCAGGAGCTTGGCGCCGATCTTGTCGCCGAGCCTGCGCATCGCCTCGGCACTGGGCCCGATGAAGGTGACGCCGAGCTTCTCGCACAGCTCGGCGAAGGCCGGGTCCTCGGCGACGAACCCCCACCCCACCCACGCGGCGTCGGCGCCGCACGCGGCCAGCGCCCGCTCCAGCACGGCATGGTCGAGGTAGGGCCGCGCCGAGGCGGGCCCCAGCGGCACCGCCAGATCGGCCTCCCGCACGAAGGTCGCGCCGCGGTCGGCGTCGGTGAACAGGGCGACCGTCTCGATCCGCTGCCCGGTCTCCGCTGAAAGATCCCGCACCGCGTGAATGAGCCGCATCGCGGCCTCTCCCCGGTTGACGATGGCCACACGACTGAACACCGGCTGAGCCTCCCCAAGACGTCACGCACAGAAGGCGACGTCCGAAACCCGGAGCGTCGCCTGCACCCTGTCCCCATACCCTGCTCGATCACCGCCGGGTATACCAATGTCCGCATCGCGCATGGTGAGGCCCCCATCTTGTGGGGACCCAACAAAAGCCTCCCGGCGTTCAGGACGCCGACAGCGCCCGCGCCAGCACGTTCGCCCCCCGCCCGTCGACCGGTTCCTTCAGCATGATGGGCCCCTGCGACATGAACCGGGGCTCCTCGCCGCGGTGCTCGTCGGCGGCGTGCACGGTGTAGGGGTGCAGCAGGTACACATCCCCCGGCGCCCCCGTCGCATACGCCGTCGGCCGGTGCGCGCTGGCCTCATCCACCAGCGGCCCCGCCACCATCGCGTCCATCGCCTCCTCGCCCAGCACGGCGAAGGCGTCGCGGTGTGAACCCACCCGCACCCGCGTCGGCGCGTCGTCCGGCCTCACGTGCGACAGCAGCACCAGCAGCAACATCGTCTGCGAACGGCCGCTGACGCCCCAGCTGCCGTCGCGACGCTGGGTGTTGGCGTCGATGTGCCAGCCGCGGTCCTCGGCCGGCGGCAGGCGCGGGAAGCGCACGGGCACCATGCCCAGCGCCCCGCGCGGCAGCCAGCCGCCCGGCCCGGCCACGGCGTCGTAGGCCGCGTGCAGCCGCGGGTTCCTCATGATCTGCCCGAACGGGCCCGCTCCCGTGGTGTCCATCGCCCACACGACCGGCTCGCGCCAGGAGGCCGGCTCGTCGGGCGACAGGCCGATCTGGCGCCACAGCAGCATGCGGGCCTCATCGGCCACCTGCGGCTCGACGACCGCCTCCACTTTGGCGAAACCGTCCGCGGCGAAACGCTCGATATCGATGACGTCCATGCCCGCCACGCTAACGACCATGTCCACCGATTTACCCCCTGCGACACCCCAGAGCCGCAGGCCAAGGCGCGGGTAGGGGTTGCCGTTGATCGGCGCCGGCACGAGCGTTACGCCCAGGCACTCCCACAGAAAGGACCACCGGCTCGATGTCGCGCTTATCCCGCATAGCGGCCGTGCTCGTGCTGGCCGTACTGCCGACCACCCTCACCTCGACCTCCGCGGCCGCGCGCACCGCCGGCGCGGTCGACGTCGCCCTGGAGTGGTACGACGCCTCCGCCCTGACCGTCAAGCTCGGCGGCGCCTCCGCCGCGGCGACCAACTCGCGCGTGTGGGCGATCGGCTGGACCGCGGCCACCCGGGCGCTGGTGCGCCAGCCGCTGGCCCCGGCCGCCTACCAGCAGGCCGCGCTGGCCTCGGCCGTGCACGCGGCCCTGCTCGACTTCGCGCCGCCCGGAAAGCCGCAGCTGGACGCGGTCCTGGCCGGCACGCTGGCGCGCATCCCCGAGGGACAGGACAAGGAGCGCGGGATCGCCGCCGGCAAGGCCGCCACCGCCGCCCTGCTGGCCGAGCGCGCCGGCGACGGCCTGGACCCGGCGTCCGTCGACGCCCCCTACCACCCGCGGCCGGGCGCGCCGGGCGTCTGGCAGCCCACCCCTCCGTCCCACACCCCCGGCATCCAGTACGGCCTGCGCCGGGCCAAGCCGTTCCTGCTGGCCGGCGGCAGCCAGTTCCGGCCCACGCCCGACCCCCTCGACTCCGAGCGCTACCGCCGCGACATGGAGGAAGTACGCCTCTACGGCGCCGCCGACTCCACCGCCCGCACGCCCGAGCAGACCGCGGTGGCGCAGTTCTGGGCCACCACCCCGCTGCCGATCTTCACCCAGGTGCTGCGGGGGGCGCTGGAGCAGAAGGCGTCGTGGCCGCTGGCGGCCCGCGCCGGCCTGGTGGCCGCCTTCCACGTGGCCTCCGTCGACACGCAGATCGCCGTCTCCGACGCCAAGTACGCGCACGTGCGCTGGCGGCCGGTGACCGCGCTGCGCGCCGCCGGGTACACCGGCTGGACGCCGCTGCACGAGACCCCGCCCCACCCCGACTACGTCAGCGGCCACGCCGCCTACGCCGGCGCCGCCGAGCAGGTCCTCACCGCGCTGACCGGTCCCCGCCCGGCGCGGCCCGTCACCGCCTCCAGCGTGGTGGCGCCCGGGGCGGACCGCACCTACACTTCCTGGCGGCAGTTCACCCAGGAGAACCTGGACGCCCGCGTCTGGTCGGGCATCCACACCCGCAACGCCGACGACGCCGGCGCGCAGCTGGGGCGGCGCGTGGCGCTGCACTCCCTGCTGCACCTGCCCGGCCTGCTCTTCTAGGCCTCCGCCGCCCTTGACGGCCACACCGCCGGGGGCGGGGGTGGAAGACCGGTGGCGGGCCCCACCCCCAGGGTCCGTCACTACCGGCGCCTGTTCCCCGTGCCCGGGGGACAGGCGCCGCTTGCGCGAAAGCCGCGGGCGCCGCGAGGCTCTCTCTTA
>NZ_JBHYIO010000050.1:0-67935 GCF_042740095.1 Nonomuraea sp. NPDC059023 | reverse complement strand
GCTCACGGCCGGGCGGCAGCCGTACGTCAGGAGGGGGGTGTTCCCTTGACGCTCACCCAGAAGCGGTCGCCGTTGGGCCGGACGTTACCGTCGGGGACGAGCACACGGTAGCGCGCGTAGAACACCGACAGGTACCAGCCGTCGCTCTTGTTGTTGCTGGCCGGAACCCCCCGCACGGAGAAGTTGCCGTCACCCCATCCGGGGCCCTCCCTGACCGAGTTGAAGGGGAATTCGTCGCAGTCGCCGACCACCTTGGGCGTTTTGCAGGCTTTGCGGCGTTCGCTCACCTGCACCGCTCCCCATGTCCGTCCCTTGGGGTCGAGTGGTCGTAGTTCGCTCTCGTTGATCCGGGTCAGCGGGGCTCTGCTCCGCGCGTCGTCCCCGTCCCAGTTGCCGGGGACCACCTTCTGACCAGCCGGTTTCTTGGGATTGGTGAGATCCGGGGTCTTGAAGGCGGCCCAGATGTGGGCGGCGACGGGGCCTCGCTTGGGGTGGGTCACGTCCGTCTGGTAGATACGGCTCACGTCAGGGAAGATGCAGGCGCCCTTGTAGCGGACGCGCTTCTCCTCCGGCCAGGCCCCCGGACTGCCCGGACCCAGGGTCAGGTCGTCGCAGCGGACGGTCGGCGGCGTCCGGAGAGCGCCCCGCTCGTCCTTGAGCTTGCCCCACAGCGGAACGTTGGTGGGCCAGGGCTTCACCGCGATGACGTCCTTGATCTTCATCCAGGGGACGATCGTGCAGCGGCGGACCGCGTCGACGGTGCTGGAGGACTTGAAGCGGAAGTACTGCGCCGTCCCGTTCCAGTCCTTGATCCGGGCTTCGCGATCTCCGTCGATCGTCTTCGCGCAGGAGGAGTTCCCGCTGCTCGACTCGGCGGTCGTCGTCAGCTGCATACGGGCGTTGCCGAAGCCGCTTTCGAGCGCGTACTGGGCTTCGTCGATCCCGACCCACATGGAGAACTCCGTCGGGGTGATCGGACCGGTCGTCCCGTCGCTCCCCGCGTTGCGGATCCCCGTCCCGTCCCGAGTTCCCAGGTAGGTGTTGATGACCGTGGTGGCTCGCACCATCAGGTCGATTCCGGCGGAGCCGTCGGGCAGCTTCACGCGGACCTTCCCCCGGGAGCCCGTGTCCGGGTCCCAGTCGTCGAGCCAGGTGCTGAGGCCGAACCATCGGACGGAACAACCGCTGAAGACCGTGGCGTCGGTCCAGATCCCCAGCCTCCCGCCCGTCGGCGCCTCCGCACGGCAGGTGTTGAGGGTGTAGTGCCGGTAGTTGACCTCGTAGGGATCGGGTTCGTCCTGCTGCGCGGGCTGGGTCGCCTTCGCCGCGGGAGGCGTACCCGTGCCTCCTGCCAGCGCGCCGATCTCCGTCGCGGTCAAGGGGCGCTGGTAGGTGCGCGCGTCGTCCAGGTCTCCGCGCATGCGGGTGCCCAGTGTCAACGGGCCCGTGCCGTTCCAGGCCTGGAAACCGACCGGCGCCGAGGTGACGAGCTGACCGTTGAGGTACAGCGCCGCCGTACCGGCCGCCGCGTCGTAGACGCCCGCGAGGTGGAACCATTCGTTGACCGGCGCTTCGACATCGGACAGGACGCCGGAGGACGTCGCGCCCGCGGTGTCGCCGCTGGTGAGGGTGAAGACCAGGCCACGGTCGGGAGTGTTGCCCAGGCGGAAGGGCGCCTGGGCGCCGCCGCGCTGCTCGGCGACGAGGTAGTCCCCGTCCTTGTCCGACCAGCGCAGCCAGGACGCGACGGTGAAGCTCTGGTCGGTACGGATCACCGGCCCGGCGGTTCGCGCCAGCGGCTCTTCACCGGGCGCCACGACGTCCACGGTGAGTGACTGCCACTCCGACCAGGCCGACGTTCGCGGTCCGGCGACGGCACGGGCCCGCCAGCGCACCTTCCAGCCGTCGGAGAGCCTGCCGTCGGGTACGGTCACGGCGGCCTGGCTGCCCGATGCGACGTTGTCGGCCGCGCCGGTCCAGATCTGGCCGGTGCCCTGCCCGGTCGCCGCCGGGTCGTGTTCCAGCTCGAACTCGGCCCGCAGCGCTCCGCCCGCCGGATCGGTCACCTGCGCCAGCAGGTTCGGGGTCCGGCTGGTGGTGACCGTCGTGCCGTCGGCCTGGTGCGAGGGAACGACCTGAAGGGCGCCCACGGCCGGGTCGGGCTGGGTGTCGGGGACGTCGATGGTGACGTTCTGCCACGTCGACCACGCCGAGGCGGTGGAGGCGCCGGCGTTGACGGCGCGAGCGCGCCAGCGGGTCTTCCACCCGTCGACCAGCTTTCCTGCCGGAACGGTCACACCGGCCCTGCCGCCGGACGCGACCACGGGGGAGGCGCCCGCCCAGATCTGGCCGACGCCCTGCCTGGGTGCGGCCGGGTCGTGCTCGATCTCGAACTCGCCGGTCAGGGTGCCGCCGATGGTGTCGGCGACCGTTGCGCCGAGTTGCGGGGTGAGTGAGGTGGCCACCGTGACACCGTTCACGATCTGTGCCGGGGTGACGGCCAGCGCGCTCGCCGAGGGGTTGGAGGTCGCGGCGCCGATGGTGACGGTCAGTTTCGGCGCCGGACTGGCGAACTCGGTGTTCTCCGCGCTGGTGAAGACGCGGTAGTTGTCGGCGGCGCTTGCCTCATTGGGGTGCATCAGGACCAGGCCGTGGTTGGCGGCGCCGGCGGCCCAGTCCTGGGCGATGCCGGTGACGGTCCACTCCATCGCACTGGGGAAGGTCGCGCAGTCGGAGTTGACCGCCGTCCTGCTGATCTGCGCGTCCTCGGTGGTCGTGGCCGGCTTCCTGCCCCAGGTGAGACCGTCGGCGCTCCACGTGCCGGTCAGCCGGCGTACCTGGATGCCCGCGCCCACGGAGCCGCCGCAGGCGGGAGCGTCCACGTTCACCAGGGACAACTTGGCGTTGGTCACCGTCTGCCCGGCCAGCCCGGTCGTGTCGAAGCGCAGGTGAGGCCGGTAGAGGCCGTCGATGAGCCGCCCCGCCGTGAGGTACGGCGTGCCGGGGTCGGCCGGGTCGTCCGGGAAGTCGGAGCCTGCCTCGACGTCGGCGTTGAGCGGCAGCGTGATGGTCGGGTCGACGCGGACCGGCAGCACTGTGGCCGGATCGGTCAGGAAGGCGTGATCGGGCTTGAGCACCAGTTCGGTCTCACCGCCCTTGGTGACCACCGATGTGTCGATGCCCGTCCGTTTGGCCCGATGCGGGCGGCCCCGGTCGCTGCCATCCCACATCACCGGCCGTGCCGCGGCCGCGACGACCTTCTTGTCGGGCCCCTTGAGCAGCAGCCGGCCGTTCTTGTCCGCGCTCAGCGACAGCCCGGAGGTCTCCACACCCAGACGGATCTCCAGCGGCCTGCCCGGCCGTTCCCTGACCACCACGTCGTGCCGGAACCCGGTGGGCAACACCGTCACCACCAGGTCCGCGCCCTTGCCCGCGGCGTCGGCGAAGGTCACCGTGCCGCCGTTCACGGCCGGCTTCGGCAGAGCCGCCGGCCAGCGCAACGCGTACGACTTTCCGTCGCCGGTCGTCATCCTCGCGAACGCGCCGGAGCCGCCGGTCGAGACCTCCACCGAGACCCCCGAGGCCAACGCCTTCGGCCGCAGCACCTCGCCGTGCCGCGCCAGACGGGTGTCGATGGGGACCCAGGTGCCGCCTTGCCGCGTCCGTACCGGGCCTGATGAGATCTCCCTTCTGAACGACCCGTCCGGCAGCGCGTAGGTGACATTGGTTTCGGTCGTCTCGTCGACGACTTCGACGGTCCCCTTCTGGCGGGCGGCTTCCCGCGAGGCGGTGATACGCGTGGGGGAGGGCTGGTTGGTCAGCGCGTTGCCGTTCTTGCCCGGGATCCAGGCTGCCGTGTCGTTCAGGGTCGCGGGATGCCGGCCGTACGCGTCGGCGGCGGTTTGGCCCGTACCCTCATCGAACGTCCAGCGTGCGCTGCCCGCCGACGCCGTCTCGAAGGTCCATTGGTAGGCGGTCATGGGGTTGGCGGACGCGTCGATCGCCTCGCCGAGCTCGGCGGTGTACCGGACGGCGGGATTCAGCGGCTGCGCCGGGGTGAACGTGAATTCCTGCTGAGAGGCGTCCACGGTCACGGCGCCTTCGACGGCCGTTCCCGAGGGATCTTTCAGGACGAAGTCGGGCTCCCAGACCGGCTCGTTGAACGTGGCCTTGATCGACGTATCGGTCGGCACCTGCGCCGCGTCCGCCACCGGGGTCGTACTCACCACCGTGGGGGCGGTGTCGTCGGGCGGGCTGCCCTCTTCGACCGTGCCGCCGTCCCAGGATTCTTCTCCGGACTCGCCGGTGAAGGGCTCGAGTTCTTCTGGCGCCACCTCGGCCACGTGATTGGGGGTCGAGGTGAGAACCCGCTCCTGCTCGTCGCTCATCGGGGGCACGTAAGGGATGTCGTCGCTGTCGACCCGCATCGCGACGGCCTGCTCATAAGTGGCGGGCTGGGCCCGCTTCGGGCCCTCGTAGGAATAGACGACGACTTCCGGCGGACCCGCGGGAAGAGGTGTGTACTCGATGAACAGGACGGGGCCGCGCGGGGTGAAGGGATAGGTGTCGTAGCCGCCGTACTCGTCGGAGCGGTAGTAGCGCCAGTTCTGCGGGCTGTCCGGTTCGATGACGGAGTTGAGGCGGACGCCGAGGTCGGGCGTGCCGTTCATCCAGGCCTGGACGATGAGCTCGATGGAGTAGTAGAGCTCGCCCTCGCCCTCGGGGCAGCGGGTGGCGCTGTAGGCGCCGCGGTTGGCGACGTGCCCGGACAGCACGGTGGAGGGCTGGTTGTTCCAGCTGATCGTGCTCGTGTTCCAGGCGCTGGTGACACGCTGCAGGTCGATGCCGGGGCTGTCGGTGTCGCTGCAGGTGTGGGAGTCCTGGTTGTGCAGGCGCAGGTCGGCGTTGTGGACCGTGCCGCCCTCCAGCGGGGTCCCCTTGATGTGGAAGTTGATGTACGTGCGGTGGGTACGGCTGCCGCTGTGCGACTTCCCGGCCAGCAGCCACGGCAGGGTCGCGTTGGCGCTGCCGTCGGGCAGCACGTTCGACACGTGCGTGTCACCCGCGATGCCGGTGCCCTCCCACGTCTCCGACATGGTGTTGACGGTGACCGGATAGACGGTGGCGGGGTCGTTGAGGAACGCCGCCGGAGCCGTGTAGACCACGCTGTCACCGTCGACCTCGGCCTTGGCCTGCCCGATGGCGCCCTTGTCGGGTTCCACCAGCGCGGCGGCGTCCAGCATGGGCGCGGCCAGGTCGTCGACCTCCTTGCCCTTGGCGTCCAGCAGGCCGGGCGTCCGGTCAGCGCCGGTGCCGAGCTTGAGCCCCTTGGGTAACCGCATGGGCACCCGTAGCCGGACGTCCTTGCCCGGTCGCTGCCGGATCAGCACGTCGTGCCGGAAACCGCTCGGGGTGAGGGTCACCACCAGATCGGACCCAGGGCCGTAGGCGTCGCGGTAGGTGGCCGTGTTGCCCTTGAGCGCCGGCTTGGGCAACGTGGCAGGGGCCTCGACCGCGGTCCTGCCCGTCGTGTCGGTGAAGCGCGCGGCGGTGGTGTCACCGCCCGCCGACAGGGTCAGGTCGCCCAAGCTCGCCTTCGGCTGGACGACCCCGCCCGTCTCCACGAGCGTGAGGTCGATCGGCGCCCACGCGCCGTTCTTCTTGACCCGGACCGGTGTGCTGGCCAACTCCGCGCGAACGGTCTTGCCATCGGGATTGGCGTAATACGTACCGGTTTCTGATCGGTACTCTTCTATCTCAATACGCTTATTCATCCTTTGGGCCTGGGCGAGCGTCGCTCCGGCCGCCGTGGTGGCTTTGAGGGGTTGCGGTTCGTTCGGCGGCGCCGCGCCGGCGGGATCCGTGAACGACGTCATCAGTAGGGCCAGGGTGGCAATCAGGCAGGTCGCACGGCGCGTCCAGCCGGATAAGCCGGTTTCCGATCGTGGTGAATTCACTCTGCTCCTCAACGGGGAAAGCCGGTAAGCAAGCAGATATTCCCATGGACAGAAACGTGGGCCAATACCGGAACTGCGCCGGTGATGACACGCTGCGTAAAGACGTGCTCCTTAATTCTGGCAAAGGTTGTGCGATATAGCAGAAATGTAGGAGCGCCCGTTATTATTCGCGGCCTGGTCTTCCCGGTCTTCCTGATGGCCGGATAGGCTGCGGCGGGTGATGAGCGGGACGTCGAACAGGCCATACCTGATGGCGCTGTGCATATTCTTGTTCGCCGTCCTTGGCATACTGTTCCTCCCGCGCCTCGTGTACGGGGCGATACTGGAGTCTCAGGTCGAGGGGCACGCCGAGGACGTGCTGGAGAAATATGCCGAGCACGTCGGCAGGCAACTCCATACGAATCCTCGAGGACAATCATGGCGTGCGGTCAAAGGCGCTCGAGTGCTCCGAGACAGCAGGCCGAACCCGGGCTCGCTGGTCATCTCAACCTCTGTCACCGTGCCGGCGGGAGCCATTTTCTTCAGTAGCAGCGGATACGAGGTCAGGTGCTACGACGTCTCGTTCACCGGCATCGGCGCCCCTGACCAGCGCTACACCCTCGACAAGATTTCAGGATGCGCCGAGGAACTCCGTGGCCCCGCCATACACGGAAGCCGCTGACCGCGTTCAGCGGTCGGCGGGTTCGGGGCCGGCGCTTCGCGAGCCGTACCACGATGTCCACAGTGCCTCGTAGACGCCGCCCGCCGCGACCAGTTCGTCGTGGGGGCCGACCTCCACCACCCGGCCGCTGTCCATGACGACCACCCGGTCGGCGTCGCGGGCCGTGTGCAGGCGGTGGGCGATCGCGATGACGGTCCGTCCCTCCAGGACGGCGGCGAGCGAGCGTTCGGCGCGTCTGGCCGTGCGGGGGTCGAGCATGGCGGTGGCCTCGTCGAGGATGACGGTGTGCGGGTCGGCCAGGATGACCCTGGCCAGGGCGAGCTGCTGGATCCGGTCCGGGCCGAGGGTGGTGCCGGACGACTGGGAGCCCAGTTCGTCGTCGAGCGAGGTGACCCAGTCGGCGCCGACCGCCGCGAGCGCCTTGTCCAGGCGGTCGTCGCCGGCCGTCGGATCCGCCAGCAGCAGGTTGTCGCGGACGGTTCCGAGGAACAGGTGCTGTTCCTGGGTGACCAGGACGACGTGCTCGCGGAGCTGGGCGGGGGAGAGGTCGGCTACCGGCACCGAGCCGACGGTGACCGTGCCCAGGCGGGGGCGGTCGATGCCGGCCAGCAGCTTGCCCAGGGTGGACTTGCCGGCTCCCGAGGGGCCCACGACGGCCAGGCGCTCGCCGGGCCGTACCGCGAGATCGACGTCCTTCACCACGTCGTCGCCGGCTTCGTAGGCGAAGTGCACGCCGGACGCCTCGATGCGGTCGCCCCGCGGCGACGGGGCGGTGATCTCCGCGCGCGCCGGTGTCGCGAGGCCCTCGATCCTGGCGAACGAGGCTCCGCTGCTCTGCAGTTGCTCCAGCCAGATCAGGATCGTCTCGATCGGCTGGCCGAGCTGGCGCAGGTACAGCACGCAGGTGACGACCGCGCCCAGCGTGACCTGGCCGCGGTCCAGGAGCAGCCCGCCCACCAGCAGGACCAGCACCGGGGGCAGGAGCGAGGAGACCTCCACCGACGGCCAGAGCACGCTGCGCAGGAAGAGAGTCCGCAGCTGGGCGGTCCGGCCGCGCTCGATCACCCGCTCCGCCGCTCGGGTGCGCTTGGCCTGCAGGCCCAGGGCCTCGATGGTACGGGCTCCCGCGGCGTCGGCGGCCAGGTGCTCGGCCAGCTCCGAGCGGGCGGCGCCTTCCTCCAGGTACGCGGGCCGGGCGCGGCGAAGGTACCAGCGGGAGGCGGCCAGGATGCCGGCCGGCGCGAGCAGGCCGCAGACGCCCAGGACCGGGTCGACCAGGAAGACGGCGACGATCAGGAAGAGCGCCTGCAGGGCCGAGACGAGGATCGCGGGGGCGGCGTCGCGCAGGGTGCGGCCGACGAGGGCCACGTCGGTGGTTCCGCGGGCGGTCAGGTCGCCGGTGCGGATGTGCTCGACCGTGGCGGCGGGCAGGGCCAGCACACGATCGAGGAGTTCGGCGCGGATGCGCTCCTGGACGCGCTCGCTGAAGCGGGTGCCGATCTTCTCGGCGTACCTGGACAGAAGGAGCTGGGCCAGCGCCGCGCCGACGGCGATCGCGGCGAGCAGGTCGACCGTGCGGCCGGCGCCGATGGCGTCGATGATCCGGCCCAGCAGCCACGGGCTGACCAGCGCCGCGGCCGCCGCGAGGCTGTTGAGCAGCAGTGTCGCGGTGAAGCCCGGCACGTCCCGCCTGACCAGGCGCAGGGCGGCCCGCCGTACCTGCCGGGGGCCGGCGACGGGCAGGTCGCGGGTCATGCGAGCACCGATCGGTAGGCGGGGGTGGAGTCCATCAGCTCGTGGTGGGTGCCGGTGGCGGCCACCCGACCGTCCTCGACGAACAGCACCTGGTCGGCCTGGGCGAGCAGCAGCGGCGAGGTGGTGGCCACGACGGTGGTACGGCCGGCGCGTGCCGTACGGAGCCGCTCCGCGAGGAGGGACTCGGTGTGGGCGTCCAGCGCGGAGGTGGGTTCCACGGCCAGCAGTACCTCGGGCTCGGCCAGCAGCGCACGGGCCAGGCGTACGCGCTGACGCTGGCCGCCGGACAGGTTGCGGCCGCCGGGTTCGATCATCGAGTCGAGCCCGTGGCGCAGCCCGGCGACCACGTCCTGTGCGGCGGCGACGTGCACGGCCCGATGGACGGCCTCGTCGTCCGCCTCGCCCCGGCCCTGAAGGACCTCGCGCAGCGTGCCCGCGAACAGGGCGGCGTCGTGGTCGGCGATCAGTGAGGTGCCGTCGAACCCGCCCATCCCTTCGAGCAGCGCCACGCTCTCCTCGGGCCGGGCACTGACCAGCCCCACGAGACTCCCCGGCGCGACCTCCGGCCCGGCGGCCCGGGGCCGGTCCGGGGCGCGCAACGCGAGAAATCGGGTGACCTGGCGGGCGGCGACCAGGCCGTGGCTGATCTGGAAGCTGCCCTCGATGAAGAAGGAGACGGGAACCACCAGCATGGCGATGTACCCATATACCCCGACCAGCTCGCCCACCGTGATCGCCCCCTCGGCGGCCAGCCGGGCGCCCAGCCAGGTGACGGCGGCCAGGAACAGAGCGGGCAGCCCTGCGCCCAGCGCGCCGATCCAGCTCGTCAGCGACGCCACCCGGTAGCCCTGCTCGCGCAGGCTCGCCGAGTCGGCGCGGTACCGCTCGGCGTAGGTCGCCTTGCCGCCGAACGCGTTGAGCACCCGCAACCCCTCGATCAGGTCGACCAGGCGGGTGGTCAGCCTGCCCTGGTTCTCGCGGTAGCCGTTCTGCACCTTCATCAGCCGCCCGAGCAGTGGGCCGAGCACGATCGCCAGCAGCGGCACGCCCAGCAGCACCACGACGGCCAGCACCACCGAGACCTGCAGCAGCAGCACCGCCACCACGCCGTAGCTGATCACCGCGCCCACGCCGGGGCCGGTCACCGTCAGCGAGGCGGCGATGGCGATGACGTCGCCGATGCCGATCGTCACCACGTCGCCCGCCGAGACGCGCTTGGGCAGGTCGGCGCCCAGCTTGTTGATCTGCTCGACCAGGGCGCGCACCGTGCGGAAGTTGGCGTCCATCCGGATCTTGGTCATCGTGCGGTGCCGCAACATCGCCAGCCACGCGTTGACCAGACCCGCGCCGAGCAGCGCCAGCACCCAGCCGGGCGCCAGGTTGTCGTCAATCACCCTGGCCAGCAGGTACGGCGGGAGCGTCAGGCCCACCATCCAGAGGGTTCCCAGCATCGCGCCCAGCGCGACCCGGCCCTTCTGCGCCCAGGCCAGCCAGCACAGGTACCGGGCCGCCTTCATGGTAACGACGCTAGGGCATGACTTTGGCGCCCCTTTGCCTGCCCTCTCCCGGCATGACTGATCACTACCCGCCGGGCCGGATCAGGCCGCTCTCGTAAGCCAAGATGACCAGCTGGACCCTGTCGCGCACGTTCAGCTTGGCGATGGCCCTGGTGATGTGGGTCTTGGCGGTGAGCGGGCTGATGACGAGGCGCTCGGCGATCTCGTTGTTGGAAAGGCCGAGCGCCACGAGCTTGACCGCCTCCAGTTCCCGGGAGGTGAGAGCGGCCAGCCGCTGCCCCGCGCCGGGCGCGAGGTCCTGCCGGAGGGCGAACTGCTCGACGACGCGGCGGGTCACGCCCGGGGACAGGAGCGCGTCGCCACCGGCGACGGCGGCGACCGCCCGGCGCAGCTCGGCGGGTTCGACCTCTTTGGTGAGGAATCCGCTGGCTCCGGCGCGCAGGGCGGCGAAGACGTGCTCGTCGGTGTCGAACGTGGTGAGGATGATCACGCGACAGCTCGGCGAGGCCGAGTTGGTGACGATCCGGCGCGTGGCGGTGATCCCGTCGGTGCCCGGCATGCGGATGTCCATGAGGATCACGTCGGGGCGGGTGCTCGCGGCCAGCCGTACGGCTTCGTCGCCGTTCTGAGCTTCGCCGACGACCACGATGTCCCGGGAGCGGGCCAGCAGACTGCGGAATCCGGCCCGCACCAGGGCCTGGTCGTCGGCGAGGAGCACCTTGATCGTCATACCGCCGAGCCTGCCACAGGGATGTCGGCCCGTACGGCGAAGCCTCCGCCGGGGATCGGCCCCGCGCTGAGCGCGCCCCCGAGTGCGCTCACCCGCTCACGCATGCCGGCCAGGCCATGGCCTTCGGTGATGTCGGCGCCGCCGCGGCCGTTGTCGGTGACCTCGACCGTGACCGAGCGCGGCCGGTAGCCGATCGTCACCTCGGCCTTGCTCGCCTGCGCGTGCTTGAGCGTGTTGGCGAGGGACTCCTGTACGACGCGGTAGACGGCGATGGCGGGAACAGCCGGAACGGCCGCAGGGTCGCCGCGCTCATCGAGCGTGACCTCAAGCCCGGCGGCACGGGCGTCGGCGATGAGCGTGCCCAAGGAGGCCAGATCGGGCTGGGGCGTGGTGTCGCCGGGCGCGTCGCGCAGGACCGCGATGAGCGAGCGAAGATCGGTCATCGCCCGGTTCCTCACGTCCTTGGCCAGGCGTAGCGCGGCGGCGGCAGCGGCCGGATCCTCTTGGAGGGTATCGGCGGCGACATTGAGCTGAACGCCGACGACGGCCAGCGTGTGCGCGACGATGTCGTGGACCTCGTGCGAGGCGCGCAGCCGTTCCTCCGCGGCGCGAGCGCGGCTGTCGGTTTCGCGCAGCCGCTCGCGCCAGCGCATCACGGCGGCGTAGGTGAGGCCCGCGGCGATGAGGATCGCCAGGAGCACTCCTTCCCCCGCGACGTGGAACACGAAGCGGTTCGGGTTCCGGTCCAGGACCAAGCGGATGTCGACCGCCGAGTAGAGCAGCTGGGCCAGGCCGATGGCCGCCACCCACCGCACACGGGGGGTGGTGGCGGCGGTGAAGTAGGCGACCGCGGCCGGCCAGATCCAGCCCGCGGGAGACCAGTGCCCGGTCAGGCGATAGACGAAGATCCCGCCGATCGACAGCAGCAGCACGGTCATCGGCCAGCGACGTCTGACCAGCAGGAGCGCCCCGAGAAGCAGGCCGAGAGGAATCGCGGCCTGCCAGGGGGAGCGCACCCCGGTGGCGAGGGCCACGGCGACGAAGAAGACCAGGGTGAGAGCGGCGAACGCGACGTCGGTGATCCGGGCGAAGTGCCGGACAAGAGCGGGTTCACGGCGTGATTCGGCCATGTGCGGCCCTTCCTCGAGGGGTCGCGATCAGACGTGGGTGACCAGCAGAACCACGCCTGCCTCGCCGCCGCAGTCGACGAAGATGGGACCGACGCCGTTGCCGATCGTGGGGCGGAGCGTCCCCTTCGCCACGAACCCCTTGGGGTTGTCGTCGATGATGCGGATGTTCAGCAGCACCGGGCGCTCCCTGTCGACGCCGGCGATCACGGCCTTCAGCCCCTTGCCGCCGCCGCAGTGGCCGGTGATCGTTACCTCCTGGCCCCGCTTGGTGGTGGGGTTGGGGCTGACCTGAACCACCGCCCTGGCGCCCTTCGGCGGCTTCGGCGCGGCCGCCGTGGCGGTGGTCTCGCCCGCGCCGGCCTGGGCTCCAGCCGGTACGCCGGCGAATCCCAGCACACCGGCCGTCAAGCTCAGCCCGGCGATCGCAGTGACGACTTTCTTGCTCATGGCCATTTCTCCCGTTCTCATCGGCTGTCTCGACGAGAAACGTTAGGCCGGGCCGTAGCGGGAGCGCGTCGTCCGTTGATCGTCACTTGACCTTGCACCGTTCGCCGTACGGACTACACCGAATGAAGTACCAGCTCGCGCCGCGCGGCATACTTTCGACATACCGCCGATCTCTAGGGTCTGGCGCATGAGAACCTCGCGAACCGCGGCCATCGTCGGCACCCTGGGCCTGGCCCTCTCGCTCACGGCCACTCCCGCCTCGGCTTCCTCCGTCCTCAGCGCACGCTGCAGCAAGGGCAACTTCAAGCTCGCGGCGGCGATCACGTACGGCAACCCCGGAAACCAGCACATCTTCACGAAGCTCACCTGGAACATCGTCGGTGACGTGGGCAGTAACAACGACGTCTACTTCGAGTTCTGGAAGAAGGGCGGCGGCCGGGACAGCCTGCTCAAGGTCTTCAAGATGAACGACGTCTCGAAGTCCGGCTCCAAGAACATCTTCCTTCGCCGGCCGAAGGGGGACGCGATCTACGTACACGGCGGAACCGTCTTCGACACGAAGTACGCCACCGACCCGGTCTGCAAATACTTCACGCGCACGATCTAACCCCTTTGATCAGGGCTGAAGCCGACCTGAAGCCGCCACGACGCTGTCGCCTGCTTGGCTCGTGAAGCGCATGACAACGCAATCTGAGCGGCGCGGATCGAAGCGCGCTCCTCAACGACTGCCGGCCCGGGTACCTGTGCGTCGCCGCCGGTGAGGGCGATGGCCAGCACCGAACAACCAGGCCGATCTGGTACGTCGACCCCTGCCATTACCGCTGGAGGGAGGTGAGGAACGCTTCCGCCAGGCGGTCGGTGAACTCGCCGTCGGCGGGTTGATCGGTGACCAGCGTCCGATAGTAAAGGGGGCCGACGAGTCGATCTGTCGCCTCGTCGAGGTCGAGGGTCACGGGTAGTTCGCCCCGCCGTACGGCACGCTCCAGGGGAAGGCGGTCGCGGCGGCGTTGCTCGGCCAGGTAGCGCTCGCGGAAGCCGGCGGCGAAGACGGGATCGAACTGGGCCTGCGCGATCAGGGCGCGGAAGACGGTGCCGGAGTCGGTCTCGCTGAGGAATCGGGCGAGCAGGCGGAGGTAGGCGCGCAGGTCGAGGGAGAGGTCTCCGTGGTCGGGCGGGGTCAGTTCCTCGGCCAGGTCCTGCAGGAACGCCTCCACGAGGACTTCGGTCTTGCTCTTCCACCAGCGGTAGACGGTCTGCTTGGCGACGCCCGCCCGCGCGGCGAGTCCCTCGATCGTGACCCCGGCGAATCCCTTCTCGGCCAGCAGGTCGTCGGCCGCCTCCAGAACGGCCTGGCGCGCTGCCTCACTTCGCCCATGGCGGTTGCCGTGATGGGGACGGGACATGACCACTCCTAGACTAGACGCAACGGTTAGTCTACTCTAGCCGCCATGAGAAACACACTGGCGGAACCTCGCGTGGCGGACGCGCTCGACCGGATGTTCGCGGCGGCGGCCGGGGATGACACGATCGCCGCGCGAGTGGACAGTTTCGGGAACACGCCGCAAGAGCACGCGGACGCCGCGGAAGAGATCTACATGCCGATCTCGCCCGAGGCCGGGCGGTTGCTCTACAGCCTGGTGCGGGCCATCCGGCCGGCGACGGTCGTGGAGTTCGGGATGTCGTTCGGCATCTCCACGCTGCATCTGGCGGCGGCCGTGCGCGACAACGGCACCGGCCGCGTGATCACCACGGAGCTGAGTGCGCACAAGATCGCCGCGGCCCGCCGTACCTTCGCGGAAACAGGGTTGGCGGAGGTGATCACCGTGCTGGAGGGAGACGCCCTGCGGACGCTCGCCGACCTGCCGGACAAGCCGGGCTTCGTCCTGCTGGACGGGTGGAAGGACCTCTACCTTCCGGTGCTGCGAATGCTGGAGCCCCGTCTCGACCCGGGCACGCTGGTGGTCGCCGACGACGTGGAGCTGGAGAGTGTGCAGCCTTACCTCGCGTACGTGCGGGAACCGGGCAATGGGTACGCGTGCGTGACGTTCCCGGTCGAGGACGGGCTGGAGATCAGCTGCCGCCTGTAACGCCGCTCACGGCTTCAGCTCGAGCCGCTTCCTCGACGCACCCGGGAACACGATGACCAGGTGCTCCTCTCCTTCATCGCCGATCCGCACGTACACACGGAGCCGGTAGCGGCCTTTGCCGGCGATCGCCAGGTTCGGCATCGGGGCGCCCGCGCCCACGTCTCCGTGCTCGCCCATGTACGGCACGGTGAGCCGGCCGCTACGGCTGACGATCGGCACCTCGTTGACCTGTTCCCACCCGATCGTCCGTTGTGGCGGCGCGGTGCGGAAGGCCTTCACCGTCAGGCACAGATCGCTGACGTCTTCGATGTGCCCGATCAGCGCCGCGCTGCCGGCCACCCCGATGAGGTTCCCGTCGGCGTAGGCCTGGTCCGCCGCCTCTTCGGCCGCTTCGTCGTCGGGGTCGTGGACCAGATAGCCGGGATCGCCGTCGACGTACAGGAAGTACTTGGCCGTGGCCTGGGTGACACCCTTCGTCCGGGGCCACGGGTCGCGGCATTTCGCGTTCGCCTCGGCGATGGAGGCGTCGTACGCCGCCTTCCGCTCCGCGGCCGACCGCAGCAGCTCGGGCCGGGTCGCGCCGATGATCTCCGGGCAGACGTAGACGAGGTCCCCCGGGTCCGCGCCCCCGGCCGGCCGCGCGCTCCCCGCCCGCGTCAGAATCGCCTTCTGCTCCTCATGGTCCTCCGTACGGCACAGCGCCCGCGCGTACCCGAGTACCGCCTGATCGGAAAGGCTGTCCGGGAACATGGGCGGAATTCCGCCCTCTGCGCGCCGCGCCCGGCACAGGAACGCGGCGTCCCGTTCGGCGGGTTTCAGGTCGCCGAAGCTGGGCCGGTCATGGCAGACCATCGACCAGCCGGTGTAGGTGAGGCGGGGAGTCTGCTCCGGGTGGATCAGCGCGATGATCGGCAGTACGGCCACGGCCGACACCGCGACGCGGATCGCGCGCGGGCGCGCGGACGGAGGGCCGGCAGGGCGGCTCTCAACGGGCAGTTCACGGGCGGTCGCCGCCATCCACGCGATGCTGAGCAGTCCCGCCACGTCCATCGCGACCGTGATCATCATATGGCTGCCGAAGAGAACCTTGAGCAGAATCACCAGCGCGTACACACCCACCGACAACCACCCGGCGACCTGCGTGCCGCGGCTCCACCGGCCGTCGCGCCGCTGCCCCACGACCGTGACGGCGGTCGCCGCCACCCCGCTCAGTATCACGCCCATGGTGACGAAGCCGCCTGATGGAAGCTCGGGGAGGTCGAGTTCGTCGAGCAGTTCGTTGGCCGCCTCGACCAGCTCGAGCGCGAAGATCGCTCCTGCCGCCGCGCACAGCGTGCGGGACCGCCAGCGGATGACGAGCAGGTAGAGGACGTCGATCGCGGTCCACAGCGCGAGCTGGAAGGCCGCGGTGACCACGTCGGGAAGCAGCACGATCGGATACCACAGCACGAGGGCGTACGCCACCGCCAGATACAGCAGCCGGCGCAGCGCCTTCTCCCGGAGGTTCAGCGGTCCCGGCACGGGGGCCCGCAGGATCAGCCACAGGAGCGCCGCCTTCACCACGGCGGCCACGAGCAGCGTCACGACCATCGAGGTGTCAAAGCCACCGTAGTACGACGGCAGCGGAGACCATTCGACGGCCAGCCAGAGCCAGGTGTCGCCGAACACCAGGCCCGCGGCCGCGGCCGCGAGAACCAGACTGACTACCCCAACCCTCGCGATCCGCACGAACGTGATCTTCTCACGCGGGCCGGTACCGTACGTTGACCGTCGCGGTGGGGTCGCTCTGGCCGACATGGTGAAGGTAGATCGGCTCGCTGCCGGGATTGTCGTAGAGACGGATGCCCTGCCCGAGCATGACCGGCATGATGTGGATGTCGATCTCGTCGATCAGCCCCAGGTCGAGAAGCTGACGCCCGATGGTGGGCGAGAACACTTCGAGGTTCTTGCCCCCGGCCGCCTCCAGCCCGATCCGCACGGCCTCGGCGACGTCGCAGTTCAGGAACGTGATCCCGGCGGCCGGCGGGGCGTCTTCCGGATGGTGGGTGAGCACGAAGATCGGTCCGTCCCAGGCGCTGGAGTAGGGGCGGGCGTCGGGCATGGCGTCAAACCCGTCCCGTCCGCCCAGGACGGCTCCCGTGGTCCGCTCGTACTCGTCCTCCATGCCCGGCCTGTCCGTCCCGGTCATCCAGCCCATCTCGTGGTTGACCCCGGCCACGAAACCGTCCAGCGACATCGCGAAGTGAAAGAGCACTTTCCCACCGGCGGTCTGCGGCTCGGTGTCGTTCATCTGTCGCCTCCTGTGAACTGTCTGCGGGTCACTCAGCCTGGCAGCAATCGGTACACGCCGATAAGGTCCGTTCCTGTGGCGCGATCGAGGACCAATTCCGGGCCGGCCGAGGACCTGCTCATCGAGCTGGACCGCGACGCCGGGGTGCCGCTGCACCGGCAGATCGGGGCGTCCATCCGGGCGAGCATCCGGGCCGGTCGGCTGCGGACGGGTGCGTCGCTGCCACCCACCCGCACCCTCGCGGCCGGCCTCGGGGTCTCCCGCGGGGTGGTCGTCGAGGCGTACCAGCAGCTCGTGGCCGAGGGCTACCTCGCCAGCCGATCGGGCGGTTACACCCATGTCGCCGCGTCGATACCCCCGGCCGCGGGCTCGGCGCCGCCGACGCCGGCGCGCGGCGCCGGCTTCAGAGTCGACTTCGGGTACGGTCGCACCGACGTGTCCCAGTTCCCGCGCTCGACCTGGCTCCGTTCGGTACGCACCGTGCTCACCACCACGCCCAACGACCGGTTCGCCTACCTCGACGGTCGCGGCGTTCCGGAACTGCACGAGGCCCTGTGCGACTACCTCAACCGGGTGCGCGGCACCTCGGCCGTCCCCGGAAACGTGGTGATCTGCAATGGTTTCGGGCAGGGCATCTCGCTGCTGATCCAAGTACTGGTCCAGCGCGGCGCCAAGCGGATCGCCCTGGAGGACCCGTCGTCCGACGACGACGCCCGGGTGCTGGCCGGCGCCGCCGGTCTGGACGTGGTCGGCATCCCGGTGGGTCCGGGCGGCGTTCAGGTCGACGCGCTTCACCGGGCCGACGCCGACGCGGTCGTGCTCACGCCGTCGCACCAGTGGCCCACCGGGGGAGTGCTGTCGGCTTCGGCAAGGGCCGAGGTGATCGGCTGGGCACAACGCCGCGGCGCGATCGTGATCGAGGACGACTACGACGCCGAGTACCGCTACGACCGCTCGCCCGTGGGCGCCATGCAAGGCCTTGCGCCCGATCACGTCGTCTACTGCGGTACGGCCAGCAAGACGCTCGCCCCGGGACTCCGGCTCGGCTGGATGGTTCTGCCCCCGCACCTGGTCACCGACGTCGCCGCGGCGAAGGTCCTCGCCGACCGCGGTTCGCCGGTCATCGACCAGCTGACGTTCGCCGACTTCCTGGCACGCGGCGAGTTCGACCGCCATCTGCGCCGGATGCGTCCGGTGTACCGCCGACGCCGCGACGCACTGCTGAACGCCCTGCGCACTCACCTGCCCGAACTGGAACCGGCCGGGATCGCCGCCGGGCAGCACGTGGTGGCCTGGCTCCCGCCCGGCCTCGACGAGGCGGAGGTGGTGACGGCCGCCGCCCGGCACGGGCTGGGCATCCACGGCGTCGGCCCGTACCGGATCGCCGGGAACGGACCGGGCGGGCTCATCTTCGGCTACGCCATCCTCGGCGAGAGCGCCATCGCCGAGGGGGTCGCGCTGCTGGCGACGGCCATCCAGGAGATACGTGTCAGGGAGCCGGGCGGATGTTCTGATTCAGGTGGAACACGTTGGCCGGGTCGTAGGCGGTCTTGACCGCGGTCAGCCGGGCCAGCTTCGCGGCGGAGTAGGCCCGCCGTACCCCATGCTGCCCGTCGGCCAGTTCGTCGGCGGTCAACGAGTTGACATACACCCCGCTCGCGTACGGTTCGAGCGAGGCGCCGGCGGCACGCGCGGCACTCATCCTGGCATCGTCCTCGGCCGGTTCGGTCCAGCGGGACCCGGCGCCGAACTCGAACATCGTGCCGCGATGGCTGAACGCCGCGTCCGCCTCCGGGACATCGGCGATCGCGCCGCCGTGCGCCTGCAGGCCGACGCCCGGCAGGTGCGGGCTCGCGCTCAGGTCGGTGCCGCCGCGCAGCAGGAACGCCTCGATCGCCGCGGTGGGAAACCCCCGCAGATAGAGCCCCTTGGAATAACGACGGTAGGCGTGGCCGCCGGTGGAGTCGTCCCGTCGCTGCAGTTCGAGGTACGACGGGGTCGTGACGCGCGACGCGACGGGACGCCCGAGCGCCCGCATCGCGGGCAGCAACCGGCGGCCCTCGTCCGGGTCACCGACCCACACGAACCCCAGCGTGGCGATCGGGCCCGCGGGCCCGCTACCGACATCGGCGGTGAACGTCGCCTGCCGGGGAGCCACGGCGTTCAGATCCCGCCAGCCCTCGATGACCGGGACGGCGTCCTCGGCGCGGAAGTCGAACTCGGCGACCAGCGTCCGGGTGCCGGTCTGATGCAACTCGAACTCGAACTCGGTGACGATGCCGAAATTGCCGCCACCGCCGCGCAGGCCCCAGAACAGATCGGGGTTCTCGGTACGGCTCGCGGTCACCACGTCCCCCTCGGCGGTGACCATGGTGTAGGAGACGACGTTGTCGCAGGCCAGGCCGTACTGGCGGGCCAGCCAGCCCATGCCGCCGCCGAGCGTGAGCCCGCCGACGCCGGTGTGCGAGACGTTGCCGGCGGTGGTGGCCAGGCCGTACGCCTGGGACGCCCGATCCAGCGCGCCGAGCAGCGCGCCGCCCTGAACCCGGGCCCGGCGACGGATCGGGTCGACCCGCACGCCGCCCATGGGCGTCAGGTCGATCATGAGACCACCCTCAGGCACGGCGAAGCCGGCGACGTTGTGGCCGCCACAGCGCACGCCGATCTCCAGGTCCAGGTCCCGGGCCATCCGCACGGCGGCGACCACATCGGCGACGCTCGCCGTACGGACGATCATGCGTGGATGCCGGTCGATCATGGCATTCCAGACGGTACGAGCGGAGTCGTACCCGGCGTCGCCGGAGGTGAGGAGCCGGCCGTCGAAGCGCGTCGCTGTCGTTGTCATGCCACTCAGCCTGACAACAATTGGTACCCGAGTTGAAGTCCGATTCAGCAGGCGGTTAGGGGACCAATTCACTGTCGGGAAGTGGTTCGCAGTGGTCGGCGCGCAGGCCGTCGAGGGAGATGCGCAACAGCCTGTTCCACATCTGTGGCCGGCACTCGTCGGTGATCTGGACGGCGTGCCCCAGTGAGACCAGAAGAAGCAGCAGGTCATCAGTGGTCACACCGGGGCGCAGCACGCCCGTGGCGACGGCGCGGGAGCACAGTTGCTCGATGACGAGGCGAAGCTGGTGGATGCCCTCCAGATCGGGGACCGACCAGGTCAGCGCGAAGTTCTCCATGATCGCGCGGTGGCGGGCGTAGCCGGTCAGGGCCTGCTGGTAGAAGTCGGCCAGTGCCGCCCAGGGATCCTCGGCATCGATCGCCGCCTGGCGTGCCGATTCCGCCCAGTTCAAGAAGTCCCTGCGCAGGACCGTATGAACGAGGTCTTCCTTCTTCGGGAAATGCCGGTAAAGGGTGCCCATGCCCACCCCGCTACGGCGGGCGATCTCGCGTACGTCTACCGCGGCACCCTGCTCGGCCAGCACATCGGCGGCGGCCTCGACGATCGCCTCCCGGTTACGGATCGCGTCCACACGAGGCGCGCGGCGCCGGGTGGTGCCTTCCGATTCAGCCACAACCATACGGCCGAGCATACCCGCTTATACGGAGCGCATGCTCCGCTCTGTGCTACTTTGAGGAGCAAGTGCTCCGGATAGCGAAGGGGATGCCATGTCCGACCCGTCCACGACCACCCCTGCCATCGGCAACTGGAACGATCGGATCATCGCCGAGTTCCGGGCGAACGCCGGGTATGTGCCTTGGAGCAGCGAAGAGGAATTCGCCGCAGGCCGCCCCATCCCGCCCCGGTTCCCCGGATTCGACGAGCAGGGAATGCCGCTCATCCTGGTACACCACACCGGGGCCAAGACCGGGCGCGAACGGATCAGCCCGTTGTTCTACCAGCCGGTCGGTGACGGCTGGGCCATCTTCGGCACCCACGGCGGCAGTCCGCATCATCCGGTCTGGTACCACAACCTCATGGCGAACCCGCGGGCCACCGTCGAAGTGGGCACGCAGATCGTGCCGGTCGTGGCCCGGCTCGCGGAGGGCACGGAACGCGAACGGCTCTGGGCGAAAGAGGTGGCACTCGTCCCGAAGTTCGCCGAATTCGAGGCAACCGCCGGCAGACAGATCCCCGTCGTCGTGCTGGAGCCCGTCCCCGAGCAATGACCATGCGCCTGCCGACACCCGTCCCTGCGGTCCGAGTTCAGCGGCGCGCCACTGTGCGTCAGGACCCGTACTTCGGTTTGACGCGGACGTACAGGAAGAGGTGCCGGTGATCCGAGAAGACGATCTCCAGGGTGCCGACGTAACGTAACGCGTGATCGTCGCGGCGACCGAGCCGGTCGGGATCGTGGTGGATGAACACCAGCTTCCGCACCTCATGGAGGTCCAGCACCAGAGCACGGTGGAACGACAGCAACTTGTGGTGCACCCAGACCTGCAGATCATGCGGGGTGGTGACCAGGTAGGCGTCCCGCCCCCTGATCAGGCCGAGCGCGTGCAGGCGCAGCCCGCCGATGACGCCGTCAGGCTCCCGGTCGATGAGCGAGAGGTCGAAGCGGTCCCGGGGGGTGCCGACACCGGCCAGCCGGATCGGCACCACGCGCCGGTATCCCCAGGCGGACGTCCTGGCCACGAGATACCTGCCCAGCAGAACGGAGCCGCCCTTCCAGCGCCAGAGCGTGAGCGCCGTACCCAGGACCAAAAGGGCAACGGTGACAAAGGGTGCGACCGCAGGGGGCAGGAACGCCGACAGCGCCAGCCAGATCGCCATGTAGAGGCCGACGTAGAGCAGGCCGATCAACATGCAGGCGAAGCCGATCCCCATCAAGAGATTCAGCATGAAGGCGCCTCCCGTCCAGGACCCGGAATCCCTCGCATCCATACTTCACCAGGCTGGCCGGGACCCCTCCCAGCTCCACGACGCCGATGAATCGCCGGCGCATCGCGGATGTATCAACCTCGCCGGAGATCCTCGGGATTGTCAGCGAAGCGGCACTCCGAAGGAGCACAGCGATGACCGCCACCAACACCCTCTCCCATTCCCCAAGCAGGATCCTGACCCTGAACGGCGCCCTGTGGTTCCTGCAGGCGCTGTGGGGCTTCTTCTTCGCCGGCAGCGGCTTCGGCAAGGTCCTGCTGTACGACGCCGCCCTCTACGAGGCCGCTCCTCGGGCCGTGGCCTGGTACGCGGCCGTACCGCAGACCCTGATCGTCTTCATCGGAGTCGTCGAGGTGCTCGGCGGCATCGGCCTCATCCTGCCTGCGATGACCGGCGTCAAGCCGAAGCTCACACCGCTCGCCGCGGCCGGCCTGGCCCTGACGATGGTCCTCGCGACGGCCTTCCACATCATGCGCGGCGAGTACGCCCTGATCCCCGCGAACCTCGTCCTCGGCGGCGTCTCGGCGTTCATCGCGCTCGGACGATGGAACCTCAGGCCCACCACAGCCGCGACCCTGACCACCCCACGCCTGCTCAAGTCGCTCGCGGTCCTCGCCGTGATGGCCCTGCTGGTGTTCGCTCCGACGTGGTACACGATGACCCACGCCCAATTCTGATCGAAATAGTCAACACCACGTAGACTATTCACATCATGGCAAGTACACCCGGTGGGCACGTGGACATCGAGCGGCTGGCGTCCCGGCTGCGCATGCTGGCGCTGCAGCGGCCGGAGGCGTGGCTGGACCTCGATCTCACCATGCCGCAACTGCGCATGTTGTTCACCGTCCGGCGGCGAAGCGGCTGCACGGTGTCGGAACTGGCCGAGACACTCGGACGGCGGCTCGCGGCCACGTCCGCGCTGGTGAACCGGCTGGTCCGCGCCGGGCTGCTGCACCGGACGAGCGATCAGGACGACCGCCGGCGGATCCGGCTGCGGCTCACCGACGAGGCCGAGCAGTTGCTGAGCACGGTGGATCAGCGGTCGGCGGACAGGTTCGCGGCCATCCTGGGCCGCATGAGCGAACCGGGCCGCGCGGCGCTGGCCGAGGCGTTGACGGAGCTCATCGAGCTCGTGTCGTCCGACCTGGCCGAAGGGCCGGTCCGCAGTGCTCCCCACCGTGCGCAGGAAGGACGCCCATGAACCGCAACCCGTACGAGGGCCTGTCCGGAACGATCGACATCAGAGCCGTGCGAGCCGCCGGATTCCGGGAGGTCCAGCTCGATACCGGAACCCTGCGGATCAACTACGTGGTGGGCCCGCACAACGGACCTCCGCTGGTCCTGCTGCCGGCGCAGACCGCCACCTGGGAGAGCTACCAGCGGGTCCTGGTGCCGCTGTCGAAGCGGTTTCTGGTCTACGCACTCGACGTACGCGGACACGGCAAGTCGAGCTGGACCCCGGGCGAATACTCCTGGCGGCACCTGGGCGCGGACATGACCGTTTTCCTCTCCGAGGTCGTCCGATCGCCCGCCGTGGTCTCCGGCAACTCCTCCGGCGGGCTCCTCGCGCTGTGGTGTGCGGCCAACCTGCCTCTGCGGGTCGCCGCGGTGATCCTCGAGGACGCCCCGGTGTTCTCCGCGCAGATGCCCCGCTTCCGCGATCACGATCGTTTTGTGTACGGCGGGCTGAAACACCTGGCCGAAGCCCTCGGCGACCTTCAGCACCGCGACCTCGCCGACTACTTCCGCGGTCTGACCCTCCCGGTCTCCGAAACCCGCGAAAAGCGCGTCCCGGACTGGTTCATCACCTTTCTGTCCCGCCGCATCCAGGCGTTCCAGACACGCCATCCCGGCCGCCCCCTGGACATCGGCTACTTCCCCCTCAAACTCCGCCTGCTGCTCAAGTCGCTGTCCATGTACGACCCGGACTTCGCGCGCGCCTTCGTCGACGGCCGGTTCTACGACGGTCTCGATCACGCCGACGCGCTCACCCGCGTGTCGTGCCCGCTGCTCGTACTGCACGGCGACTGGCGGCGGCTGCCCGGCCACGGCCTGATCGGCGCCATGGATGACCAGGACGCGGCCCGGATCAGGCAGCTCGTACCGCACAGCCGGTACAGGAAGGTTCATGCCAATCACGTGATCCACATGTTCAAACCCCGCTCCTTCGTGCAAGCGGTCGACACCTTCTTCACCCAGGACGTCGCGGCCTGACGTCGCCGGGCGGCCGAGTGGCGTACATCACAACTATGGGTGGTCCCGTGGTCACCGGGGTTGTTCGTCGTGGAGGTGTAGTTGTCCCTACGGCAAGGAGAAAGCACCATGTCTGACAACCTCAAGTCGCGACTGCCCGACCCCAGCCAGTTCATCCCCGAACTGTGGGAGATCGGCGGCGGTATGACCAAGGCCCAGGAGAACGGGTCGATTTCGCCGACCCTCATCGCCCTGGCGCAGCTCCGGCTCGGGCAGCTCTTCGACAGTACGTACCACACCATTGGGCAGACCGGCATCCTCCGCAAGCTCGGCGAACCGGAGGACCGCATCACCGCCGTGGCGACCTGGAAGGACACCCCTCACTACTTCACCGAGGCCGAACAGGTCGTCCTTGAACTCGTGGATGCCACGTTCACCCCGAATCCGAACGGGGAGCGCGTGCCCGGCGAGTTGTTCGCCAGGGCATCCGCCCACTACGACGAACGGGCCCTCGTGACGCTCTGCATGGCGATCGGCCGGAGTTGCTTCTTCATCCCCCTCACCATCATCGGCAAGCCGGTCGCCGGCCGGCCCGCCGGTGAGAACTGGACGAAGACCACGTAGAGATCAGGCCGCGGCGATCTGGTCGGCGAGTGCCGCCGGGTCGTCGAGCTGGACGAAGGTCCGCGCGCCGGGGACCTCGACGAACGTGGCGTCGCGGAACGCCCGCTGCAGCCGCCGGCCGAGCGCGGGCTTGAAGGCACGGTCGGCGGTACCCCAGACGATCCGCACCGGCCCGGGGAAGTCCTTCAGACGGGTGGAGACGTCGAGCAGGTCGGCCGGGTCGACGGCCCGGAGGAACCGCACCGCGTCCCGGCGGATCTCCCTGCTCCCAAGGCTGGGCTCCATCCACGCCTTGGTTTGGGCCGGATCCAGCTTGTTCGCGAGCAGGCCGAGCCCGAGCGGGGAATGGCGGAACGCTCGCAGGCGCATGGGCTGCATGTTGATCCGCATCCGGAGGTCGCCGGAGAGGAGACGGAAGATGACGCTGTAAGGGAAGGGCGGGAAGGTGTCGAACGCGTCGCAGTTCGTGAGCACGAGGCGGCCGACCCGGCCGGGGTCGATGTCGAGGAGGAACTGACACAGCGCGCCCCCGGTGTCGTTGCCGACCAGGGTGACATCGCGCAGGTCAAGCGCGTCGAGGAAGGCCAGGATCTGCCGGGCCACGCCGCGCGGCGACTGGTCGGCGTCGGGCCGTAGAGGTGTGTGATGGGCGCCCAGGGGCCAGTCGGGTGCGTAGGAGCGGATGCCGTGCGCGGCGAGGTGGCCGGACACGCCGGACCAGATCGAGCCGTCGACTAAGAACGCGTGGACGAAGACGACCGGAGGCGCTGTCGCCTCGGCCGGCCCCGCGACCCGGTACCCGACAGTGCCTTGTGGCAGGTCGATGGTGATCATGCGACAATCCCTAAGATTGATACAACCCGCATGTAACTTACGGACAGACTGTATGCAAATTGCCCGCCGTACGCAAGCCGACCGCACCGCCGCCACGCGCGCGGCCCTGATCGCAGCGGGGAGGAAGCTGTTCGCCGAGCACGGGTTCGCCGGTGTCGGCACGGAGACGATCGTGCGCGCCGCGGCCGTGAGCCGAGGTGCGCTCTACCACCAGTTCGGCGACAAGACCGAACTGTTCGCCGCGGTGCTCGCGCATGTCGAAGGTGAGATCTCCGGGCAACTCGCCGCCGCCATGCCCGCCGACACCGACTTCGTCGAGGTGATGATGCTCAGCCTGCGGGCGTGGCTCGACGCCTGCCAGCGGCCGGAGGTACGGCAGATCGTGCTGATCGACGGCCCGTCGGTGCTGGGGTGGGTACGCTGGCGCGACATCTGCCAGGCGCACATTCTCGGGTTGATCGAGGGGGTGCTCGCCCGGGGAATGGACGACGGCATTCTCCTGCGGCTCCCGTCCAAACCTCTCGCGCACGTACTGCTGGCCGTCGCCGACGAGGCGGCACTGTACGTCGGCTCCGCCAAGGACCCGGACGCCGCCCGGAGCGACCTGACGGCGGTCATCCGCCCGCTGATCGAGGCACTGGTGAGATGACCGAGACCCCGGGAAAACTGTGGCGCGCGGCCGGTTCCTCGGGCAGCATCAGGATGTCTGCCATATTGACCCCCTGATCCGGAGCCGCGATGTCCGAGGGGCACGATTTCTCACTGCGGATCACCCCGGCGGGGGCCGGTGTGGATCAGGCGGAGGTCGAAGAGCTGGCCATCCAGCTCCGCGGGGACCTGCTGGCGTCGGGAATCCCCGGGGTCACGCGCGTGGTGGAGGGGCCGGCTCCTGACGGGACCCGGTCGGTCGAGCTGATCGCCGGCGGGATCGGCTTCCTGGTGACCGGACTGTCCGCGGCGGCGTCCGTGGCACAGATCGCGGACTACATCCAGCGATGGCGGGAGGCGCATCCGCGCCGCCGCAGGGTCGTGGTCTCCGTCGAGGCCGGTGCCGCGTCTCGTGCCGCGGGTGTTTCCGGTACGGCCGGCCGGCGCAGCGCCCTCCTCGTGGCCAACGCGGCCTACCAGGATCCCGGGCTGAGCCGGCTGCGCTCGCCCGTCTCCGACATCAGGGCGCTCGCCGAGGTCCTCGGCGAGCCGGGCATCGGCGCCTTCGACGTCGAAACGCTCACCGATGCCGGCGAATCCGTGCTGCGCCGCCGGGTCGCGGCGCTCTTCGCCGACCGGGAGCCTGACGACGTCCTGCTCCTGCACTTCTCCTGCCACGGGCTCAAGGACCAGCGCGGCCGCCTCTACCTGGCGGCGGCCGACACCGAACTCGGCTCGCTCGCGGCGACCGGGCTGCCGGCGTCGTTCGTCTCCGAGCAGATGAGCGAGTCCGCGTCGCGATCGGTGCTGCTCGTCCTGGACTGTTGCTACAGCGGGGCGTTCGCGCGGGACACTCCGGTGCGCGCCGACCGTACCGTCTACCTCGGCGAGGAGTTCCGCGGGGGTGGGTCGGGGCGTACGGTGCTGACCGCGTCGAGCGCCACCGAGTACGCGTTCGAGGGAGGCCGGCTCACCTCCTACGAGGCTCAGCCGTCCGTTTTCACGGAAGCGCTGGTGCACGGGCTGCGTACCGGGGGAGCCGACCTGGATCACGACGGCGAGATAACCGTCGACGAGCTGTTCGACTACGTCGCCCGGCGTGTCCGCGAGGCCGGGGTCGGGCAGGTGCCGCGCAAGTGGAGCTTCGAGACGACTGGCGCGCTGGTGGTCGCGCGCAGCGTCCGCCCGGCCACGCTGCCGGAGGAGATCCGCGCCGATCTCGGCAGCGATCGGCCCGTTCTGCGGCTGGAGGCGGTCCGAGCGCTGGCCGACCTGCTCGCTGGGGGTCGCGAGGGTTATCGGCGGGCCGCTCGCGAGGCGCTTGTCCGGTTACGCGACCATGACGACAGCAGGCAGGTGCGGACTGCCGCCGCGGCCGCCCTGGGTGACGTCGCGGCGCCCTCGCCTGCCGTACCTCCGCCTGCGATTGATCCGCCCGTGGTCGAGACGCGCGTGGTCGATACGCCCGCGATTGAGACGCCCGCGGCGGTCGAGGCGCCTGCGATTGAGGCGCCACCGCCGCCCCGTGGGGCGTGGGTGCCTGTCATGACGCGCCGGCGCGGGCTGGTCGTCGGCGCGGTCGGCCTCGTCGTCGCGATCGCCGTGACGATCGGCATAGTGTCCGGCCAGAGCCGGACCACAGACTCCGGCAGCAGCGGCGGGCCGGCCTTCGGGGAACTGCTGACGTCGGTCACGCTGAGTCACGGCGGCTCGATCGAGTCCGCCGTGCTGAGCCCCGACGGCCGCCGGGCGGTCACGCTCGACGCGCCGAAAGACCAGGCCGCCGCACGGGTCGCGAGGTTGTGGGACGCGTCGACCGGACTGAAGGTGGCGACGTTCGATACGGACCGCGGCGTCATCTTCAGTCCGGACGGCAGCGCCGTCGCCGTCGCCCACTACGAGGGCAGGCGCGAAGTCACCACGGTGGACGGCGAGCCGATGGGCGTCCTCATGGGCGGCACGACGACCGTCACGCTGCGTAACACGAGCAGGGGCGAGGTCATGGCCTCGTTCACCGGCCACAAGGGTTCCGCGGTCATGGCGTTCAGCCCGGACGGCAAGATCGTCGCTACGGCCGGCACGCTCGCCGCCGAAAAGTCCTTCGACTCGCCGATCCGCCTGTGGAACGCCTCGACGGGCACACCGCTGGCCACCTTGGCCGGCCACGAGAACGGCATCCAGAGCATGCGGTTCAGCCAGGACGGGAACGTGCTGGTCACGGGCGCCGCCGGCGGTGTGACGAAGGTGTGGGACGTGGCCGCCGGCAAGGCCACGGCAACACTGGACAACGCCTGGTTCCCGGTGTGGATCAGCCCCGACGGCAAGACCATCGCCGACACGCGGCCGGGTGACAAGGACGGCTTCGAGCTGAGGCGCGTGCCCGACGGGAAACGGCTGGCTCTGGTCACCAAGGACGGAAGCTTCGCCGGCTTCACACCCGACTCCAAGGCGTACGCGACCGAGAACAAGGGCAACGTCCGCCTTTTCGACCTCGCGACCAGGAAAGCCCGCGCGATTCTGACCGCGACGACAGAGGGCGATCCGGTGTTCAGCCCGGACGGCACGCTCATCGCCGCCGTGACCAAAGAGGTCGGACCGGCCTTGTTCGATGGCGCGACCGGTCAGGGCCTCACGCCACTGACCGGCCACGGCAGTACCGTCACCGACCTCACGTTCGCGGCGGACGGACAGACGCTCTTCGCCATCGGAACCGACAAAACAGTACGAAAGTGGAGCGTTAAGCGCTGACCCTGCCCCTGCTTCGCGAGGCGTAAGCGCCCCGTAAGACCCTGGCCCGGGCCGGTGCGGTTACCTGGAGACATGAGCATCTTCAGGAGGCCGGTGGCCTGGCTGGCCGCCGGTCTGGCCGTCGGGGTCGCGTCGGTCGGCCTGTACCTCTTCCAGCCCTGGCGGCTGTTCACCACCGTCACGGTCGACGAGGCACCGCCGTCCGCTGCCGCTCCCAGGTCAGCTCCGGCCGTCATGGAACTGGCCAGTGGTGACTTCCGCAGCCACGAGCACCGGACCAAGGGCACGGTGAAGGTCCTGCGCCTTGCCGACGGCAGCCGGGTTCTGCGGATCGAGAGGCTTGACACCTCCGACGGACCCGACCTGCGCGTGTGGCTCACCGACCGGCCGGTGACCGATGACTGGTACAGCGTCGGCAAGGGGCGGAACGTGGAACTCGGCAATCTCAAGGGCAACAAAGGCAACGCGAACTACGCCATTCCCGCGGACACCGATCTCGACGTCTTCACGAGCGTCACGATCTGGTGCAAGCGGTTCAGCGTCTCGTTCGGCGCCGCCGCGCTGACCTGACCGCGCCCAAGGCCTTGGATGGCAAGATGCCGCTGTCCACGCGCGGTGACGTGGCCGCCGACTCAACCAGACCAGGGGCCGCTGCGCGCTAGGACGACGTACTTCTGCCTGTCGTAGTCCCAGGAGACGTAAGCGGCGTAGAACTCCGTCCTGTGGGAGGTCCGCCAGTTCGTCTCGTAGGCCGAGCCGTTCTTGGCCCACTGGTAGGTCAGGTAGTTGTTCTGGGCGTCGGCGCCGTCCTGTGGGTTGTGGTCGTAGAGAGCGACGTAGTCGTGGTAGCCGACGGCCGTGGGCTTGCTCCACCTGAGGCGGATCCAGTTGTCGTTGAGCCCCCACTTGTACTTCTCCATGGAGACGCCCACCGCAGCGACGTTGATGTCCCGGGCGCTGGACTGTGCGGTGTTCCTGAGCTGTTCCGCCGCCGCTTGGGGGTTGGGGCTGTCGGCGTGCGCCGGCGTACCGACGGTCAGCAGGGCGCTGGTCGCGAGCGCGCCCACCACGGAGATCAAGGTCATCTTCTTCATGCCGTGCATACAAGTCCGCACCGGTTGACATGCCATTGACAAGACATTGACCACTCGGGCGTCCCTGGGAGTTTTTCTGCTCGGCGGAACCATGCAAGCCACCGGATCGCGACGCTGGGCTCATGGTGCACCGCCCGGCACCCGCTGCTGACGACGACCCTCAGATGTGCGAGGTACCCCGCTCGCGTCGATCCCCGCAGTATTTCGCCTAGTCGAAAGGGGAACCATCATGCTTCTGAAACTCGCGGCCGGGGTCACGGCCACGGCGCTCCTGGTCGCTACGCCTCCGCCTACTCGGTCTGCCACGACTGAGGCTGAGGCCCGCGGGAAGCGGAACGTCGGAACCGCCGAATCCGCACCTCCGCGCCCGATCCGCGTCCTGCAGATGAACCTCTGCAACAGCGGGCTCGCCGATCATTGCTGGAACAAGAAGCCTGGCGAGCCCGAGGAACGGGCAGCAAAGATCATGCAGGTGGCCGCCACGGAGATCGCTCGCATCAAGCCCACCGTGGTGACGATCAACGAGATCTGCTCGGGCGATCTGGAGGGGTTCAAGCAGAAGATCGGATTCAAGGGTGATTCGTTCTTCGCCGTGCTCAAAGGCGCGGCCGGATTCAGGACGCCGTTGAAATGTGGCCAGCCGGGAAACCCCAGCAAGGGCGGTGATTACGGGTCGGCGATTCTCACCAGGGAACCGCTGAGCGAGCCCCATAGCGAATTCCGTCTGGAGAAGGCTTTGGATGCCCAGCGAAACGACTCAGAAGTACGCGTCATGGGCTGCCGGAAGATGCCGTGGGCCACGGTGTGCACCGCTCAACTCCACGCCGTCCCCTCAGGAGAGGACCACGTGGACTATCTCCGCTCCGTGCGGGTGACCGCTGAGCAATGCCTCCAGTTTTCGAGGGAGGCCATGCAGTTCGCCGGCGACGGCCCGTTGATCATCGCCGGCGATCTGAACCTGCGGTGGGACAAGCCCCGCGAGCAGGACGCGCTCAACCTCTGCGGCCTGGGCTTCACCCGCAAGGGCGACGGAGGCCGCCAGCACGTGATCAGCGGTAAAGCCTTCGGTGAACCACAGACCGACCCATGGCCCGACACCTCAGAGCCTGACACCGTGTGGACCGATCATCCGCTGTTCTACGTCGACCTCACCTAGCGTCGCGACGTACCAGTGTGATGATCTCGGGGCCGGAGGAGGTCAGCGGACAGCCGTGCCAATCGCCGCACTGCTCCTCGATCTCCAGCCCGGCCCCGGCCAGGAATTCAGCGCTCCATACAGTGCCAGAACAGCGCGTACGGCGCCGCGAGTTTCTACGCACAGCACATCACGACCGTCAGCCGGCTCCCCGTCGACGACATCCACATCAGCCGGAAGGCTGCCCAGACCCCCTTTCGGAACCTCGCCGATCATCGACCGAGATCGGCCACCTCCGTGAACTCGGCGCCAGCCAAAGCCGGCCGCTTTTGCCCTCCAACGCGCGGGCCGGTGCCCCAACTACCAGACCAGCATGGACCCCGTGCAATCACTGATCCCGCCCTGCAGGTCCTGGACCTGCAGGGCGTCTGGGCGCTGGGCGCCCGCGCACGCGTCTCGACCCGGCGGCCGGTTGTCTCCTCGCCGGTCGGCTCACAGTCGGCGATCCACCTGCTGATCCTCCGGATCATCGGTGTCACTTACGCGATCTCCTTCCGCTGTCGCAGCTCCGATGCGGCCTCGGGGATCGGCTGGGCGCCTCCAGCGGCTTCGTGCGGTGTGGTCCAGGGCATCGTGGTGTCCTAGAAAGACGGGGCGGGGGGAGCGATCCGCTCCAGCCGAGTCGCCCCCCAAATGCTCCTCTAGACCTCAATCCAGGCGCGGCCGCTCAGATCGACCGCGCTCGGGGCATCGGGGCGATCTCTCCCGCGAGAAGCTTCAGGCCCACATTTGCGCCCCCGCGTACGGCTGACCAGGCAGATCGCCGCCTGGACGCGGCTTCGCCGGGCGGCCGGAGTGCCGACATAACGTAAATTTTTGGCTGGCCGGTAATCCGAAGGCCCTCTCAAGACAGTTCTAGATGTGGACGATCCAGAAGAACGATTCACCAACCTCTATGACCGGCACTACCGGAACGTGCTGGGCTACGCCCTGCTGCGTGCCGAGCCGGCCATGGCGGAGGACCTGACCAGCGAGACGTTCCTGATCGCATGGCGGCGTCTGGACGATCTGCCCGATCCACCGCTGCCGTGGCTGCTCGGCGTGATGCGCAACCTACTGCGTAACCAGCGTGTCCGCCGGCTGCGCAGCGACGAGCTGATCGCGCGGCTGGCCGGGCTGAGTTCCTTCGTCGAAGGCGACGTGGCCGAGCGGGTCACCGGCCGGCAGGAGGCCTTGGCCGTACTGGCGAGCCTGAGTGAACAGGACGTCGAGGCGGTAGTGCTGGCCAACTGGTACGGCCTCACGCCCGCGCAGGCGGCCCAGGCGGCGGGCTGCTCGCCGCGCACCTACAACGTCCGGCTGCATCGCGCACGCCGTCGCCTGGCAGACGCGCTCAAGCTCCCGCCTCACTTCGTCTTTCAGGGACAGCCATGAACGACAACGACCCCATCAATGAACTGATCACCACACTACGCCCGGACACGCTCACCGAGGACGCCTACCGGCGGCGCCGTTCGGCCGATCTCGCCCGCGCGTTCCAGACCCCCCGGGCCCCTCACCACCTTCGGAGGTTTTCCATGGCCAAGCGCCGCCCCTTGACGCTGTTCGCCGTTGCCGCGGCGGGACTCGCCGCCGCGGCGATCGTCGTTCCGCAGTTCGTCTCCGCGGACCCCGCGACCGCTCCGATCGGCGCGCAGCCCTCCGGCGGGCGAGAGGCTCCGGCGCAGGTCAAGCCGGGCGCCGCCGCGAACACTCGCACGATCCTGCTCGCCGCCGCCAAGGTGGCCGCCGAGGAGCCGATCACCTCGGGCAAGTTCTGGTACTCGCGGGTGCGCACCGTGCAGATGGTTCACGTCGCCCCGCTGGAGTACAAGGCCAAGCTCAAGGAGCTGGACGCCGAACTGAAGGCCAAGGAGGCGCAGTTCAAGGACAAGCTCGCCGAACTGGAGGCCGCCCGCAAGGAGTTCAAGGACAAGGTCGACGCCCTGAAGGTGGCGGAACTGCCCTATACCGCGACCCGCGGCGACACCGCCGAAAGCTGGCGATCGCTCAAGAACGCCACCGGCCGCTCGGTGAAGAACCAGGACGTGAAGATCGAGTTCGCGACTCCCGAGGACCGCGCCAAGTGGCAGCAGGCGGGATCGCCCAGCTTGTCCGAAGATGACCGGCCGAAGACGAAGGAAGGAGCGCCGGAGGGCATCGTCTCGATCGGCAACGACAGCCTCA
This sequence comes from Nonomuraea sp. NPDC059023, assembly GCF_042740095.1. Classification (NCBI taxonomy): domain Bacteria; kingdom Bacillati; phylum Actinomycetota; class Actinomycetes; order Streptosporangiales; family Streptosporangiaceae; genus Nonomuraea; species Nonomuraea sp. NPDC059023. The sequence goes on along the minus strand of NZ_JBHYIO010000050.1, from coordinate 35,031 downwards.
CCTGGTCCAGCATCGCCCAACTCCCGACCGACAAGGCAGCGCTGAAGGCGAAGCTGCACAGCCTGTACGAGCAGGGCGACAAGCAGATCCCGCTCGCCCTGTACATGTGGCAGACGGGCGCCGACCTGCTGTCCGCCCCGATCACCTCAGGCACCAGGGCAGCCCTGTACCAGGTGCTGGCCGATTCCACCTCCAAGCTGACGTCCCAGACGGGCGTGGCCGACGGCAAGGGGCGTACCGGGGTCGCCCTGGAGACGACGGGACCCGATGAGACCGGCGCGGCCGGCCGGATCACCTACCGGTTGATCTTCGACGACAAGACCGCCAAGCTCCTGGAACTCGACGTCATCGAAACAGGGAAGGCGACGCCGCTGCTCCAGCAGACGTACGAGGCCATGGGCTACGTCAACGACCTGGCCGCGACGCCGGGCCAGTAGCCCCAGAGCGTCCCGGCAGACCTCAGGCGGGGGCCGATTTCTGCCGGCACGACCACCCTCATGTCTCTTGCGGCACCCTCACGAGCGGACCCCGGCTCCCCACTTGGGGCCGGGGTCCGCGCGGGCACACGACCGCCGAGACGCGCGACCCTGGCGGCACCACCAGCAGGCCCGACAACGCCCCCGGCAGGCCCGCATCAGTGCGGCGCACCTGCTTGGCCACCACCGCGTACATCCGCGCATCGGCCCGTTCCCGCACACTGCCCACCAGCCGCTCCAGCACGGTCACCGGGCCATGAGGTGGATCATGGCTTCCGAGCGGTGCGGGTGAGTCTCGTAGTCGCGGGCCGGCCGCCGATGCCGCATGAGCCAGCCGCTCGGTCGACCCCACCGCCTGGCTGATGAACGCCCGCCGCAACGTCATCGACTACGAACGCCGGCCGGAGCACAGCCAGGCACACCTGACCTGGGCCACCATCACCCTCATGTCACGAAGGCTGACCAGGAAGTCCGCCAACCGGGCTCTGGGCAGGCCGCTTAGAACCGGGTTTGAGACATCGTGATTCAGCGGCACGTGCCTATGGTGGAGAGATCCGTTCGGGACGATGGTGCGGTTGAACAGCAGAACGCGCCGATGGCCGGGTCAGCGGTCGATGACCGACATTCCGATTTCGTCGTGGCGGTCCCCGGCAGCCGGGGTGAGGTTGTTCAGCCGTTCGAGTTGTTCGCTGGTCAGCTTGATGGTGTCGGCGGCGGTGTTCTCCTCCACGCGGGCGACGCGCTTGGTTCCCGGGATGGGGGCGATGTCGTCGCCTTGGGCGAGGAGCCAGGCCAGGGCGATCTGTGCTGGTGTGGCGTTCGCCTCGGTGGCGACGGCTTCTACCTGGTCGAGGATGCGCAGGTTGCGCTGGAAGTTCTCGCCGGTGAATCGGGGGTTGGTCGTGCGCCAGTCGTCGTCGGCGAGTTCGTCCATGGAGCGGATCTGGCCGGTGAGGAATCCGTGGCCGAGTGGTGAGTAAGGGACGAAGCCGATGCCGAGTTCGCGCAGCAGCGGCAGGATCTCCGCCTCGGGATCGCGGGTCCACAGGGAGTACTCGCTCTGCAGAGCCGCGATGGGGTGTACGGCGTGCGCGCGGCGGATGGTCGCGGGGCCGGCCTCGGACAGGCCGATGCGACGGACCTTGCCGGCTGTCACCAGGTCGGCCAGGGCTCCGACGGTGTCCTCGATGGGTGTGCCGGGGTCGACGCGGTGCTGGTAGTACAGGTCGATGTGGTCGGTTCCCAGCCGCTTCAGCGAGCCCTCGACGGCGATGCGGATGTTGGCTGGGCTGCTGTCCAGCCCGGCCCCTTCGCGTCCGCTGTGGGAGATGCCGCCGCCGAACTTTGTCGCGAGGACGACTTCGTCGCGGCGTCCCTTGACAGCCCGGCCCACGAGTTCCTCGTTGGTGAAGGGACCGTACACTTCCGCGGTGTCGATGTGGGTGACACCCAGATCCAGTGCCCGGTGGATGGCGCGGATGGACTCGGCATCATCACTACCCGCGCCGGTGTAGTAGGCCGACATCGACATGGCTCCCAGGCCGATGCGGGAGACCTCGAGTCCGCCCAGGGAAATGATCTTCATCTGTGTTGGTTCCGTTTCTTCGGGTGTGCTCTTCCGGCGGGTGGCAGAGGTGCCTCAGCCTCGTTCGGTGCTCGGGGCGGCGAGGTTCCGCGTGAAGAACGGCGTGGCCTCCGCGATGGCGCGCTCGACGTACTTCGGCACGTCGTAGAAGTCCATGTGGGCGCCGCCCTCGACGATCACGAGCTGCTTCGGGCTGCGCACCCGGCCGTGCAGAGCGGTGGTGTGCCACAGCGAGCCCGCCTCGCTGCCGGCCACCATCAGGATCGGCTGGGTGAGCAGGTGCTCGACCAGGTGGAAGGCGTCGAAGGCGAAGATTTTGGAGATGCTCTTGGTGAAGAGCTTCGTGTTTTGCGCGTTCGGATGCTGGGCGCGCGGCGTCAGGTAGTAGTCGTGCGCTTCGACCAGGTCGCGCGGGGTGTTCTCATCGGGCGCCGGAGGGACGTACGGGATCATGGCGACGTCGACGCCCTGTGCCTCGGCGGTGCGCTGGCGGGCGGCCGCCTGCAGCGTCGCCACCGCTGCCGAGTCGGGGTCGGCGCCGTACCAGCCGTTGCGGTAGGCGGGGCCGATGTTGAGGGCGCTGACCGTGGTGACCGCCTTGATGCGGTGGTCGGTCATCGTGGCGTTGACGGCGTAGGCGCCACCGGCGCAGATGCCGAGGACGCCGATCCGCTCGGCGTCGACGTAGGCGAGCGACTGCAGGTAGTCCACCGCGGCCCGCACGTCCTCGACCCGTGCCGCCGGGTCCTCGAGGAAGTGCGGCTCGCCACCGCTTTCGCCCTGGTGGGAGGCGTCGAAGGCGAGCGCGACAAAGCCCTGCTCGGCCAGTTTGGCCGCGTACAGGCCGGCGGTCTGCTCCTTCACGCCGCCGCCGGGGTGGACGGTGACGATCGCGGGGTAGCTTTCCCGCGGGTCGAAGCCGGCGGGCAGGTAGAGGTTGCCGGCCATGCTGATGGGGCCGTTGGCGAAGGTGATGGTTTCCACGGGATCGCTTCCGTTGCTGGTCGTAGGGATGGATTCCGGCCGGTGGGCTCGGTCCTCGCCATCCAGACTGGCGGCTCGCCCCGATGTGGGGGAGAGTCTGGCTATCGGGGGGACCACCAGCCCCTGTCTCCTTCTGCGGAGTGGCGCCTAACCTGGGGTTATGCAGGTTGCCAAGGACATCAAAGACTTCTTGATGACCCGCCGTGCGAAGATCACGCCTGATCAGGTGGGGTTGCCGTCGGGCGGGCGCCGCCGGGTGGCCGGGCTGCGGCGGGAGGAGGTCGCGCTCCTGGCCGGGGTGAGCGCCGAGTACTACGTCCAGATCGAGCGCGGGCACGTCGCGGGGGTGTCGGAGGAGGTCCTGCATGCGATCGCCACAGCCTTGCGGCTCGACGAGGCGGAGACCACGCATCTGTTCGACCTGGCGCGAGCGGTCAAACGCGGCAAGATGCCGGAGCGGGACAGGAAAGCCGGGCAGCCGGTCCCGCCAGGGGTTCAGGCGCTCATGGACGCGATGGTCACCGCCCCGGCGATCGTGCAGAACGCACATCTCGACATCGTGGCCGCCAACGCGCTGGGCCGTACCCTCTACGCGGGCGTCTTCGAACGAGCGTCCGGGCAGCCGAACCTGGCCCGATTCGTGTTCCTCGACGACCACGCCGCACAGGTGTTCCCCGACTGGGAGCAGGCCGCCGACGTCGTGGTCGCGCTGCTGCACATCGAAGCGGCCCGCTCGCCCTATTCCAAGGCACTCACTCAGCTCATCGGCGACCTGGCCACCCGCAGCAGGCAGTTCCGCACCCGCTGGGCAGCCCACGACGTGCGCACCCACGAACGCGGCGTCAAACGGTTCCGCCATCCCGCGGTCGGCGATCTGACGCTCAGCTTCGAGGCATTGGAGATCGCCAGTGCCGCCGGCCTCACCCTGATCGGCTACACCGCGCACGCAGGCTCGCCCGACCAGCAGGCCCTGCAGTTACTCGCCAGCTGGATCGCCACCGAGCGGGGCGCGGGCCCGCGCCGCGGCGTCAACGCCGCGGCGCCGTCACCCTCACCCGAGTAGACGCTCGCCCGCCACCCGTGAGCCCCTGCCGGGTATGACAACCTTTGGCCAACCCTGACCCTTTTTCCGGGATCGTGTGCTGCCCCGTGGGCATGGACCATTGGGATCGTGTCAGCAAGGCTCGGGGAGAGATCGTCATGTCTGATGAGCGGCAGGCCCAGGCGGCGTTCGACAACTTCGTGCAGTTGTGGACCACGGGCACGACCGCAGGCCGCCGCGCGCCGATCTTGCGCCGTCCGGACGAGGTCGGCCTCGACTATGAGGACGTCACCTTTGCCTCGATGGACGGTGTGCCTTTGGAGGGCTGGTTCATCCCGGCGGACTCCGACAAGCTCGTCATCCACAACCACTTCCTGCCGGGCAACCGCTACGGCTACCCCGGCCATCTGCCCGAGTTCGGCGGGCTCGGCGGTTTCGAGGTCAACTTCCTGCCCGAGTACCGGGCGCTGCACGAGGTCGGCTTCAACGTCCTCGCCTACGACATCCGCAACCACGGGATGAGCGGCCAGGGCAACGGCGGTATCGCCGGCATCGGCCTGCTGGAGTACCGCGACGTCATCGGCTCCCTGCGCTACGCCGCCGCGCGGCCGGACACCCGGGGCATGCGCAAGGTGCTGCTGTCGGTGTGCCTGGGCGCCGACTCCACGGCCGTCGCCTGGTCGCGTCACCCGGAGGAGTTCTCCGAGATCGAGGCCATGGTCATGCTGCAGCCGGTCTCGGCCAGGCCGATCATCGAGGAGTTCGTCAAAGCCGTCGGTATCCCCGGCGGGTACGAGAAGTTCGACAAGGCGGTGCACGAGCGCACCGGCTTCCACCTGGCCGAGCAGTCACCCATCGAACACGTCAGGGCCGTCACCGTTCCCACACTCGTCGCCCAGGTCCACGACGACACCATGACCCGGCCCGAGGACGTCCAGGCGATCTACGACGCCCTGCCCGTCACGGACAAGGATCTGCACTGGATCCGTGGCACCAACCGCCGCTTCGACGGCTACAACTACTTCGGCCTGCACCCCGAGATCCCGATCGACTGGTTCAACAAGCACCTCAAGTGACGCAGGATCCCTCCCGTACGCCAGATCCGTGAGGAGCATCGGACATGACCAAGGTCGCGGTGCTCGGCGCCGGCGGGCGAATCGCCCGGTGGACGATCGGCATGCTCGCCGGCAAAGACGCCGACCTGACCTTGTTCCTCCGTGACGCGAGCCGCCTCCCCTACACGCCAGTCGCTGCCGGTCTTCGGCCTCGCGGCGCTCCTGGGCTTCGACCTGCTGCCCCGCATCCGCAACTGGCACGACCTGATCTTCTACCGGCCGGACCTGGCGACCCGGTACCAGCACATCGACTCCCTGTTCGGCGAGGAGGCGATCGACTGGGCTCTGATCGAGACCCATTGGAGCGACCTGCTGCGCACCATCACGCTTCTGCGCTATCTGTCCGACCCGGATCTCCGCGAGCAGATCACGGCGATCACCAACCGCAACGAGTCCTTCCACGGCTTCGCCGACTGGCTGATGTTCGGCGGCAAGCTGATCGGCCACAACGACCCGGACTACCACGAGAAGATCATCAAGTTCAACGAGTTGCTGACCAACTGCGCCATCTACTCCACCGCCTACCAGGCACTGACCGCGACACCGCATCACGACAGATCGCGTCCGGAAGGTGCACAGAACGCATGACGATCTTCGCGTGCTCAGGGTGCGATGCCGTACTGACCGCGCCGGTGTCACGGCCTGTGGGTAAGGCTGGCCCCGCCAGCCGCCACCTGTGACATTCCCGCAGGTGGATGGGGTGTGAGGGTTATCTACACAGGAAAACTGATCGATGACTCCGTCGTACGTTTCCTGCTCGGGTCCCGGTGTTCCATCAGTGCCTTGATCGGCCGGATGGCCTACGCCCTATCGACATGTGGGTTGGAATTTGTGAGTCGGGAGATAGGTCCGCCATTCCTGTTCCGACAGGCCGGTTGTGACACGTCGGCAGATGGCTGAGGCGGTGGCGGCAGGAGCGAGGGCGTAGGCCTGGAGCGGGACATACCGGCCGGAGAGGTAGAGGGTGCGGCCATCGGCTGCGAAGGCCAACGCCAGGACGATATCGCCCGGGGTCAGCAGCGGGGCGCCGATCGGTTGCCGCGAGGCTGTGTCCCACAGTTGCACGGTGCCTGCGGCGGATCCTACGGCCAGCACGCGGGAATCGGGGGAGAAGGCGAGTGCCTGAACACCCCTGTACGCAGAGTCGTCCGGCGTCATGGCAGGTGAGACCAGCTCTCCGAGTTGTGTGGTTCGGTCTCCGCTCCACAGAATCGTCCGGCCCGAGTCTTTGCCGACAGCGAGGTATCGGCCCTCTGGGCTGTAGCTCAAGGCCGAGGCACGGCCGGTGTCGCGAGCCTGGGCGTCGTTGGTCCCGGACCGCACATCGAGCGCTTGCCCGCCGGAGGTCGACAGGAGCGGGCGCCGAGGATGGCGAGCGAAGAAATTGCCGTAGGCAGGCGGCAGGGTCTTGACGACGGTACGACGTGCTGGATCCCACAGGCGGGCAGCCGTGTCTCTCCCCATGAGGACCAGGGAGGACGCCTCACCAGCAAAGCCGATGCCGTCCACCTCTGAGAAGGCCAACGTGTCAGTGACCCTCCTGCCGCTGATGTCCCACAGAAAGATCCGCGCCGACCCTCCTGTTTCTCCGGTAGTGCCATAAGCAAGCTTTTGTCCCGCTGAGTCGATGGAAAGCAGCGAGAAGCAGGAAACGAGTGTGTCGCGCGGGCACGGGGTCGCAGGCGCAGCGCTGTCGCGTTGGCCGCTCAGGGGTGACCACGTTTCAACCTGGATCTTGCCGGTGCCGGCCTCGGTGGCGCGGGCCAGTGCCGTGGCCCCGGTGGAGAAGTCTGCTTGCCAGGTGGCCGCTTGCTGCCACCTGGTGTCGGCGATGGCGCCCAGGTAGAGGGTTCGCACAGCCATCGATGGGGTTTCCGGGTCGACCAGATAGCGGATCAACCCCGCGTCGGTGTCGAGGCGCAAGTCGGTGATGCGCTCGCCCAGTAAGGGATGCCATTGAAGTGCAAAGCGAGGCTGGGCCGTACGCCATAGCCGGATCCCCCCGCCATCGGCTGTGGCCACGAAGGCACCGTCGCGGCTGAAGGCGACTTGCTGGATCCCGCGACGGAGGATGGAGGCCCTCTCCTTCCTCGATGATGTGTCCCACATGCGTACTCTGTCCGGCATCGGCACGGCCAACGTCCGGCTGTCGGGGCTGAAGCCCACCCAGGCGCCCCGGCAGATCTCGAGCGTCATCACGGGTGCCGGACTGACCGGCTGCTGCTTGCCGGTCTGCAGGTCCCAGAGCTGGAGGGCCTTACCCGGGATACACAGAGCAAGGAGCCGGCCATCAGGGCTGACCGTGGCATCCGGGACGAGGCCGTCCCCCATGAACCGGCGATTCAGCGTGGCATCGGAGGGGTTGGTACCGAGTTGCCACGGGGCGAGGGCCGCGCGGCGTGCGGCTTTTCCATCACGTGACAGGTATTTCTGCCATACCAACTGTCGTGTGGCGACGTCCCATAGCTGGATGCGGTACCGAGAGCCCTTGGTGCTGTAGCCGAGCAGCAACGTGCCGTTCGCGGTGAACTTCACGCCCTGATCGAAGGTGCCCAGTGCCCTGTCGTCGTGGCGACCGGTCTGGAGATCCCACACGGTCGTCTCGCCGTCATCGTCCCCGATGACGGGCACCAGGAAGGCATCGCTCGGACTTCCCGCCTGCTTCAAGCGGGTTCCCAGCCCGGGCATGCTCGCCTTCTTGGTCCGCGTCACCACATCCCAGCTGTGCGATTGTCCGGCGCCGACGGTCAGCAAGGTAGCGCCATCCGAACTGAGCCGGTGGATCGCCCCTGGCTCAGTGTCGGGAGCCGGGAACACATCTTGCTGGCGCTGGTGGGCCGCGGTCAGCAGCCCGGAGCGGGTCTCAGGAAGGTCGGCGAGCTTCCAAGCGGCCAGGTTGAGCCGCATGGCGGTGGTGGGGTCGGATTCGCGCAGGCTTTCCGCGACGCCCGCCAGACGGCGGGCGTCGCCCTCCCTCTCTCGCTGGCGGACGGCGCCGGTCTGCTGCCAGGCCAGCAGCCCGGCGACGCGCGACAGGACGAGCAGAACCGAGGCGACCGCGGTACGGCGGGCGCGGCGCCGCCGCCCGGCGGCGGCGGCCTCGAACCCGGCGGCCAGGAACTCCTGCTCGGCAGGGGTCAGCGCACGCCGGTCGGCCGGCGTGGGGAAGTGCTGCCGCGCGACCTCCAGCTGGAGCCCCCGATACAGGGCGTGCGGATCGCGGCCGAGTTCCCGCCACACCTCGGCCGAGCGCGTGAGCTGCCGATGAACGCGTAACCGCTCCCGGTCGGCCTCGATCCATTCCCGCAACCTCGGCCAGGCGGTCAGCAGCGCCTCGTGTGCCACTTCCACCCGGTCCCGCTCAATCGTGATCAGGCGCGCCTGCGCCAGGCGCTCCAGGAGGTCCGGGTCGTCCGGCTGGGCGAGGAGCTCGGACTGGCGGGCAGGACGCCGGGTGTCGGGCGTGCCCTGGCCGGGTGTGACCAGCCGCAGCAGCAGGTGGCGCAGCCGTTCCCGCCGGCCGGGGGCCAGCTCGGAGTAGACAACTTCTGCGGTCCTGGTGAGGGCTCCGCGAATGCCGCCGCTGTCCGCATAGGCCGCGACGGTGAGAGTACGGCCTTGGCGCCGCCGCCAGGTTTCCAGCAGCGCGTGCGACATCAGCGGCAGCCCGCCCGCCTCGTCACCGGCCTCCTCCAGGAGCCGGGCGGTCAGCTCGCGCTCCACGATCAGCCCGGCGGCCGCCGCGGGCTTGACGATCGCCGCGCGCAGTTCGGCCTGGTTCATCGGCCCCACCAGCACGGTGGATCCCTCGACCGCTTCGGCCAACCCGCGGTGCGCGGCGCAATGGCCGAGGAAGTCGGCTCGTACCGCCACAACCACGCGGGCGCGCGCCGTCAGCAGCGCATCGACGAACGCCGCACGCTCCCCCTGCTGCTCCCACAGCGTGAAGATCTCCTCGAACTGGTCCACGACCAGCACGTCGGCGTCGGGCGGCGCGCAGGGCTGAGCTCCCGGCGTCATCACGACGACTTCGCCCGAGCGCCGCAACCTTGGCACCAGGCCGGCTCGTACCAGCGACGACTTGCCGCTCCCCGACGGCCCCGAGATCAGCGTCAGCCGGCTCTGCCCGACGACGGCGGTCAACCGCTCCAGCAGCGCCTCCCGGCCGAAGAACAGCCCCTCGTCCTGCTCCTCGAACCTGGCCAGCCCCCGATACGGTGCCTGAGCAGTGGATTTCTCCTCCACATGCTGGCGGCTGACCTCGTTCCAGCGCTGCTCCCACTCCGCCGCGTCGCCGCCGCAGGCCTGCACGTAGGCCAGCGTCAGAGCCAGCGACGGCAGCTTGTAGCCGGCGGCCGCCTGCGCCAGAGCCGCCGCCGAATAGTGCGTCCGGGCCGCCATGACGCGATAGGTCAGGCCCGGGTGCTCCTGCCGGAGCTTGCGTAACTCCCAGGCGAAGGCCGCGATCGGGCCGTCGGCCGGATCCAGCGGTGACTCGCGCCGTCCCACCACATACCCCCCGAAGAAGTTTGTCTACGTCCATGAACGGCACTTATGGACAATTCCGCGGCCCCCAAGGCTAGGCATCGAGTCCGTCGCCCCACGGAAGGATTCCCCCATCGAAGGAGAAACTCACGATGCGGCACGTCGCGCGCTGCGCCATGACCGCCGTCCCCCTGATCGTTCTCACGGCCTGTTCTGCCCCTGACAAGCTCCCGACGCCTGCACCTGCCGCCGGCCTCACCGCCGATCAGGTCCAGACGGTCGAGCGGGCACGTGAGGAACTCATCCGCCGCTGTCTGACGAGGCAAGGGTTCACCTACGTGCTGACGCCATGGGCGGATCCGCGCGAGTCCCGGGTCATCGACGGTGTCCTCGATGACATCACCTGGGCGCAGACCTACGGCTATGGCGGGCGGATCCGGGCGAAAGCCATGGCGTACAAGCGCGACAACCCCAACAGCCGCTACCTGAAGACCCTGACCGCCAAACAGCGCGAACGCTTCGCAACCGTCCTGTACGGCACGCCGGGCGCGACCCTGTCGGTCAGGATCCCCAGCGGCCCCGTCATCTCCACCAGCAGCGACGGCTGCCTGGCGGAAGCCGACAGCTCCCTTTACGGAGACTTCAGGACGTGGTTCCGGGTCAAGACGATCACGGACAACCTCGCCCCGCGCTACCTCCCCCAGGTCTACGGCGACGCCCGCTTCCACCAGGCAGTCGCCTCCTGGGCGACATGCATGCGCGAAGCCGGCTTCGGCTACACCTCGCCCAGCGCCATCCGGGCCCGTCTGGCCTCGCTCAAGCCGGCTGAGGAGATCCGCCTGGCCACCGCCGAAGCCCGGTGCGCCCTGGCCACCCCGCTCGCGGGCACGATCCGCGATCTCAAACGGCATTACGGCGGCATCGTGCGCCGCCCATACGAAAAGGAGATCACTACCAGGAAGCAGATGGAAAGCACCGCACTGATGCAGGCACAGAAGATCGTGACGACCTCGAAAGGTGTACAACAATGAGAATGGTCCGAGTGCTCCTGGGTGTTCTCGCCCTGACGACGCTGCTGGGGCTGATCGCGCCGGCCTACGCGCAAGACAGGCCGGACAGGCCGGCCGACGTCAGCCTCACCCCGACGGACTCACCTACCAGCGAAGCGGTCGACGACCCCGAGCCGGCCGTCTCAGCCGCGGCCGCGTGCTCTGTGGGGTCGCCCAACGGGTACGTCTACATCTATCGCTACGCGAACTGCGGAGAACAGTTGTGCAGGGCGGAGGGCGATGACCTGGACTACTCCAACGACAAGGGCTGCGCGGGCAGCGACAACGACAAAGCCTCCTCGGTGGTGAACCGCGGGTTCGCCAACGGCTGGGGCGTCGTCAGGCTCTACCGCCACGCGGGCGCCAGCGGAGGGGAGTACATCTGCGTCAACGTCGGCTCGGCGGCCTCCGAGCTCTCTGACGAGAAATTCCTCGGAACCAATGTGGTGGCCGACAACCGCATCTCCTCCCACGCCTGGGTGCAGATCTGCCCGGGCTACGCCGACTGAGGACTGAGGACCTTCCGGTGCGTCCGGAAGGTCCTCATCTCACGACTACGTAGTGGGCGGGTGGAAACGCGCAGCTGGGCTCGTCGGCCGGGCGGGGCATGCTGAGCGTCCCACGCCGCCTTGACCGTGTAACAGGCCGGGTCGGCGGTGCCGTCCACATTGATGCGTGTGACGACGGAGGCCGTGCGGGCGTGGAGGCGGCGCCAGCCGGACGTCTTGCGCAGCAGTGAGAGCATGAACACGCGCCCCGCGGCATGCCCTCCAGCACCTTGACCGAGACGCCTCGCTGGAACAGGTCGTTCAGGACGATCGGAACTTCCGGCAGATTACCGGCGAGCCGATCGACCTCCTGGCCCGCGACGCCACCGGAGTGCGGTAAGGAATCCACGCTCTGCGTTGTCTGCGACCGATGGGTTTCGTCTGAACGTATGCCTGATCCGGATTCGGCGGAATGGGTTGCCCTGGGGTGGCGGGCTTGGCCATCGTGGCGGTTGTGAGTGTCCACGACGATGCCGCTTCTCCCCGTGAGCCCGTAGGTACGCGGGTGGAGGCGAGCGGGCCGCGATCGGCCGCGGTGCGGGGCAACTCGGGCACCATCGTCACCGGTGACCTGCACGCGGCGCGGCGGCCGCCCCTGCCTGCGCCGGCTCAGATCGAGGCGCCCGCCGGGCTGCTGGGATTGCCGCGCCGTCCCGCACCGTGGTTCGTCGGCCGCGATGAGGCTCGGGCCATGCTGGCGGCCACGCTTGAGGCCGGAGCCGGTGCGGGGGTGATCAGTCAGGCGGTGGTCGGGCTCGGCGGGATCGGCAAGAGCGAGCTGGCCTTGCAGTACGGCTTCGCCCGCCGTCTGGACTACGGACTGGTGTGGTGGATCGACGCCGACAGCCCGGCCCAGATCCAGATCGGCCTGGCCGGGCTGGCGCGGGCGCTGGTGGCGGGCAGCGATTCGGTGGCGGCCGGGCAGGCGTCGCCCGAGGAAGCAGCCGCCTGGGCGATCACCTGGCTGGCCGGCCGTACCGGCTGGCTGCTGATATTCGACAACGTCGAAGAACCCACCCACGTCGAGCCGTACCTGGCCAGGCTGACCAGCGGGCATGTGCTGATCACCACCCGGCGTGATGTCGGCTGGCGGCAGCTGGGCGCCACCCCGCTGCGCCTGGACACGCTGCCTCGCCCGGCCTCGATCCGGCTGCTGGGCGATCTGATCGGCCCGCCGCACGCCGCCGACGCGGCCGTGCTGGGCGAGCTGGCCGAGGAGCTGGGTGACCTGCCGCTGGCGCTGACCCAGGCCGGCGCCTACATCACCGTGACTCCGCGCTGTACACCGGCCGGCTACCTGCGCCTGTTGCGCCGGGTGCCCGAGCGCATGCTCGCCACCGCCGCCGTCGGCGGGGACGCCGAGCGGGTGGTGGCCAAGGCATGGGAGGTCAGCCGCGCCCGCGTCGCAGAGCAGAACCCGCTGGCCGAACGCCTGCTGCAGTTGCTGGCCTGCTACGCCCCCGATCACCTGCCCGCGAGCGTCCTGGCCGGCGCGGACGATGATGAGCAGGCGGTCAACGAGGCCCTGGCTCTGCTGGCCTCCTACAGCCTCATCACCTTGACCACCCACCCCGCCGATCCGATCACCTCGGGCGGCGACCACGACGTCGACGACGGGGAGAGCGTGAGCATCCACCGGCTCACCCAAGCGGTCATCTGGCACCAGCTCACCACCACCCAGCGCGACCAGACCCGCACCCGCGCCGCCACCCTGCTGGACCTGGCACTGCCCGCCGATCCCGAGGCCCGCGCGAACTGGCCCCGCTACCTCCGGCTGCTCCCCCACACCAGCACCATTACCCCACCCGGCTCGCACACGATGAACAAGGTCATCGACTTCGCGGGCGCCAGCGGCGACTACACCACCGCCAAGACCCTGCAACAGGCCCGCTACACCGCCCAAGCCGAAACTCTCGGTCCTGAGCACCCCGGCACGCTGACTGCCCGCGCCAACCTCGCCCACTGGACGGGCCGGGCGGGGAACGTGGCGGCCGCGCGCGCCCTGTTGGCCGAACTCCTGCCCATCAGCGAACGCGTCTTCGGGCCCGAGCACCCCGACACGCTGACCGACCGCGCCAACCTCGCCCGCTGGACGGGCCAGGTGGGCGAGGCCGCAGTCGGCCGCGCCCTGTACGCCGAGCTGCTGCCCATCCGCGAACGCGTCTCCGGTCCTGAGCACCCCGAGACGCTGATCGCCCGCGCCCACCTCGCCTACTGGACGGGGGAGGCCGGCGACGCCGCGGCCGCGCGCGCCCTGTTGGCCGACCTGCTGCCCATCCGCGAACGCGTCCTCGGTCCCGAACACCCCGAGACGCTGACCGCCCGCGCCCACCTCGCCTACTGGAGTGATCAGGCGGAGGCTCGGAGGCTTCATTAAACGATCGATCAGTGACGATGATCACGCCGGAACGCCGACCTGGGGCGGAGATCTTCAAAAACTCGCTTCAACAACCGGCTTGCGGTGTCGTCGTGATCTTGCCGAGCCTTCCGAGGGCCCACTATGGTCAGCAACACCCATGAATGTACTTTGGAGTCCGTTTGACCTCACGCCTTTCCTTGCTCGTCTCGGTGGTTCTGCTGCTACCCGCCGTCTCCTCCTGCTCAAAGGGCTGGACCAACTCCGAGGTCGGAACGTGCTTCACGACGAGGGGCTACGACGTCGTCGACTGCTCCTCACCTGATGCGGGCCGCAAACTGCTGGGGATCCTGGAAGGTCCATCGCTCAGCGTCGGCGACTGCCCCAACGGCACCTCCGTCATACGGGAATACGACGGCAAGGGCTTCTGTATCGGGTCGCCGTGACGGCCTGCGTTCGCTTGGCGTGCGAACGGGCTCGGCTCGGGCCGGGGCGGGGATCTGTATGATCCTCCCGCTTTGAGACTGGAAGGTTTTCACGGGAAGGGACAGGGCGTCATGCGCGCAACAGGGCTGTCTGGGCCGTCGTACATAGGCCCGTTCCTGACGGTGGCCGAGCTCGGGCGTGGCGGCATGGGGCGCGTTCTTCTCGCCGTCGCCCCCGACGGTCGTCTCGTCGCGGTCAAGCAGGTGCACCCAGAACTGGCCGAGGACGCCGGGTTCCGGGCGCGGTTCCGACGCGAGGTGGCGGCTTCGCGCAAGGTGTCCGGTGCGTACACCGCCGCCGTGCTTGACGCTGACACGGAGGCGCAAGCACCCTGGCTGGCCTCGGTGTTCGTGCCCGGCCTCGCGCTGAGCCAGGCCCTCGACGCCGCGGGCCCGTTGCCCGAGGAAGCGGTAAGGCTGCTCGCGGCGGGTCTCGCGCAGGCGCTGATCGACGTGCACCGGGTGGGTCTGGTCCACGGCGACCTCAAGCCGTCCAACGTGGTGCTCACCAAGGACGGGGTTTGCGTCATCGACTTCGGTATCGCGCGGGCAGCCGAGGGACACACGAAGCTCGCCCACACCGGCGCCATGGTGGGCTCGCCGCCCTTCATGGCGCCGGAGCAGGTGCAGGGTCTGCCGTTGACCGGCGCCGCCGACGTGTTCTCGCTCGGCTCGACCCTCGTGATGGCGTGCACAGGCAAGCCGCCGTTCGCGGGTACATCGGTGCCGAACGTGCTCTACAACGTCGCGCACTGCGCACCGGACCTGGACGCGGTGCCGCGGGCGCTGCGGTCGTTCATTGAGTCATGCCTGGCCAAGGACCCGGCGGAGCGTCCGTCGCCGCTGGAACTCCTCACCGCGATCGGCACGGTGACGCCCACCTCCTGGCCGTGGCCCGAGGCGGTGCACCGGCTTGCGGCCGAACAGCAGGCGGGGATCGATCAGTTGGCCGCCGGCCCCGCTGCGGCCGGTGCCCCTGCCCTCACCGCGCCCCGTCGCAAGCGTGCGTGGTGGCTGGCGGGGGCCGTCGCGGCCGCGGCGGTGGTCATGGTGGTGTCCACGGTGGCCGCCTTGAACGTCCTGCCCCTGTACGGCGACGGCGGCCAGACGAGCGCGCTTCAGAGGAAACCGGACGCCAAGGAGCCGAGCGAGAGCGAGACCATCCCGACCCCCGGTACGACGCCCCTGTCGAAGGTCGGC
The DNA here is from genome assembly GCF_042740095.1 of Nonomuraea sp. NPDC059023. Lineage (NCBI taxonomy): Bacteria > Bacillati > Actinomycetota > Actinomycetes > Streptosporangiales > Streptosporangiaceae > Nonomuraea > Nonomuraea sp. NPDC059023. The sequence goes on along the minus strand of NZ_JBHYIO010000050.1, from coordinate 19,706 downwards.
GACAAGTACACGCAGCGGGTGCCGTCGTGCAAGGAGGCCACGGGCAAGGTGGAGGTGCCCGCAGACTACGGAAGTCCGAGCGGCAACCTCGAGGCTGTCGGTGAGACACCGAAGGAGTCCAACCGGTGCTTCTGGAAGAACCAGCACGGAGACAAGATCATCGTCTCCTGGGATCGCCACCTCTCACAAGACGGCAAGACCGGAGCGGAGCTGGCGAAGGAGCACTACGAGAGCGGTTACGCCTCCGCCCGCCAGTCGTACGAGCGCGCTGACGCCGGTGTCGGTGAGGAGGCGTACTGGCAGCGGGGTATGGCCAATCTGTACGCCCGGGACATCAACCTGGAGCTCAACGTCATCGTGGACAACAGCCGATACTCCGACGAGGAGGCCAGGAACATCGCCAAGGCCGCAGGGAAGTCGGCCCTGAAGCTGGCGGAGTCCCGGCGATGAGAACGCCGCAACCGACGCGGACGCCGAAATACCGCGGTTGGCGCTGCGCCGCCGCTGGACGTGGAAGTGCGGGCCCTCGTGCCAGCAGCCCACAACGACAAGGACAACGCGATCCGGCCCGCGCAGGTCTTCTCGGTGTTGAACGCCCGGCCCGCCGCGCGTAACCCCGCCAGATACGCCGACGCCTCGACATGCAGAGCGAAGTCCTCATCGACCCACCACACCGCCCCGTCGGCGGCCGACGCCCGCTCAGCCCTGTACGGCTGGACGTGCACACCAGGCATGACCAACATGCCTTACTACCCCCGGATATCGGTTTGGCAAGGACACCCCACGCTACTTATCGAGCAGGCCTAACCGCAGAGAGTCACCCAAGATAAGCCCGCGCTCGGGTAGAGCTGCGTACCGCTGGTCGGTCGTGCAGGTGATCAAAGCGGGGGCCGTCGCGACTGGTCCGTGAGCCACAGTGAGGGTCCGCGGGCGGATTTACCTCCGCCCGCGTTCAGCAGGTGGTGACCGCCTGCCCATCGGGGAGAAGGGACACCATCGCCCCGTGATAGTACTCGAGCGCCTCATCGCCGATCAATGATGTGCCTCCTCTGCAAGCCACCGAGATCGACTAGATCATCCTACGCCGGTGTAGTGCGGCGAGCCGGTGTTGATATTGCCCGGCCAGGGTCGTGGCTGCCCTGGAGTTCGCCGGTGAGGAACTGCAGGCCGATGTCGGCGGCCTTGAGCTGTTCGGCCGGCGCCGCCAGTTCCAGGCCGCGGCCCAGCCGTTTGTGCTCGTGCACCACGAGGGTGACCGCGACGCCGGTGGCGCGCAGCTCGCGCGCGAGGGCGACGGCCTTGTCGAGCTCGGGCCGGGTGGTGGCGCGGGTGGAGATCTTCTCGGCGAAGACGCGCGTGACGCCGGCGGCCGCAAGGGAGTCGAGCTGGGTGTCGAGCGACTGGCGCACGGTGGAGGCGCGGGCGTAGCCGACGCGCGCGTGCCCGGACGTCTCGGCGCCGGCGACAGGGCGGGGCAGCTCGCCCAGACGGTGCCCGGCTTGCGCACCGGCGGCACGGCGACGCTCAACGCCTTGGCCAGATGAAGCACCAGCCGGAAGCGGGCGGTGTGGTAGCCGATGGCCGCCTTCCCCTTGCCGGTCCGGCACGGGGAGCCGGGCCGGGGCGGCGCAGGCCGACATCGGGCAATCACGGGCCTCGACCCGGAGGAAGTGTCGATTTCCGTAGTCCTCTGCACTGATTCCCGAAGTGCTCTGCACAAGCGGTAGAAGGCCCTCGTCGGACTTCCCACCCGGACGCAACACCGCAACCCTTACGTTGTGCCATTCACTGGCACGGGCGGGACGGATACGGGAAACTGTCCCAATGCCTGCTGAGTACACCCAAAGTGACCAGTTCCGTGGTGCCCGCATTCACCAGTGCGACCTCTCCGGCCTCGAGATTCGCGATTGCGACGTCACCGGCCTGAAGATCGTGGACTGCTATGGGGGCAACGTCTCCCTCAGTGGCGGCTTCGAGCGTGTCGTTGTCAACGACGTCGACGTGACCGCCTACGTCGAGGCCGAGCTCGACCGGCTGCATCCCAACCGGGTGCTGGCCCGTGAGGCCACGTCCGCCGCCGAATACCGAGCCGCTTGGGATGCCATCGAGATGCAATGGGAGGAGACGCTCGACCGCGCCAGGCGCCTACCCGAGGCGAAGCTGCACGAGCAGGTCGACGGCGAGTGGTCGTTCGTCGAGACGCAGCGGCATCTGCTGATGGCCAGCGATGCCTGGATCGGCAACGCCGTGCTTGAGGAGGACGCGCCGTACCACCCGCTGGGCTTCCCCTACAGCGGGATGCCGGCCGAAGCATCGGCGAAGCTCGGGCTCACCCTCGATGCCACCCCGACGCTCGACGAGGTACTCGCGCCGCGGCTGGCCCGCATGGCCACGATGCGCCGAGCCGTCGACGAGCTCACCGAGGCCGAGCTCGACCGGGTATGTGGTCGCAAGCCGGCCGACCCCTACCCGGACAAGGACTACGTCGTACGCCGCTGTCTCAGCGTCGTGCTCAAGGAAGAGGCCGAGCATCACCGGTACGCGGTCCGCGACCTCACCGTGCTCGAGGCCGGTGCCCGAACCGAGTGAAGGCGCGTCCCGGCAAGGGACGGCGATCTCGCGATCCTGCGCTTGACCAGCCCATCTTGCTGTCGGAGCCCTCATCTCACCCGCACTGACCAGCCAGGGCGCGGTGCCGACCGGCGTGGTAGTCACGACCGGCGACGGAAAGACCAGCAATGCGGGCTTCCCCAACGAACGACGCGAGGTCTTCCTCGGTGTCACGCCGCGGTGGACCTGCGCGGGCATCTACCAGTTCGTGAAGCCGATCACGCCCGGAATGAACTGCACCCGCAAATCCGGCCAGACGGCCGGAGCCTGCGGCACTGGGTGATGTCGTCATCGGAATCGTCTCCTGAAATATCTCTGGCCAGTACGGCAACCCGACCTATCCCACCGTGAATAGGAAGGTTTCTCAGCACCGAACCTGGATATGCGGCAACGTGGGGAGGTAGCCGGCGGTTCATCCACCTGCCTTCAGCCGGAACGCGAGGCGGCGGGGCGCCTGCACGCGATAGCTGTCCGTCACCAGCTCGGCAACCTCGACCCAGTCAGTCTCGTCGTCCAGCACCATTCCCACGACATTCACCCCCCAGTCGGCCCGGAAGAACGGAGGGCCGGCATGCGCCAGCGCGGCCAACTCCCCGGGCGGCGCCCGGAAGGTCATCAGGATGGCTGGATCGTCCGTATCGATGTACGCCGACCCCCTCTCGTCGGTGGTGTAGACGTGCAGGAATGTCCGCCGGCGAATCCGCCACCGCAGGCCGATCCACGCCGGCTCCTCGTACGCCTCGGGCAGCTCCCGGCAGATCACCCGGAGCCGGCCCACAACGGCGGGTGGAACGTCCGCGATGTCGCTCATCTGTACCTCCCGCGCCCATCCTGCCCGCCGGGTAGGACATCAGCACATCAGAGTCTCCGGGGTTGGCGGGGCCGCGCCGACGTCATAGGACTATCGGCAGAGGTGATGGTCGCTATTGCGAGCGTCACGGAGTTTCTCAAGAACCCTCGAGCCGGAGCGTGATCAGGATGCGAGGTAGCGGTGCAGCGAGGTTTTGGGGATGCCGGTCTTGGTGGCGATCTTTCCGAGGGAGTCGCCTTGGGCATTGAGGAGCCGGGCGTATTCGATCTTGTCTGCGGGGTGAGCGACGGGACGGCCGATCTGGCGGCCAGCGGTTTCGGCGACCGTGCGGGCGTGGGCGGCGCGTTCGGCGGTGAAGGTGCATTCCATCTCGGCGAACAGCGCCAGCAGGAGGAACGCGATGCGGGCCATGCCTTCGTCGGCAGTGTTGATCGGCAGCGGGTCGGCCAGGCGAGATTGTTCCGGGTGGTCAGCGTGTGGGGGTGTTCAGGGCCAAGGACTCGTTCGCGGATGGGCAGCAGGGCGATGAACTGTTCACGAGCGCTCGCCGCGTCCCCGGCCATCCCCGTCCAGCGAGCGAGGTTATGCCGGGTGGCGAGGGTATCGGGGTGTTCGGCGCCGAGAACCTGTTCGCGCAGCGGCAAGATGGCGGCGAAGGCGTCACGAGCCCCGACAGCATCTCCCGCCTGCCCGATCCAGCGGGCGAGATTGTGCCAGGTGGCGAGCGTGTCGGGATGTTCGGGGCCGTTGAGGGTCAGCAGGCGTTCGTAGATGTCGTGGGTATGGGCTTTGGCGGTGCGATAGTCACCGCTGGCGCCGAGGAAAAGGGCCAAGGTACGCAGGCAGGGTGAGGCCAGCGGGAAGACGGCGCGCGCGTGCGGTAGGAGAGCCCGATAGGTCGGCCAGTGCGCCACCGCTTCCGGGTCGTCCGGCAGTGCGTTCTCCCGGCTACCTGCCGCCGCCCTTGCTGCTGGTCGGGGGTGAGCTGATCCAGGGTGACGGCCTGGACCAGACGGTGCACCGACACCAGCCCGTCGGCGGGGCGGCTGATGAGGCTGTAGCGGCGCAGCGCGCTGATCGCGGTGTTGACCGCCAGCTCCCCTGACGGCAGCTCCCCGAAGGCGTGCTCGGACAGCAGCATCCGGTAGGGGATGTTCTCCGGCGCGTAGCAGGCCAGCAGCCGTAACAGGGCGATGGCAGACGGGTCGGCGTCGGCCAGCTGGTCGAAGGACAGTTGCCAGGTGGAGGCCACCCGCTGCCGGTAGCCCCACGGCTGACCGTGAGCGAGCAACTCGGCGCGCCGCTCGCGCAGCAGGGCGAGATAGCCGGCCATGGTGGTGCCGGTGTCGGCCATGTACGCGCCGGCCTGCTCCAGAGCCAGCGGCAGCGCCCCCAGCTCGGCCACGACCTCGGCGGCGGCCGCACCGTCGTCGTGGCCGGAGCACTCCAGCAGAAAGCCGGCCGCGACCTCGGCGTCCAGAACGGGAAGCTCGAGACCATGCACGGGAGGCCAACTGCCGGCACGGCTCGTGACAAGCACGTGGCCGGGACCTGCCACCGGCAGCAGCCCCTGCAGCGCCTCGGCGCCGGGCGCGTTGTCGACGATCAGTAGCCACGGCTCGGTGCGGGCGGCCAGCAGCGCGTGCACCTGGTCGATCGGGTCGGCCACGTCCACCAGCTCGCGGGCCCCCAGCAGGGCGGCCAGCCCGGCCATGGCGGTGGACGCGTCCTCCGCCGGGACCTGCCAGACCAGGCCGTAGTCGTGCAGGTGACGATGGGCGTACTCCACGACGAGGCTGGTCTTGCCGACCCCGCCCAGCCCGTGCACCACCACCACACACGGCAGACGAGGCGAGCCGGTCAGCCGCGCACGCAGCCCGGCCAGCACCTCGTCCCGGCCGGCCAATCGCGGCGGTCGCGCCGCCAGCCGCACCCGCCGCACCGCCGGGGCCGCCCTCGACGGCAGATGCACGGGGCCGGTGGCAACCACCCCCAGATTGTCCCCGCCGACCGCCACCGACCGCCCACCGGTGGCCTGCACCCGCCCGCCATCCGAGCCACGGGCTTCGTCGGGAACGGTCATGCCGCCACTGTGCAGCCCCGCACGCCCGTCGACAACCACAACACCCGAGGTGACCACGACCCGGGTGAAGCCGTACAGCACCAGTGCACTGTCCGGTGCCGGGCTACGACAGATTGCGCCAGGACGTGATATCGACGAGCCGGACGAGGCCGCGGTGAGTAACCCTCATGGACCAGCCAGAACGAGCCCTGTCCGCGCGCATGCAGGAACTCCTCGACCGGGCATGCCGGTACGTCCTGGAGAACGGGCTGACGGGGTTTTCCCTGCGTCCCATGGCCGCGGCCATCGGCTCGAGCCCTCGGGTGCTGTTGTTACTGGTCAGGTCGAAGGAGGGGCTGGCCCGGGCACTGGCTCAGGCTCGTGACGCGGGCGACGCGGCCGCCACCATCCGCGCCACCTGGCGCTGGCCGAGCTCGGACCCCACGAGCACACGCTGTCCCCGGCCGTCCTGCGCGGGGCCATGCTCGACCTCCTGGCCACCGGGGACCTCGACAGCGTCACGGCCGCCGTTGAGCACTACGTGCGCCTCATCGAGAACCCGTCTGGCCGATCGGCACGTGCCGACATACAGTGAAGCTCCGCCTTGGTGATCATCCGGAGGCGCGATGCGGTCAGTGGTCTGGTTTCACGCTGGGGACAGCCGGGTGGTCGTGGGCGCCGAGCCACGTCCGTCCGGACCCCGGGAAACGGTCGTCGACATCCACGTCAGCGTGCTGAGCCCTGGCACAGAACGCGCCCGGCTGCTCGGTCTGCCCACGGCGGCCGTCGCCTTCCCGCACGTGCCCGGCTATCTGGCGGCCGGGCGAGTGCGCGGGGGTGGCACGCGGGTCGCGTTACGCGGCGCGGGGCACCAGAGCGTCGCCATCGGGCGGCCGGGTGAGGTGCACGAGGTGCCGGACGGCGTCTCGCTGACCGACGCGGCGGTGTGGCAGTTGGCCATCACCGCGCTGTACGGCCTGGAGGTCGGCGGGCAGCGTGCCGGCGAACCGGTCGGCGTGGTGGGCGCCGGTCTGCTGGGCATAATCGTGCGCCGGCTGGCGGCGATACGTGGCGCCGGGGTCGTCCTGGCGACGGCACGGTCGGCGGCCAAGGCGTGGGCGTGCCGAGCGGAGCCCGCGACCGTTTTCAGCGTGGATCGGTGGGACATCGGGCCGCCTCTCGTCCTCGACGTCACCGGCACCCCAGAAGGGCTCGGCATCGCCCTGGCGGCCGTGGCGGCGGGCGGCACGGTCGTGGTCCTGGGCTCGCCGCGGGCGGCGTCGGCGCAGGTGCCGTTGCGGTCGGCCTACGACCGCGGCGTCCAGGTGGTGGGCGCGCACACGGTCAACCTCGACGCCGACCGCACCGCGGCTCTGAGCCGGTCGTTCTTCGAGGGTGCGGGCGCGTTCACGATCTCCGATGTGCTGGAGGAACACCCGGCAGAGAACGCTCCGCTGGTCTACCGAAGGCTCGTCGGCGACCGCGCGTTCATCGGCGCCGCCCTTCTCTGGCGGCAGGCAAGGAGCACATCATGCGCTTCGGCGTGATCGGTTGTGGCGACATCGGTGTCAAGGACGCCGAGACGGTGGCCGCGGCGGACGACCTCGAACTGGTCGCCTGCCTGGATCCGGTGAAGGCACTGGCCGACGACGTCGCCACCCGGTTCGGCGCGCGGGCCGAGCGCACGCCGGCGGAGATGATGTCCAGGACCGACCTGGACGCCGTGATCATCGCCACCCCGCACGACACCCACGAGCAGATCGCCGTCGCCGCGCTCGCGGCCGGCAAGCATGTCCTGCTGGAGAAGCCGCTCGCGCACGACCTCGGGTCCGCGCAGCGGATCGCCGCCGCCGCGGACGAAGCGGGCACCACGGTGAGCGTGCTGTTCCACCTGCGAGCCGACGCGCGGTTCGAGGAAGCGTGTACGGCGGTGCGGCAGGGACGGATCGGGTCGCCCCTGGGCGTCACCGCCTCCTACCTTGTGAACAAGCCCGCCTACTACTTCACCGGCGGCTTCAGCCGGCGGGCCCTTTCGTCGTGGCGGCAGTCCAAGGCCAGGGCGGGCGGCGGGTTCCTGATCATGAACGTGATCCATCACATCGACGCCGTCCGCTGGCTCCTCGACGCCGAATGCGACAGCGTGTACGCGGAACTGACGCCCTCTGCCCTCGCGCCCGGGGTCGAGGACACGGTCAGCGTCGTCCTGAGGTTCGGGCAGGTCGTCGTCACCCTGATCGGCGGAGCCAGCGTGCCGGAAGGCGACGGCCAGCGCCTCATGCTGTGGGGCGAGACCGGTCAGCTCCGTGTACAACCAGGGCAGGCCGATTCCCGGTTGACGGCGATCTCCCGTTTCGCGGCGGCGGCGCGCGACGGCACGCCACCTGACGTGACCGTGCGCGACGCGCTGGCCGTCCAGGCGATCGTGACGGCGGCCTACGAATCGGCCGCCCTCGGGCATGTCGTACGGCCGGCCGTACGGTGATCACACAGATGACCACGCGGCGCGCGGCCGGGACGGTCTGGTACGTCGAAGGCACCCGAGGACCCGCGACCTGGGCCCGGGGCTACGAGTGCGCCAACACCGACCGGATCGCCGCCAGGGAATGGGCGGGCACCGCGTGCGCCGCCGCCGCGATGGCCGGCCTGGAGACCGTGGTGCTGGGCGACGGCGCGCTGGCGTCGCTCGTGCGCCTGGCGGTCGCGTCCACGCCGGGCGGCGGCGAGACGGTCGTCGAAACCACGGGCACGGAGGAGGGGATCGCGGCCGCCCTGGCGACGGCGCCGGACCTGGGCCGCGTGCTGCTGGCCGCCCGCCCCCTGGAAAGCGCCGTCACGCTCGACACCTACCGCGACCTGCACAGAAGGGGTGTACGGCTCACGCCGGTGCCGTGGGCCGGCGAGGTGGCCCCTCCAGAACGGCTCGTGACCTGGGCGCTGGAACATCTGGCGCAGCGGAACCGGGCCGGAAACGCACCGTTCGCGCCGTGGTACCGCCTCGATCCTGGGATGAGACATGACGACCTACATCCACCCCGCCGAGATCACCGTCCGCCGGCCGTACGACGTGGAGGGTGACTGGATCCTCTTCAGCACCTGCAACTACCGCTGCGGCTACTGCTTCTGGGACGCGGACGCGCTGGGTGCCAAGATCGAGCCGATCGCGCCCGTGGGGCGGCTGGCCGAGTTCTTCGACCGGACCGGGCTGGCCTGGCTGCTCCATCTCACGGGCGGCGAGCCGTTCATCTACCCGGACTTCGTCCGCCTCTGCTCGTTGCTGACCCGGCGCCACCTGATCAGCGTGAACACCAACGCCGACTCCCCGCACATCCGCGCCTTCGTCGACGAGGTGGATCCGCGGCGGGTCGACTTCATCAACTGCGGGGTGCACGAACGTGAGCGCCAGGTACGACGGGGAACCCGGCGGTTCGTGACGAACGTCCTGGCCATGCGGGAGGCGGGCTTCGACGTGTTCGCCTCGTGCGTCATGTATCCGGACCTGTTCGCGACGTTCCCCGAGCTGTGGCGGCGCTATGCGGACGAGGGCGTCGTCGTCATCCCCAAGGCGCTGCGCGGCACCCATCTGGGCCGTCGCTACCCTGGCGGGTACACGGAGGCGGAGCGCGCGCTGTTCCACGAGTACACCGCCAAGGCCGCCGCCTTCTACGCCGGGCAGTTCGGCCGCCGCGACGAGCCGCCCACGGTCAACCCGTTCATGGACGAGCACCTGTTCCTGGACCGGCTCCCCGACTACCGGGGCGACCTGTGCGAGGCGGGCCGGCTGTTCGCGCGCATCGTGCCCAATGGTGAGGTACGGCGGTGCGGTCCGGACGACGTGATCGGGAACGTGGCCGAGCAGTGGTTCGCCCGGCGCGACGAGGCGTCCGTCTGCACGGTCCTGGAGTGTCCCTACTTCTGCGAGAAGTACCGCCTGCCCTCCTGAGGTCACGCCATCGCGAGCAGGATGCGGCGCGGGCCGGAGTAGGGTTCCCGCCCGTGCGCCACCCGGACGTTGTCGATCATGAGGACGTCACCGGGGACCCAGTCGAAGCGGACCGCGCACTCCCGGCCCACGCGCCTGATGTCGGAGAGATCCTCCAGCGCCAGTGGCGTGCCGTCACCGTGCCGGCACGAGGTCGGCAGGTCGTCCTCGCCGAACAGTTCGAGCAGTTCCTCACCCATGTCGGGCCCGGCTCCCGTCCAGTGCCACTGGTCGGCCTGGTTGAACCAGACCTCCTCGCCCAGCACGGGGTGGACCGCGGTGGCCGGGCGGAACTGCGAGGTCCGCAGGCCGCCGTCGGGGCACCAGGAGAACTCGGCGCCGAGCTCGCGCAGGTGGCGCTCGACCAGCGCGCGGTCGCCGGTCTCGTAGGTCTGCTGCCACGAGCGGCCGAGGCCGACGCCGCTGTGCAGGCGCTGGCGGTAGATCACGCCGCGTTCGGTGAAACGCCGGCGCACGCCGGTCGGGAGGCGGCGCAGGATCTCGCGGCTGTCGGCGATGGGCGTCTGACCACCTCGCTCCGGCGCGGTCACGCAGTGGAAGAACAACACGCTGGGCCAGCGCGCGGCGTAGGACAGCTCGTTGTGGAGCGGAATGGCGAACTCCGCCGGGTACTCGGTCGAGGTGTAGACCTCGGCGGCCGAGACCTTGGTACGCGGGGAGTTGCCGTGCACATAGGGGAGCAAACGGTCGGCCAGCGCGGAGACCGCTGTGGCGAAGGCGTCGAGGCCGCCGTCGAAGCCGCGCAGCAGTACGGCGCCGTGCTCGGCGAGACGTTCGCGCAGCAGGTGACGATGCTCGCGCACGAAGCCGACCAGGTCCTGCCGGCCGTCGGGCTCCAGGCACACCGGGAAGCGGCGGCCCGGGTCGAGCACGGTCGTTCTCATGAGGCTGACTCCTCGTTCGCTCGGGCGCAGAACTCGCGGACGGACTTGCCGGCGGGCAGCGCCATCAGCGGGTGCCCGCGCAGCCGCCGGCACGCCTCGCTCACCCAGTCCCGCCAGCCGCCCAGCGACCAGGTGCGGAGCATGCCCTCGGCGCCGGCGCTGACCGCGTGGCGGCCGTCGGGGGTGACCACCACGGAGGTGGCCCATGGAGCGTGCCCTTCGAGCGGGTCGCCGAGCTGGGTTCCGTCGAGCGCCCACAGGCGTACCGTCCCGTCGCGGGCCGCGCTCAGCAGCATCGTCCCGTCCGGCGTGAACGTCACGTCGAGCACGTCGCCGTCGTGCCCGATGAACGGCTGGCCCACGGGCCGCCCCTCGTCGTCCCAGAGCCGGATCACGTGGTCGTCGCCGCCGGTGGCGAGCAGGCGGCCGTCGGCCGACAGCGCCATCGCGCGGATGGGACCGTCGTGCCCGGCCAGCGGGGGCGCCGCCGGTTGTCCGTCGCTCGTCCAGCGCCGGATCAGGCCGTCGTCGCCCGCGCTGTAGAGCAGAGCGCCGAAGGCCAGCGCGTGCACCGGCGCCTCGTGCCCGGCCACGGCCAGCGGCGTCAGGGTGACGGCGTCCAGGACGGTGACGGCGCCGGTGGCGTCCCCGGCGGCGATCCTGGCGCCGTCCCGGTCGTAGGCGATGGCGTGCACCGGCGCCGCCCGGGTCAGCGGCACGCCCAGGTCGGCACCCCTCCGGTCCCACAGCCGCACGGTCCCGTCGCCGTCGGCGCTCGCGACCACGCGCCCGTCCGGGCTGAACGTCACCGCCCGGACGCCGGCGCCATGACCGGTCAGCGGTTCGGCGGCGAACATGCCCTCGACGTCGGAAAGGCGCACGGTCCGGTCGTCGCTCGCGGTGGCCAGCCACTGGCCGTCCCGGCTGATCGCCAGCCGGTAGATGTGCTCGCGGTGCCGCGGCTCGGCGGCCCGCGTCTGAAGGCCGTGCGGATCCCACCGCCCGACACCGAACATGAGCCCGCCGGGGGCGGCCGGCGCACCGGCGTTCCGCTCGCCGCGCCACTGCCACACCCGCACCGTGCGATCGGCGGAGCCGGACACGATCCTGGTGCAGTCACGGCTGAGCGCCACCGCGGTGACCGGCCCGTCGTGCCCGAGCAGCGGATCGGCGGCGGGCCTGCGCGAGCGCACGTCCCACAGCCGGACGACGGCGTCGGCCGACCCGCTGGCCAGCACGTCCCCGTCGGCGCTGAAGGCCAGCGTGTGCACGGCGTCGTCGTGCGCCTGCCACGGCATGCCGAACGGTTCCAGCCCCGCCTCATCGCTCCAGGACCACAGCCGCACCGCACCGCCGGCGCCACCGCTGGCCAGCAAAGAACCATCAGGGTGTACGGCGAGGGCCGCCACGAACCCGTCGTGCGCGGCCCTGACGGACATGCCGGGCGCCGCCGGGTCGCCCGGCACCACGTGCAGCGTCCCCTGAAGGGTGCCGACCACGAACGCCGACGTGGCCGGGGAGCAGGCGAGCGCGGTGAGCGGGTCCCCCGGATCGAACCCGCTCCGATCATCGTCCGGCGGCGTGCCGTCCGCCGTCAGCCGCCCCGCCTCGTCGATCCAGGCGAGGTTCCCGGCGGGCGTCCAGGCCAGCGCGTGCACGGCGGCGCCGGTCTCGTGCAGGTGCAGCAGCCTCCCCTCGCGGCTCCACCGCAGCACGAGGCCGTCCTCGCCGCCGCTGGCCAGGACGCGGCCGTCCGGGCTGTACGCCAGGACGTTGACGCTGTCGGCGTGGCCGGTCAGCGGATCGCCCACCGGGCTGCCGTCCCGGCGCCAGAGCCGGATGAGGCGGTCGTCGCCTCCGGTGGCGTAGATCAGATCGTCGGGGGAGTAGGCGACGGCCCGCACCGCCGCCGTGCCCGGCACAACGGCCAGTTCCCTCGACCGCTGCAGCGCCAGCCGGAGCGCGGCGCGGACTGCGCCGAGCGGTTCGGCTCCCGGCAGCGCGGCCAGGTTCGCCGAGACGGCCGACATGGCGTGGACGAGCCCTTGAGCCGGCTCGATGCCGGCCAGCTTGGCCGCGTCGGCCGCGTCGGCGCGCAACCGGTTCTCCAGGGTGACCTGACGATGGTCGGCCAGCGCCTGCTCGATCTCGGCCCGTTCACGCAGCGCCTTCTCCCGCTCCTCGACGCTCTTCTCGATGTAGGCGCGGGTGTCGGCGTCGAGGTCGGCCGGGCGCTCGGCGAGGTATGCCTCGGCGGTGGCCAGGTCGCCACCGCGCAGCAGCCGGTCCGTCAGCTCCGGTTCGGCGCGCCAGGCGGCCACCCACGGTTCGAGCCACTGCCGCCAGGTGAGGAACCTCCTGTCGTGCTCCAGCCAGCCGGCCAGTTCCGCCCACTCGCGCAGGAGCACGTCGTGGATCAGCTCCACGGTCTCGTCGCCCGCCGTCACCAGCAGCCGCCTGGCGGTCATCACGGCGAGCACGGCGTCCAGCCGCTGGTGCTGGTCGATGGTGCGGTAGAGGTCGGCGATGCGCCGCTTGCGCCGGGTGTCCGGCACGCCGGCACGCTCGTCTCCCAGGTGGACCAGGCTAGTGAACAGTGCGCGGGTCACGTCGAGCAGGTGGGGCGGCATGGCCCGGATCGCGTCGTCCGCCCAGGCGGTCAGCGCGCCGGCGACCCGGTTGCCGTCGAGGTACGGCCGCCAGAGCAGCATCCCGTCCGAGCGCGCCCGCCACACCTGCGTGAGCGTGAACTCCACCAGGGGAAGCACGGTGCTCTGCGCGGCCCCGGCGCGGGTGGCCGGGGACCCGGGGCGGCCCGCTGCCGAGGCGCGCACCGCGTCGTCCACGATCGCCTCCGCCAGGCCGTCCTCGAACCGCAGACGCACGGCGCGGGCGGGCTCGCGCACGATGTCCATGAGGTCGTCCGGGTCGAGCTGGGCGGGAATGTTGGCCAGGCCGCGCTCCAGCCATCTGATCAGCTCCGGCGACTCGGCGGCGAGCCGGCTGTAGAAGTCGTCGCGCATGACCAGCACGACCGTGGCCCGGGCCGCGGAGTCGAGCAGGCGGCACAGCTCGGCGAGGTAGCGTTCCCGCGCGTCGGGTGGTTCGAGGAACACCTCCTCGAACTGGTCCAGCACGAGCACCACACCACGCTCGTGCCCGGTGACGGCGGCGACCAGGTCCGTGGCCGCGCCCGGGAGCCGGCGCTCCAGCGCGTCGCGCTCGGCCGGACGGGTGACGATCCGCTCGTGGTCGGCCAGGTCGGGCACCCGTCCTTCGGCGACGGCGGGCAGCAGCCCCGCCCGGACCACGGAGGACTTGCCGCTGCCGGACGGGCCGAGCACCGCGAGGAAGCGCGGCCTGCGGCGGAGGTCGTCCAGCATCTGCCGGATGAACACGTCGCGGCCGAACAGGAAGCGGGCGTGCTCCTCGTCGAACACCTCCAGCGACCGGTAGGGGCAGATCTCGACAAGGCGCAGATCAGGGCAGGCCGCGCGCAGCGCCTCGGCCGGGGTGGCGAGGGCGATCTCGCTCTGCCTGCCGTACTGGTCCTCCGTCGTGATCGAGTGGATCATCGCGATGACGTGGCCCGTGGTGAGGTCCACCACCGGGCCGCCGCTGTAGCCGGTCGTCACGCTGCCGCTGCGCTCGAGCTGAAGGACCGGCTGGCCGGTGTCGGGCTCGCGGATGGGGCCGGTGACCACGCCTCTGGCACGCAGTCCGTGGACCGGCGAGGCGTCGGGAAAGCCCCACGTCTCGTACGCCGCTCCGGCCGCGCCCTCCGTGGAGGTCAGCGACAGCGGGGTCAAGCCGTCCGGCCAGGAATCCACCCGGAGGACGGCGATGTCGTCGCCGTCCGGCGGGCGCCAGTGGTCGGCCACGACCAGGCCGCGGAAGGCGTGCCCGCCGAAGCTCAGCTCCACCTCCTCGCCGGGGCCCGCCTGCGCGTCCGCCACGACATGGGCACAGGTCAGGACGAGCCCTTCCACCACGGCGGCGAACCCGGTTCCGGCCGTCCGGCCACGCCGGTCGAGAACGCGGACCACCGAGCGGCCCAGATCGCCCCGCATCCGCGATCACCCGATCCGCAGCAGGTAGCAGGGGACGCGCGCCGTCGGCAGGTCGATCCAGCCGGCGATCACGTTCTTCGGCCGGGAGAACAGGGATCCCGTGAGCGTCGCGGGCCCGGCAGGGGTGGACAGCGCCAGCCGTACCAGAAGGGGGTCGTCCTGGTCCGTCTCGCCGTCGATCTGGTACGGGTCGCCGCCGGGGGGCCGCCAGTGGCCGGTCAGCCGCCGGTCGCCGACGTGCAGGAGCTCGAGGCGCGCCGGGCCGCCGTCGCAGCGCAGGGTGTAGACGCCGGTGAAGTCGGCGGGCTCCGGTTCGCCGGAGCGGCACGCGGCGACGGGGCGGGGCAGGTCGCGCCGCGCGTAGAAGCCGTAGCGCTCCTCCCGCCACTGCGTGTACCCGGCGATCAGGCCGCGGCCCTCGGTGGCCAGGTAGCCGGTGAAGCGCTGCGCCGCGAGGCCGTTGAAGTCGTGGATGTCGAGGACGAGCCCCTGGTCGTCGGCCACGTGCGCGGACACGCGGTGGGTGGTGCCGAAACGGTAGCTGAGGTATCGACCGGACAAATCCGCTTTGAGGCGCATGCTGCCGGTCCAGCCGTCGTCACACCAGGTGTATTGACCTGCGTACATATCGGCTCGCAAGGTGGAGGGTGTGAATCCGGGCTCGAACACGCGCGTCGACACGGAAACAGAAAAGCACGCCGGAGCCCGGACGTCGACAATCGTCGTGTCACCGCACCCCGACGACGCCGTCCTGTCGTGCTGGGGGGTGTTGTGCGAGCCGGACGTGCGGCGTGTCGTGACCGTCTTCGCCGGGTTGCCGGAACCAGGGACGCCCCTGTCGGCGTGGGACCGGCTGACCCGCGCCGCCGATCCGCGGCAACGGGCCGCCGAGCGGCACGAAGAGGACCGACGGGCGCTGGCCCGGGCGGACTGCGTCGTGATGCATCTGCCGTTCGTCGGCGCGGTGCACCGGCGGGAGCCCCTGGACCGGCGGGTCCTGGAGACGACGCTGAAGGCGGCCGTGGGCGATGCCGGCACGGTGTACGGCCCGGCTGCCGTCGGCGGACATCCCGACCACGTGGCGACCAGGGACGCGGTCCTCGCGGTGAGCGCGGGGCGGCGGGTGCTGCTGTATGCCGACCAGCCGTACGCGGTCAGGTTCGGCTGGCCGTCCTGGGTGACCGCGCGGCCCCCTCGTCTGGACCTGG
The DNA here is from genome assembly GCF_042740095.1 of Nonomuraea sp. NPDC059023. NCBI lineage: Bacteria > Bacillati > Actinomycetota > Actinomycetes > Streptosporangiales > Streptosporangiaceae > Nonomuraea > Nonomuraea sp. NPDC059023. The sequence continues at coordinate 4,061 of NZ_JBHYIO010000050.1, read as the reverse complement.
ACGTGGACGGCTGGTTCGGCGCGCAACTGGAGGCGATGCCCTGGACCCTCTCAAGCGCCCGGGTGTCCCGGCTGTCCCGGCACGCCGCGGCGGCCAAGGGGGAAGCCGTACGGGAGTATCGCAGTCAGTTCGCCGCGCTGGCCGCGAGCGCGGGGCTCGGGTTTCCGGACGGTCCCGAATGGGAGTACGAGGTGTTCTGGGCCGCTTCGGCCGTCTAGACCGCCCCTATTCTCGGTCTGAGATGGGTGTTACGTTCCTCACATGTCGAGCTCGCCGGCGTTCACCTTCTCTCCGGTCAGGCGATGAGCACCGCCGACGCCCGGCACAACCTTCCTCCCGAGATCGAGCAGGCGCTGCTCGCTCGCCTCTCCGCGCCTGCTCCCCTGGAACGGCCGCGCCGCGACCCCACCGGTCCTCGGCGGCTGCCGGCCGTACAGCATCGGATCTGGGTCACGGACCGGCTCGACGAGGGGGAGCCGATCAACACCGTCGGCCTCGCCGTACGGCTGCGCGGGCGGCTCGACCGGCGGGCGCTGACCCGGGCGGTCGACGCCGTGGTCGCGGCGCACGAGGAGCTGCGCACGGTCGTCACCGAGCGGGACGGCGTGCCCTCGGCCCGCACGCTGGCGTCCGTGGTGGTGCCGGTGGAGGAGGCCGGCCTGGGCACGTCCCTGGAGTCGCTGGCGGACCTGGCCGGTCGGCGTCTGGATCCGGGCAGCGGATCCAACGTCCGTTGCCTGTTGATTCCGGTGGGGCCGGACGAGCATGTCGTCCTGCTGCTGGTTCACCATCTGGTCTGCGACGCCGCCTCCCTGGGCATCCTGCTGCGCGATCTCGGCCGCGCGTACTCCGGTCGGCCGCCGGCGCCGCCCGCGTCGCCGTACGCCGAGCTGGCGGAACTGAGCGAACGGCGGGCGGCGCGGACACGGGAGCACGACCTGGCGTACTGGCGGGAGACCCTGACCGGTGCGCCGGCCACGCTCGACCTCGACTGCGCCCGGACGCCGCTCTCCCGCACGGGGCGCGGCGCGGTGGACGTCCTGCCCCTGGCCGAAGGGCTAATCGACGCCGCCGCCGGGCTCGGCCTGGCGCGTGGGGCGCCGCTGTCGTCGGTCCTGCTGGCCGCCTGGGTCTCGGTCCTGCGCCGGCACAGCGCTCAGGACGACCTCGTGGTCGGGACCGCGGTGGACGAACGGAACATCCCGGGGGCGGAGCACGTTGTCGGCCCGTTCGTCAACCTGGTTCCCCTGCGGGTACGGCTGAGCCCGGCGGCCTCCCGCGACGAGCTGCTGACCGCTTCCCGCGACGCGCTGCTCGGCGCGCTGGACCACGCGGCGCTGCCGTTCGAGCGGCTGGTGGCGGCCGTGCGTCCGCCGCGGCGGCCGGGACGGCATCCGATCTTCCAGACCACGTTCGACCTCCGGCGCGAGCTGCCGCGGCCGTGTCGGTTCGGCGACCTTCATGCCGAGCCGATCCCCCTGGGCATCGCGCCGGCTCGCGTGGATCTGGGACTGTCGATCGACCGGACCGCCGATGGCTGGCAGGCGCGGCTCGTCTCCTCCACCGGCCTGTTCGCCCCCGGCACCGGACGCAGGCTCCTGGACGACCTGGCCGAGGCCCTACACAGCTTGATCGAGCCGCCGCCTGGGCCGGTTTTCGTTGAGGCGCCGGCTCGGCCGGTTGTCAGGGTAACTTCGCCCTTGTCCGGGTCCGTTCTGGAGGCGGTTGACCGGTGGGCGGCGCGCCTGCCGTACGCCGTGGCGGTCGAGGACGGACGGCGGGCGCTGACCTACCGGGAGCTGACCGGACGCTCCCGCTCCCTGGCCGGGCGCCTGGCGGCTCTGGGCGCCGGACCCGGCGTGCCCGTCGGCGTGCTCCTGAACCGCGACTGCGAGCTGGTGACCGGGCTGCTCGGTGTGCTGCGGTCCGGCAGCCCGTACGTGCCGCTCGACCCGGACCACCCGCGGGCGCGCATCCGGGCGCTGCTCGCCGACGCCGGCGCCGAGATCCTCCTGACGACGCCAGAGTTCGCTGAGTATGCCCCGGCCGGGGTCCGGGCCGTGACACCGGGCGACGCCGCGACTCCCGCGGTGGCCCGGCTGGACGACCTGGCCTACGTGATCTACACCTCCGGCTCCACCGGCCCGCCCAAAGGCGTCGAGATCACCCACCGGGCGCTGGCCGCCGTCTTGGCCGCGATGGGGGAGCTGATCGAGGCGGGTCCGGGCGACGCGCTCCTCGCGATCACCACGGTCGCCTTCGACATCGCGGCCCTGGAGCTGTTCCTCCCGCTCACCCGGGGCGCGCGCGTGGTCGTCGCCCCTTCCGGCACCGCGGCGGACCCCGGCCTCATCCGCGCCCTCGTCGCGGCGCACGGCGTCACCGTCCTCCAGGCGACGCCGGTGACGTGGCGCCTCCTCGGCCCCGGAACGCTCCCGGGCCTGCGGGCCGCGCTCTGCGGCGGCGAATGGCTGCCCGCCGATCTGGCCCCCTGGATCGCGGGTACGGCAGAGCGCGCCTGGAACGTCTACGGACCGACCGAGGCGACCATCTGGGCCACCACCCACCGGCTCGATCACTCCGGCCGGCCGGTGCCCATCGGCCGGCCGCTGCCCGGCACGCGGGCCTATGTCCTGGACCACGAGCTGCTGCCGGTCCTGCCCGGCAACCCCGGTGAGCTGTGCCTGGCCGGAGCGGGCGTGGCCCGGGGGTACCGGGGGCGGCCCGGCCTGACCGCCGACCGGTTCCCGCCCGACCCGTACGCCGACGGCGCGCGGTTGTACCGCACCGGCGACCGAGTGCGCCTGCGCGACGACGGCACGCTGGACTACCTCGGCAGGCTGGACGACCAGCTCAAGGTCCGCGGCCTGCGCGTCGAGCCGGGTGAGATCGAGGGCGCGGTGCGCGCGCTGCCCGGGATCCGGGACGCCGCCGTCACCGCCGTGCCCGGGCCGTCCGGCGAGCCGGTGCTGACCTGCTACGTCGTGGGCGAGTCCGTCCCGGCGCAGCTGCGGTCCGCGCTTCGCGAGCGGCTGCCCGGTCACCTGGTCCCCGACGCGTTCGTGACGCTCGACGCCCTGCCGCTGACGCCGAACGGCAAACTGGACCGCCGCGCGCTGCCCGCACCCGCCCCGCCTCCGCAGGGGATCGTCGCCACCGGTCCGCGCGGCGAGGTGGAACACGTGATCCGCGAGGTGTGGCAGGACGTTCTCGGCAGGTCGCCGGTCCACGCGCACGAGGATTTCTTCGACCTCGGCGGCCACTCGCTGCTCGCCGCCCGCGTCGCGGCCCGGCTGCGCACCCGCCTGGACCTGGATGTGCCCCTGCGGTTGCTGCTCGACCACCCGACCGTCGCCGCGACCGCGCGCGCCCTGCACGGCCTCGGACCAGCGGGCCTGCCACCTGTAGGCCCGGCTCCCCACGATCACGACGAGGCCGCGCCGCTCACCGTCGCCCAATACCAGGTCTGGCTCCTCTGCCAGGACCCTCGGGCCGGCCTGGCCTACCACGTGCACACCGTCCTGCCGGTGCCGGAGCACGTCACCGTGGACCGGCTCCGCGCCGCGCTGGACGAGCTGACCAGGAGGCACTGTGTGCTGCGGACCCGCTACCCCGTCGTCGACGGCGAACCCCGCCAGGTAGCCGACGGACCGCCGGTCGCCGACCTGGTCACCTCGTCCCCATCGCAGGCGTTTCTGGCCGCCGCGGTGCGTGAGCCGTTCGTGCCGGCCGAGGTGCCGCCGGTCCGGTGGCGGCTGGTCCGCGACGGGAACGGGCCGGCGAGGCTGGCGCTCGTCGCCCACCACATCGCGCTCGACGGATGGTCGCTCGCCCTCCTGGAACGCGAACTCGCCGCGCTCCTCGACGGGGCCGACCTGCCGCCGGCGCCGTGCTTCGGGGCGATCGCCCGCTGGCAGCGGGACTGCCTGACCTCCGCCGAGCTCGACCGTCAGCGCGGCTACTGGCGCACCCGGCTGGCGGCGCCCCGGCCGGTGACCGCGCCGCCGTACGACCGGGTCCCGCCGCCGCGGCCCGACTTCCGCGGCGACGTGGTGCGGGCC
>NZ_JBHYIO010000049.1:11650-68122 GCF_042740095.1 Nonomuraea sp. NPDC059023 | reverse complement strand
GTCGCCGGGAGGGCCCTTCCCCGCGTCAGGGAGAAAACCGTTTGAGCTCGCGCGCGGGCACGACGGACAATGTCACCTCGTGTTCTCCCTCATCAAACGCATCGCACCCGACCTGGGCCCGTTGCGCGACTCGCGTGACTACCGGCTGCTGATGGTCTCCGGGGTGATCACGATGTTCGGCACGTTCGTCACCATGGTGGCGCTGCCGTTCCAGATGATGGAGCTGACCGGCGACTACGTCGCCGTGGGACTGATGAGCCTGGCCGAGTTCGTGCCGATGGTCGTGTGCGGGCTGTGGGGCGGGGCGATCGCCGACGCGCTCGACCGGCGCAAGATCGTGCTGTTCAGTGAGGTGGGCCTGCTGGTCACCTCGGGCCTGCTGACCGTCAACGCGCTGCTGCCGCGCCCGCAGGTGTGGGTGCTGTACGTGGTCGGCGCGATCGCGATGGGGCTGACCTGCCTGCAGCGGCCCAGCCTTGAGGCGCTCATCCCACAGGTCGTCCGGCACGACCAGCTGGCTGCGGCGGCGGTGCTGGCCAGCCTGCGCTGGAACATCGGCGCCATCGCCGCGCCCGCCCTGGGCGGCCTGCTCGTGGTCACCTACGGCAGCGCCCTGGCCTACGGGCTGGACACGGTGTCGTTCGCGCTGTCGCTGGTGCTGCTGTGGCGGATCCGCGCGGTGCCGCCGCACGAGGAGGCGCGGCCCGCCTCGCTGAAGACGCTCGCCGAGGGCGTCCGCTACGCCTGGCGCCGCAGCGACCTCATGGGCACCTACCTGGTCGACATCGCGGCGATGGTCTTCGCCATGTCGACGGCGCTGTTCCCGTTCCTGGCCAAGCAGCTGGGGGCGCCGGAGGCGGTCGGGCTGCTCTACTCGGCGAGCGCGGTGGGCGCCCTGATCGCCTCCCTCACCGGCGGCTGGACGGCACGGGTGCACCGGCACGGCCTGGGCGTGATCGTGGCCGCCGGGCTGTGGGGCGTGGCCGTGGCGCTGGCCGCGGTGGTGCCGAACATGTTCGCGGTCTTCTTCTGTCTCGCGCTGGCGGGCGCCGCCGACATGATCAGCGGCATCTTCCGCTCGACCATGTGGAACCAGACCATCCCGAACGAGCTGCGCGGCCGCCTGGCCGGCATCGAACTGCTGTCGTACGCCAGCGGCCCCATGCTGGGCAACGCCCGCGCCGGAGCGATGGCCGCCTTCGGCGGCGCCCGCTTCGCGCTGGGCGCGGGCGGCCTGCTGTGCGTGGGCGCGGTGGTCGCCTTGGCCGGAGCGCTGCCGAAATTCCGCCGCTACGACGCCCGCACCGACGAACACGCCCTGGCCGAGAAGGCCCGCCGCGAAATGGCCGCACCCTGACCGGGTGCGGCTTCACCGGCCCTCGCGCCGCGCGAACGCCGTCAGCGCCACCGCGTCGGAGTAGACCTCCCGCACATACTCCGCGACCCACTCCTCGATCCCGCCGAATCCCGACCCCGCCACCAGCCGGGCCGCCACGTCCGCGGCGTCGAGGGGGGTCCGCCGCAACGTCACCGCCCCGCTGACGGAGTCGAGCAGCGCCCAATGAGCCCCGTCCATCCCGTACGGCATGCCGACGGACCCCGGGTTCACGATCAGCCGCCGATCGGCCAGCCGCGCGAACGGCATGTGCGTGTTCCCCAGCACCACCGTGTCGGCCGGCTCCCCGTCCAGCACCTCGCGCCACCGCTCCAGCGAGCTGTCGACGAGCACGACCTCGTCGTCACTGCGCGGTGTCCCGTGCACGAACAACGTCCGCCCCAGCCGGCCGAGCTCCAGCTCCTGCCGGGCGGGCAGAGCGGCGAGCACGTCAACCTGATCATCCCGCAGCCGCTCCCCCGCCCACCGCGAGATCGCGAACTCCGGCGCCTGCCCCCGAGCCGCCTCCACCAGTTCCCGGTCGGCGTTGCCGCCGACCCAGAGCGCCCGCTCCCCCAGCGAGACCAGCAGATCGATCGTCTCGACCGGCATCGGCCCCGCGGCCACGTCGCCGGTCAGCACCAGCAGGTCCGCACCCCGCACATCCGCCTCACCCAGCACCGCCTCCAGCGCGGGCAGCACCCCGTGCACATCGGACAAGACCGCGACCCGCATCCGTTCACCCCGCATCGGCTAGAGACTCTCCCGCCACCCGTCATACTCCTCGGCCAGCGCCTCGACCTTGCCGGCCAGCTCCGCGGGCAGGTCCTCGACGACCACGACCCACTGCGCGTCCTCGGCGTCGTCCTCGCCCGCCAGGGTCTCCCGCACCACCCGGGGCACCTCGCCCAGCCACTCCCCCAGCACCTCGGCCACCGCCTCGGCGTCATCCCGCTCACCGAACACCAGCAGGTTTCGCACAGCCCCGTCCTTCATAGATTGCTACCGTAGAACCATGACGGCCGAAGCGGTGAGCATAGATATGCCTGAGAAGCCACCATCGCTTCCCGACTGGGTCTTCCCGCCCCCGGAAGGCTTCGTCGCGGAGGACCTCGATCGCATTCCGGATTTGCCTGCGCACACGGAGTTGATTGACGGAAGCTTGGTCTTCGTGAGCCCCCAGCGAGACTTCCACACTTCCGCGCTCTACCTTCTGGAGAAGGCGCTTCGCGGTTCGGTGCCGAGCGATCACCGGGTGCGGCGTGAGATGAGCGTACGGCTGTCCGCGACCCAGCGCCCCGAGCCAGATCTGATCATCCTCGGCCCGGGAGCCCGCATCCAGCCCGACGCGACCTTCTACGACGCCGACGACGTCCTGCTGGCCGTTGAGGTCGTCTCCCCGGACTCCAGGGTGCGTGACAGGGAGCGCAAGCCCGTGCTCTACGCGCGGGCGGGCATCCCCTACTTCTGGCGCGTCGAGAACGCAGAGGGCCAGTTGATGGTCCACGTCTACGCGCTGGAGCCGTCTACCGGGAGCTACGCCGTCACCGGCATCTTCCACGACCGGCTCAAGGTGCCCGTGCCGTTCGCCATCGACATCGACCTCACCGAGATCGACCAGCTCTGAAAGGCGGACACGGCCGAACGCCGTGCCCGCCTCCCGTCAGGCTCCGCGTAGCGATGCGCCCACGCGGTCGGCGGCCAGCGCCACCGCCGCGTCACGGGCCGCCGTCGTCTCCTCCACCGTCAGCGTCCGCTCCGGTGCGCGGAAGCGCAGCGTGTAGGCCAGGGACTTGTTCCCCTCGCCCACCTGTGCCCCGGTGTAGACGTCGAACAGCCGGATCGACTCCAGCAGATCGCCCGCCCCCTCGCGCAGCGCGGCGGCCACCGAGGCCTCCGGGGTGCCGGCGGCGACGATCAGGGCCACGTCCTGGGTGGCCACCGGGTAGGCGGACACGGCCGGCGCGTTCACCGGGCCCCGCAGGTCCAGGCGGGTCAGCTCCATCTCCATCGCGCAGGTGCGCGGCGGCAGGCCGTAGGCCTCGATGACGCGCGGGTGCAGCTCGCCCGCGTGACCCACCAGCGTGTCGCCGGCGTAGAGGGCGGCGCAGCGGCCCGGGTGCCACGGCTCGTGCTGGTCGGCGGCGACCCGCAGCTCCACCCCTGCCTGCGCGGCCGCCATCCTGGCCGCCTCGACGGCGTCGGCCCAGGTGGCCTGGCGGCCCTTGCCCCACCAGCCGGAGCGTTCGAACTCACCGGCCAGCACGACGGCCAGCCGTTCCGGCTGGGCGGGCAGCGCGGCCTCCAGCGCGGCGAGCTCCTCCCCTGCGGGGGCGCGCTCCACGCCGAAGACCGGGGCGGTCGCCGTGGCGCCGGGCTTGGCGCGGTAGACCAGGCCGGACTCGAACAGCGAGATGTCGGCGAAGCCCCGGCCCACGTTGCGTACCAGCGTCTTGAGCAGGCCGGGCAGCAGCGTGGTGCGCATGTACGGCTCGTCGTCGGAGATCGGGTTCGTCAGCCGGGTGGCCCGCCTGCGATCGTCGTCCGCGGGAAGCTGCAGGTTGTCGAGGTCGGCCTGCCCGATGAACGGGTAGGACAGCACCTCGACGTAACCGTGGTCGGCCAGCACCCGCCCGACACGCCGGCGCAGCCGCTGCGTCTCGGTGAGGCCGGCGCCGGCGGGCGCCTTGGGCAGCACCGACGGCAGCCCGTCGTACCCTTCGAGCCGGATGACCTCCTCGGCCAGGTCGGCCGGGTCGGTCAGGTCGGTGCGCCACGACGGCGGCGTCACCGTGATCATGTCGGGGCCGGTGACGGCCAGCCTGGCCGCGATCTCGCCGCCGGTGACCACCGCGGTGGGCGCGACGCCGCCCCGGCGGATCGCCGGGTCGTCGCCGTCGGCGACCGTGCAGCCGACCTGCTCCAGGCGCCGCACCACGGTCTCCTTCGGGTACGGCACGCCGCCCACCTGACCCGGGTAGGCGGCCGGGATGGCGATGCGCGCCGGCTCCACCTCGACCTCGGCGTGGGTGAGCCCCGGCTGGATGGCGGCGCCGCCCAGCTCGGCCAGCATGGTGACCGCCCGCCAGGTGGCGACCACCGGCAGCTCCCGGTCGACGCCGCGCTCGAAGCGCTTGGACGACTCCGAGACCAGGTTGTGGGCGCGCGACTCGCGCGAGATGCCGGGCGCGGAGAAGTGCGCCGCCTCGATGACCACGTCGGTGGTCGTCTCGGAGATCTCGGTGGCCAGGCCGCCCATGGTGCCGGCCATCGAGATCGGCCCCGACTGGTCGGTGATGAGGATGTCCTCGGGGTGGAGCTCGCGCACCACGTGGTCGAGGGTCTCCAGGCGCTCGCCGGGCTCGGCGCGGCGTACGACGATCTCGCCGGTGAGCTTGGCCCGGTCGAACGCGTGCAGGGGCTGGCCCATCTCCAGCATCACGTAGTTGGTGATGTCGACGGCCAGCGAGACCGGCCGCATGCCGGCGCGCGTCAGCCGTACCCGCATCCAGAGGGGGCTCTTCGCGGCCGGGTCGAAGCCGCGCACCTCGCGCAGCACGAACCGGTCGCAGGCGGTGGCGTCGGCGATCCACGCCGGCCACGCCTCCTCGGCGGCGGCGGGCGGCTGGAGGTCGGCGGGGTCGTGGAAGGGCACGCCGAAGGCGATGGCCGCCTCACGGGCCACGCCGCGCATCGACATCGCGTAGCTGATGTCGGGGGTGATCTCCATCTCGATGACGTCGTCGCGCAGGCCGAGCAGCTCGACCACGTCGGTGCCGATGGGCGTCTCGGGCGGCAGGACCATGATGCCGTCGTGGTCGTCGCCGAGCCCGAGCTCACGCTCGGAGCAGATCATGCCCTCGGACAGCCGGCCGTAGGTCTTGCGCGCGCCGACCTCGAAACCGCCGGGCAGCACGCCGCCGGGCAGCACGACCGGGACGCGGTCGCCGGCCACGAAGTTGCTGGCGCCGCAGACGATCTCGCGCGGCGTCGCCTCGCCGACCTCGACCTTGCAGTGGCGGATCGGCTTCTTGAAGCCGGTGAGCTCCTCGATCTCGAGGACCTCGCCGACGACGACGTTCTTGACGTCGTGGCCGTGGGAGATGATCCGCTCCAGCTTGAGCCCGGCCGCGGTCAGCCGCTCGGCGACCTCGTGGGCGGTGACCGGCGGCAGATCGACGTACTCCCGCAGCCAGGAAAGCGGGGCCTTCATCAGATCTCCATTCCGAACGGGAGCGAGAAGCGGACGTCACCCTCGACCATGTCGCGCATGTCCTCGGCGTTGTGGCGGAACATCAGCGTGCGCTCGATGCCCATGCCGAAGGCGAAGCCGCTGTAGCGGGCCGGGTCGACGCCGCCCGCGACGAGCACCCGCGGGTTGACCATGCCGCAGCCGCCCCACTCGATCCAGCCCTCGCTCTTGCAGGTACGGCACGGCGGGTTGCCCGGCACGGCACTGGTGCCGCGGCAGACGAAGCACTTCAGGTCCATCTCGGCCGACGGCTCGGTGAAGGGGAAGTAGTGCGGCCGGAAGCGCGTGGTGATGCCCTCGCCGAACATGACCTCCGCGAAGCGGTCGAGCGTGCCCTTCAGGTGCGCCATCGTCAGGCCCTCGTCGACCGCCAGGCCCTCGACCTGGTGGAAGACCGGGGTGTGGGTGGCGTCGAGCTCGTCGGTGCGGAAGGTCTTGCCCGGCGAGACCACGTAACACGGTACGCCGCGCTGCAGCAGCGCGCGGATCTGCACCGGTGAGGTCTGCGTGCGCAGCACCATGCCCGAGTCGGCCGACTCCACGAAGAAGGTGTCGTGGTCGGAGCGGGCCGGGTGGTCCTTGGAGATGTTGAGCGCGTCGAAGTTGAACCACTCGCCTTCGAGCTCGGGGCCCTCGGCGACCTCGTAGCCCATGGCGACGAAGGTGTCGGCGATGCGTTCCTGCATCGTGGTCAGGGGGTGACGGGCCCCCTGCGGCCGGCGGTCCCACGGGAGGGTGACGTCGACGGTCTCCTCGACGAGGACGCGGGCGTCGCGCTCGGTCTCCAGCTCGGCCTGGCGGGCGGCCAGCGCCTCGCCCACGGCCTTGCGGGCGGCGCCGATGCGCTTGCCCGCCTCGGCGCGCGCGGCCGGGGGCAGCGCGCCGATCTCGCGGTTGGCCAGCGCGATGGGCGAACGGTCGCCGGCGTGGGCCAGGCGTACCTGCTTGAGTTCGTCGAGGCTGCCGGCCGCCTTGATCGCCGTTACGGCGTCCGCCTCCATGCGCGACAGCTCGTCGGCATGCAGGGGCGTGACCTCGACAGGGTCGTAGTCAGACAAGAGAGAGCTCCGTATCCAGGGCTTGAGCGAGACTGAGTCTAGTGCTGGCCCACCGGAGCCGATGACCTACGCGAAGTCAGGCGTGCCGGTGGGCAACATAAATCGGAACTCGGCCCCGCCCTCGGGAGCACGCTGCACGGTGATCGTCCCGCCGTGCGCCTCGACCAGGCCCTTGACGATGAACAGGCCAAGCCCGGTGCCGCCGCGCCGGCGACTGTTGCCGCGCCAGAACTGCCGGAAGACGCGCGTGGCCAGCTCGGGGCGGATGCCCTCACCCTGGTCGCGCACAGACACGGCTACTCCATAGTCGACGGCTTGAACGTCAATGCTCACGGTTCCGCGTCCGTGCCGCAAAGCGTTTTCCACCAGGTTACCGAGAATCTGGTCGATCTTGTCCTGGTCGAGCCAGGTCTCGGGCAGGTGGCCGGCGACGGCGAGCCGGAAACGGTCCTCTGGCTCGCCCGCGGCCACGCGCCCGGCGATGACCCGGCGCACCCGCGCGGGCACGTCGACGACCTGGCGGTGCACCTCCATGCGGCCCGACTCGATGCGCGAGACGTCGAGCAGCTCGGTGATCAGCCGCGTGACGCGGTCGGCGTCGGTGTTGATGGTGTCGAGCATGACGCGCTTCTGCTCGTCGGTGAAACGGCTCCACTTGGCCAGCAGCGTCGCGGTGAAGCCCTTGACGCTGGTCAGCGGCGAGCGCAGCTCGTGGGCGACGGTCGAGACCAGGTCGGCGCGGCTGCGTTCCAGCCGGGCGCGGGCGCCGCCGTCGCGCAGCACGATCGTCACCCGTTCGACGTCGCCGCGGCGCTCGGGATCGCGCACCAGCCGGGCGGTCACGTGGAGCTCCTGGCCGCCGGGCAGATGCAGCGGGCGTTCCGGGACGCGGGTGCGGGTGCGCAGCCCACCCTCCGGGTCGAGCGCCTTCCACCACTCGCGGCCGTCGTGGTCGCGCAGCGGGAAGACGTCGTTCATGTGCCGTCCGACGGCCCGTTCGACGGGCACGCCCGTCAGCCTCTCGGCCGCCTTGTTGAGCGCCAGCACCCTGCCGAACCTGTCGGTGACGATGACCCCGTCGGGAAGGTCGTCGATGCCGATCGTGCACACGGAGGCCACCACCCGACCTTCGCTGTCTTCGCCGTGCACGACCCCGCCTCCTCGACTACATGGCCGACAATAGCGGGTTTCCGCGCCCCTAGGGCACCCGCTGAGCCCGTGCGGACGCGTAGAGACACACTGCTGCCGCGGTCGCCAGGTTGAGGCTCTCCGCCTGCCCGTAGATGGGCACCCGCACCACGTCGTCGGCCAGCGCGCGTACTTCCTCGGGCAGCCCCCACGCCTCGTTGCCGAAGATCCACGCCGTCGGCCCCGACAGGGCCACGTCGTCGAGGGTGCGCTCGCCCGCGCCGTCCGCGGCCAGCACCCGCAGTCCCTTGTCCTTGAGCGCCCGTACGGCTCCCGCCACCGGGCTGCCGATCACCACCGGCAGGTGGAACAGGCTGCCGGCGCTGGCGCGTACGCACTTGCCGTTGTAGGGGTCCACGGAAGCGTCGGTGAAGACCACGGAATCGGCCCCCGCCGCGTCGGCCGCCCGCATCACGGTGCCGGCGTTGCCCGGATCGCGCACGTGCGCGAGCACCGCCACCAGGCGGGGGTCGCCGCCGAGCGCCTCCTCCAGCGGGACGTGCACGAAGCGGCAGATGGCCAGCAACCCCTGCGGGGTGACCGTCTGCGAGAGCTCGGCCATCACCTCGCCGCTGGCGCGGTGCACCGGCAGGTCACGCGAGAGCGCCTCGCCGACCAGATCGGGGTGGCGCAGCTCGGCCTCCGCCGTGGCGAACAGCTCCAGCGTCACGCCGTCGAGCTTGAGCGCCTCGCGCACCGCCTGCGGGCCCTCGGCCACGAACCTGCGGTCCTGGTCGCGGAAGGAGCGCTTGGCCAGGCGCCTGGCCGCCTTCACCCGCGGCGCCCTGATGTTGGTCAGCTCCACGTTGTCCCCCAGTGCCATGCAAAAAGGGCCCACCGGAGGTGGGCCCCTTGACCGTAAAACCTCAGCTCGCGGCCGGCGCGTTCACGTTCGCCGGCAGCGCCTTCTTGGCGGCCTCGACGAGCGTGGCGAAGGTCTGGCTGTCGTTCACCGCGAGGTCGGCGAGGATCTTGCGGTCGACCTCGATGTGGGCCAGACGCAGTCCCTGGATCAGGCGGTTGTAGGTCATGCCGTTCTGGCGGGCCGCGGCGTTGATCCGCTGGATCCACAGACGGCGGAACGCACCCTTACGGTCCTTACGGTCCCGGTAGGCGTACGTCATCGAGTGGAGCATCTGCTCCTTGGCCTTGCGGTAGAGCCGCGACCGCTGGCCGCGGTAGCCCGCTGCCCGTTCGAGGACGACCTTGCGCTTCTTCTTGGCGTTGAGCGCCCGCTTCACGCGTGCCATGTTGTATCTCCCCGGGGGTTCGCGCTACTTAGCGAGCAGCTTCTTGATCTTCTTGACGTCATTGTCGGAGACAATCACTTCGCCCTTGAGACGGCGCGTCAGCGTGGAGGACTTCCACTCGTTGTAGTGCGCGCGAGCGGCACGACGGCGCTTGACCTTGCCGGTGCCGGTGAGCCGGAACCGCTTCTTCGCACCGCTGTGCGTCTTCATCTTCGGCATCTCGCCGTCTCTCCCTCAATTCGTCCGTGCCGGTGGCCGGGTCGGTGCAGGCCGACCCGGTCGCGGCGTCTTCGTTACGGCAGTGGCGTCGTTCGGGGGTTGCCGTGTAAGGCTAACCCGAACCGCGGGTCACGCTTCCTGTGCGGAAACTTCCTCACCTGGTACGGAAGCTTCCTCGCCCGGAGAAGGCTCCTCGCCGCCACGCTGTGCCTTGGCTGCGGCCTTTTCGGCCTTGGCCTCGGCCTTCTTCTTGTGCGGACCGATCACCATGATCATGTTTCGGCCGTCCTGCTTGGGCTGGGACTCGACGAAGCCGAGCTCCGTGACGTCCTCCGCCAGCTTCTGCAGGAGCCGGAAGCCCAGCTCGGGACGCGACTGCTCACGTCCGCGGAACATGATCGTGACTTTGACCTTGTCTCCCGCCTTGAGGAACCGCACCACGTGACCCTTCTTGGTCTCGTAGTCGTGCGGGTCGATCTTCGGCCGGAGCTTGATCTCCTTGATGATCGTGTGCGCCTGATTCTTGCGCGCCTCGCGCGCCTTCATCGCGGACTCGTACTTGAATTTTCCGTAGTCCATGAGCTTGCACACGGGCGGTCGAGCCGTGGCCGCGACCTCGACGAGGTCGAGGTCGGCCTCCTGGGCGAGCTTGAGGGCGTCGTGAATGGAGACGATGCCGACCTGCTCGCCGTTCGGGCCCACGAGGCGAACCTCGGGAACTCGGATACGCTCGTTGATGCGGGGCTCAGTGCTGATGGGGCCTCCTAGGTTTGCGTCCCTACGTGCTCGTCGTGCCGAGAGCTTCGCACGTACGTGTCTGTACACGCGAAAAGCCCCGCACGTCGCGCATGCGGGGCCACTGAGCTCGTCGGCTTCGTGGCCGTAAGCTCCCCGGAGTAGTCCGGCGTGATCCTGGACCCGGCCGCCGGGCGGCGACTCAGGTGGGAGGGAGACCTCCGCTTGCGCGTCCAGCAAGGCATGCCGGACCGATCAGGGAGTTACGTTACCACAACACACCGAGTTCTTCGAATCATCCCGCCTCAGGAGCGTCGGCTTGCTATCACTGTGTGTTACCGGGCCAACTTGCTAATCTAGACAGACTAGACAGGAGGTGGGTCCATGTCCTCATGGCAGCTCCAGGAGGCCAAGCAGCGCTTCAGCGAGGTGGTGCGGCGGGCACACGACGAAGGACCCCAGATCGTCACCCGGCACGGCGAGGACGTGGCCGTGATCATCGACATGGCCGAGTACCGGCGACTCAAGGGAGGCGAACCCGACTTCAAGGAGTTCCTCATGTCCGGACCCGATCTCAGCGACCTCGACCTCACCCGGTCCCGAGATCTGCCCCGCGAGGTTGACCTGGGAACCGACTGGTGACCTACCTGCTGGACACCAACGTCGTCTCGGAGATGACCAGCGCCACCGGGATCCGGGGGTGGCCGCCTGGCTGGAGACGATCAACGGGCCGACCCTCTACCTGAGCGTCCTGGTCATGGGTGAGATACGCAAGGGCATCGAGCTCTCCAGGCGCCACGACCCGGTACAGGCCGCCGCGCACGAGGCCTGGCTCACCAGGCTCCAGGCCGAGTTCGCCACGCGGATCCTGCCCGTCACCACCGAAGTGGCCGAGGAGTGGGGCCGGTTCAACGCCATCCGCCCCATTCCCGTCGTCGACGGGCTCATGGCCGCCACCGCGCGTACCCGCAACTGGACCCTCGTCACCCGGAACGTCAAGGACTTCAACGGGCTCGACCTGCGGATCATCAACCCGTTTGACTGGCCCGTCTGAGGATCTCCGCCTCGCCGGCCGCGCGCATGGCCTCCACCGGCACGTCCGCGCGGCCGGTCATCAGCTCCACCTGCCGCACCGCCTGGTGCAGCAGCATGGCGAACCCGCCCACCACGCGCCCGCCCGCCTCCAGCACGCTCGCCGCCGCCTTCGTGGGCCACGGCGCGTAGACCACGTCGAACAACGCCGGCACACCCGCCAGCGCCCCCGCGTAACCGTCGGCGGCGCCGCCCGGCAGCGTGGAGATCACCAGGTCGACCCCGAGCAGGTCGTCGAGCTCGTCCAGTGGCGCCACGCGCAGCGCCACCCCCAGCCGCCCGGCCACCGCGGCCGTCCCGGCCGCCCGCCCGGCATCCCGTACGGCCAGCGTCACCCGCTCCAGCCCCAGGTTCCGCAGGGCCGCCAGCGCGGAACCGGCGGTCGCTCCCCCACCCAGCACCAGCGCCGAACCGGGCCGCGGCACACCCGCCTCGGCCAGCGCCCGCTCGATCCCGTAAACATCGGTGTTCTCACCGCGGGCGGACCCATCACGGAAGACCACCGTGTTGGCCCCGCCGACCTCGACGGCCAGCTCGGAGACGGAATCCAGCAGGGGCAGCACGGCCCGCTTGAGCGGCATCGTCAGCGACAGCCCCGCCCACTGCCCGGCCTCACCGCGCAGGCCCGCCATCCGCGCGGGCAGCGCCGCCTCGTCGCACTCGAAGGCGTCGTAGGTCCAGTCGTTCAGGCCCATCGCCCGGTAGGCCGCCCTGTGCAGGTACGGCGAGAGCGAATGCGCGATCGGCGAACCGAGAACCGCTGCCCGCATGAAACCCCTCCCTATCCAGCCACAGGACCCTACCCCTGGCCACCGATCCGGCCGAAATCAGCGGCCTGGGAACACCAACCACTTGGCTGGCCAAGGCGGGCCGTTGCGGCGGGGAGTGCGTCCGACGTGAGAAGCGATCCCCCCGACCTGCGCCCGCCCGCGACGGCGGGTGGCGTCTTGGTGGCTTGCCGTAACGGAAAGGCGCCCTTGAAGAGCGCCGCCACAACGGAGGGCCCCCCTTGAAGAGGGCCCGCCACAAGGCGGGGGCCCTTGAAAGGGGCCCGCCGCAACGAAAAGGCCTGCCGCGATGGACCGCCGCCCGCTCAGCCGCCGTTCTTCTTGTACTCGTTGAGCAGCACCTGGAACTCCGCGTCCGTGGTGGCGAACTTGGTGACCTGGCTCTTCGGGTCGGTGGCGACGAAATACAGCCATGTGCCCGGCGTCGGGTTGAGCGCGGCCTCGATCGCGTGGTCGCCCGGGTTGGCGATGGGGCCGGGTGGCAGGCCCAGGTGCAGGTACGTGTTGTACTTCGACGGCGTCTTCGTCTCGGCGAAGGTGGCGGCCGTCTTGTACTTGCCGAGTGCGTACATGACCGTGCTGTCCATCTTCAGGTGCATCTCCGGCTTGTGGGCGAGCCGGTTGTAGACGACGCGGGAGATCTTGCCCATGTCCTCCTGGCGCCCGGCCTCCGCCTGGATGATGCTCGCGATGATCATGATCTCGTGCGGTGTGCGGCCGAGGTCCTTGGCGCCCGCCTCCAGACCCGCCCGGTCGGCGGTCTCCTTGAAGCGGTCGACCATCTTGGTGAGGACCGCGCTCGCGCTCGACTTCGGCGGGAACTGGTAGGTCGCGGGGAACGCGTAGCCCTCCAGGCGGCCCTTGGCGTAGCCGGGCAGGCCGAGGTCGCCGGCCTTCTTGGCGGCGGCGGCGAAGTCCTTGGCCGGGATCTTCGTCTTTCCGGCGAGCTGTGTGAACGTGTCGCTGAGGCGCAGGCCCTCCGGCAGCGTCACCTGGGTGTACTGCCGGTTGTTCGCGTCGAGTTCGCTGACGGCGTCCGCGGCGCGCATCTGCTTGCGCAGCGTGTAGTGGCCAGGAACGAGCGAGGCGCTCTTGCCGGAGTTGGTGACGGCGTTGATGAAGGCCCTGGAGTCCTTGATGACGCCGAGGCGCTCGAGTTCCTCCGCGACGTCGGTGGCGCTCTGGCCCTGCCTGATCTCCAGGGCGACCGAGCCGCTGCCGGGGCCGGAGAAGTCGCCGGGCACGAGGCGGTCGCTCACCCACAGGTAGCCGTAGTAGCCACCGCCGCCGACGATGCCGAGCAAGACGATGAGCGCGAGCAGCGGCGCCAGGAAGCCGCCGCGATTGCGGCGGCGGCGACGGCGGCGCCCGCGCCGGCCGTTGCCCTTCTGGCGGCGCGAGCGTCCGTTGTCGTCCTCGGAGCCGAGGAGCAGGTCCATGTCGAGATCGTTCATAGCTGCGATGGCCAATCTCCCGGTATGACCGGCCTGGCGTCAAGACCGGCGAGGGTTACCGAGCGGAACGGGGGGAACCGCCGGTCACATGCGGATGACCAGCGATGATCACTCTGAGTAGCCATGCTAGGGGACACGGAGAGTGCGTGCGCCCCTTCCGCGGGGCGGCGCAGGGAGAGTCCCTGCGGGACGGGGGGTGTCCCGACGAGCATCAGTTGGTCCCGAGGTATTCGTTCAGCTCTTCCCGGTATCTCACAAACTCACTCTCTTTATCGGTGAATTTCGTGATTCTATGCTCCGGATCGGTGGTGACAAACCAGTACCAATCACCCTCTGCAGGCTTCAAAGCCGCCATCAGCGCCTTCTCTCCAGGGCTGGAGATCGGCCCCGGCGGCAGCCCCGCGCGCAGGTAGGTGTTGTACGGCGAGCGCACCCGCGTGTCCTTCACCGACACCTTCAACGTCCGGCGGCTCTGGGCGTACGTCACCGTGCTGTCCATCTGCAGCGGCATCCCCTGCTCCATCCGGTTGTAGATCACCCTGGCGATCTTCGGATAGTCGGAGTCCCTGCCGCCCTCGGCCTGCACGATGCTGGCCACCGTCACGACCTCCAGCGGCGTCAGGTTCACCTCGGGAGCCCGCTGGGCCAGCTTCACCTCTCCGGCCGCCGTCGTGAACCGCTCCACCATCGCCGCGACCACGTCCGTGGCCGAGGAGTCCGGCTCGATCTCGTACGTCGCCGGGAACAGGAACCCCTCCACGCCTCGTGCGTACTCCGGCAGCCCGAGCAGGTCGGTGTCGATCGAGCGCAGCTCGTTCAGCGGCAGCCCGCCCTGGGCCGCCACCCGCCGGAACACCTCCTCGGCCCGCATGCCCTCCGGCACCGACACCTTCTTCACGACCCGCGACCCGGGATGCAGCAGCATGTCCACGGCCGCCCCCGCCGCCATGCCCTTGCGCATCCGGTAGTGCCCCGGCCGCAGCCGGTCGGCGACCGCCTTCTGCTCGGTGGCGTTGATGAACGAGCGCGCGCTCGCCACCACCCCCGCCGCCGTCAGCGCCGCGCCCACCTCTCCCGCGCTGGAGCCGGGTTGGATGCGCACCGTGACCGCGCCGCTCCCCTGCCCGTCGAAGTCATCGGGCAGCAGGTACGGCTTCGCCACCACGTAGCCACCGACACCCACCGCCACCACCGACGCGGCGAACCCGGCCACCAGCAGCCCCTTGGTCCGCCGGGTAAGGCCGCGCTGGGCGGGCAGCGGCACGGTCTCCGCCCCGACCTCCTCGGCCACGTCGATCTCCCCGCCGGCCAGCAGTTCCGCGGCCAGCGAGCCGGAGTCGTCCTTGGCACCGCCCTGGGGCGGAACGGCGGCGGCCAGCCCGGCCGCGTCCCGGGCCCGATCCTGCCCAGCCCTGGCCGCCTCGCCTCCGGGCGACCCTGCTCCGGGCGACCCGTTTCCGGGCGACCCGTTTCCGGGCGACCCGCCTCCGGGCGACCCCTGCTCGGGCACGAAGGCCCCGCGCCCGGACCGCTCACCCGCAGACCGCTCACCCGCAGACCGCTCACCCGCGGACGACTCACCTGCGGACGACTCATCCGCGAGCGAATCACCCGCGGCGGAAGGCCCCGCGGACGGTGAGTCCTCGGACGGTGGCTCGTCAGGCCGGGGATCCTGGGCTGGGCCTCCGGCCGGGTGCTCGTGTCCGCTCACCGGGCAGTCCCGTCGTCCGCCCCGGCGGGCGGATCGACGGGTCTGCCCGGTGGCTCGCCTGTGGCGCGTTCCCGGTCGAGCGCGTCCTGCAGCAGCACCACGGCCGCCGCCTGGTCGACGACCCCGCGCTGCTTCTTGGCCTTGACCCCGCTGGCCCGCAGCCCCTGCTGGGCGGCGACCGTGGTCAGCCGCTCGTCGTAGAGCCGGACCGGGATGGGCGCCAGCCGTACCGCCAGCGAACGGGCGAAGGCGCGGGCCAGCTCGGCGGCCTGCCCCTCGCGGCCGGACAGCGACGTGGGCAGGCCCACGATCACCTCGATCGCCTCGTGCTCGGCGGCGATCGCCGCGATCCTGGTCTGGTCGCCCTTGCCGCGCCTGACCGTTTCGACCGGGGTGGCCAGCAGTCCCGAGGGGTCGCTGCGGGCCACGCCGATGCGTACGGACCCGACGTCGACGCCGAGCCTTGTGCCGAACCTCATGTCAGGTGAGCTGCTCACCGACGGACCGCTCGACAGCCTGCAGCGCGTCGGCGACGGCGCCCGCGTCGGTGCCACCGCCCTGCGCGACATCGTCCTTGCCGCCACCGCCACCCCCAAGTGCCTTGGCGGCGACGCCGACCAGTCGCCCGGCCTTGAGACCACGCTCGCGTCCCGCCTCGTTGACCGCGGCAACCACCACGGGCCGTTCGGTGGGGGCCCCGGCGATCACGACGACCGCCGGGCGGTCGGCCGGGAACCTGCCGCGCACATCAAGCGCGAGCTTACGCAGGTCATCGGCACCGGTTCCATCAGGCGCGCGGTGCGCGACGAAGGAGACTCCGTGCAGGTCACGAGCCTGAGAGGCGAGTTCGCCGGCGATCTGGAGCACCTGGGCGGAGCGCAGCTTCTCCAGGTCCTTCTCGGCGGTGCGCAGCCGGGAGACGATGCCCTCGACCCGCTCGGGCAGCTCCTCGCGGCGAGCCTTGAGCTGCTCGGTGAGCTGGGCGACGAGCAGGCTCTCGCGGGCCAGGAAGCGGAAGGCGTCGATGCCGACCAGCGCCTCGACGCGGCGCACGCCGGCGCCGACGGACTGCTCGCCGAGCACCTTGACCAGGCCGAGCTGCCCGGAGCTGTGGACGTGGGTGCCGCCGCACAACTCGCGGGAGTAGTCGCCGATCTCGACGACGCGGACCTCGTCGCCGTACTTCTCGCCGAACATGGCCAGGGCGCCCATGGCGCGCGCCTCGGCCTGCGTGGTGTAGAAGGCGTTGACCTGGAGGTCGTTGATGAGGACGGCGTTGACCTCGTCCTCGACATCGCGCAGCACGCTCTGCGGGACGGCGCCCGCGGCGGTGAAGTCGAAGCGGAAGCGGCCGGGCGAGTTCTCCGAGCCGGCCTGCGCCGCGGTCTCGCCGAGCGCGTTCTTGAAGCCGCGGTGGACGAGGTGGGTGGCGCTGTGGCTGCGCGAGATCGCGCGGCGGCGCTCGATGTCGATCTCGGCGTGCGCCTCGTCGCCGGCTCTGATCTCGCCCTCGCGCACGCGCCCGCGGTGGACGACCAGGCCGCCGATGGGCGACTGCACGTCGAGGATCTCGGCCTCGCCACTGCCGGTGCGGATGACGCCCTGGTCGGCGAGCTGGCCGCCGCCCTCGGCGTAGAAGGGGGTACGGCCCAGCACGATCTCGACCGTGGCGCCCTTGCCGGCGACGGGCACGGAGGCGCCGTCGACGAGGATGCCGAGGACGGTGGAGTCGGCCTCGGTGGCGTCGTAGCCGAGGAACTCGACCTTGCCCGCCTTCTCCAGCAGCGTGCCGAAGACGGAGATGTCGGCGTTGCCGGTCTTCTTGGCCTTCGCGTCGGCCTTGGCGCGCTCGCGCTGCTCCTTCATGAGGCGGCGGAAGCCGTCCTCGTCGACCTTCAGGCCCTGCTCGGCCGCCATCTCCAGGGTGAGGTCGATGGGGAAGCCGTAGGTGTCGTGGAGCTGGAAGGCCTGGTCGCCGGAGAGCGTGCCGCCGGACTTGCGCTTGGTCTCCTCGACGGCGACGTCGAAGATCGCGGTGCCGGTGCGCAGCGTGCCGAGGAAGGAGGCCTCCTCGGCGTCCACGACCGCGTGGATCTGCGGGGCGTCGGCCTTGAGCTCGGGGTAGGTCTCGCCCATCGCGTCGATGGTGACGTCGGTGAGCTCGTGCATGTAGCGCTCTTCGCCCGAGCCCAGCAGGCGCAGGTTGCGGATCGAGCGGCGCAGGATGCGGCGCAGCACGTAGCCGCGGCCCTCGTTGCTGGGCGCGACGCCGTCGGCGACCAGCATGGTGCCGGTGCGGACGTGGTCGGCGATCACTCGCAGGCTGATGTCGGCGCGCGGGTCGCGGCCGTAGCGGGTCTTGGTGAGCTCGGCGGCCTTGTCGAGGATCTTGTAGGTGGTGTCGATCTCGTAGAGGTTGTCGACACCCTGCAGGATCGTCGCCATGCGCTCCAGGCCCATGCCGGTGTCGATGTTCTTGGCGGGCAGCTCGCCCGCGACGTCGAAGTCGGTCTTCGAGCGCACCGCGCTGAGCTGGTACTGCATGAAGACGTTGTTCCAGACCTCGAGGTAGCGGTCCTCGTCGGCCACCGGGCCGCCGTCCCTGCCGTATTCCTGGCCGCGGTCGTAGTAGATCTCCGAGCAGGGGCCGCCGGGGCCGGGCACGCCCATGTGCCAGTAGTTGTCCTCCAGGCCGCGGCGCTGGATGCGCTCCATGGGCACGCCGACCTTGTTGTGCCAGATGTCGATCGCCTCGTCGTCGTCGAGGAAGACCGTCACCCAGAGCTTCTCCTCCGGGAAGCCGAAGCCGCCGTCGGACTCGGCGTTGGTCAGCAGCTCCCAGGCGAAGGGGATCGCCTGCTCCTTGAAGTAGTCGCCGAAGGAGAAGTTGCCGAGCATCTGGAAGAACGTCGCGTGCCGCGTGGTCTTGCCGACCTCTTCGATGTCGGGCGTGCGCACGCACTTCTGCACACTGGCCAGCCGGGCCGCCGGAGGCTTGCGCTGCCCCAGGAAGTACGGCTTGAACGGGACCATGCCCGCGGGCACCAGCAGCAACGTGGGGTCTTCGGCGATCAGGCTGGCCGAGGGCACTACTTTGTGCCCACGCTCCTCGAAGAAGCGCAGGAAGCGGCGAGCGATTTCTGCCGACTCCATGTCAGCCATCCTTTGCAATCAGTGGTGGTTGTCACCGTTGTCGAGCCCGAAGCGGGCGCGCAACGTGGTTTCGCGCTCGGCGGCCTCGCCGAGCGCGTCCGAGGTAAAGTCTCTCACCTGCTCCAGGAGCCCTGCCGCGTTGTCCACGGTACGGCGGGCGACATGCTCGGGACGCATGGCCTGCAGCCTGCGCATCACCCAGACGGCGGTGAACGCGCCGAGCGACAGGTAGAACAGGCGGCGGATCATCGGTGCCGCCTCACCCGGCGGCGCGGACGGCGGGCCTGGATCGCCCTGCGCACACCGTAGCTGAGCGCCGAGACCTTGATCAGCGGGCCGGTGAAGATGGTCTGCGTCACCCCGCTGAGCTTGGCCGCGTGCGAGCTGACCTGCTTGACGTCCTTCGTGATCGCCTCGACCGCGACGAGCTGCCGGTTGGCCTCGTTGACCGTGACGCTGACGTCTTCGAGCAACGGCACCACCCGCTCGCTCAGGTCGGAGACCATCTTGGTGGTCTCGGTGAGCAGCCGGGCGAGCTTGACGAGCACCATGGCCAGCACGCAGACCAGGACTATCCAGCCCGTGGCGGCGATCAGCCCGGCGACCTCTCCAGCGGTAAGCACTCCGCTCATCTCCCTCTTACGCTGGGCCGGAACGCCAAGACCCTATCGCGTCCGCCCGACAGAAGAGGGCATCAAAGGGCGGCAGCGGGGCCCAGCGCGCCCATCGGCGCACGTGCCACCGCCGCCACCTGCCACGGCGCGACGTCCCAGGCGTGCTCACCGACACGGGCGCCGACCCCGGCCAGCCCACCGGCGCGGACATGCCGATGCGGCAAGCGCCGGGCGAGGCGATGCGGCAGGTGCCGGGCGAGGCGCGGTGGCAGGTGCCGGGCCCGGGTGGAACGCCGGAGCGGCGGGCGAGGTGCTGGGGCCGGTCAGGCCAGTTCGCGTGGGCCGCCGCCCAGCGCGTCCACGCAGAGCTGGGCGAAGCCGTTCAGGCAGGGTAGCTGGAGCAGCCAGCCCGCCAGCGCCCAGCCCAGGTGGACGTGGGTGAGCACGTGCGCGACGGCCGCGACGCCCTGCGCCCGCAGGCCGTCGGCGCGCTCGTAGGTGATGCGGCGCAAGCCGGCCGGGTGGGTCTCCGCGGCGACGACCCGCAGCGCGACCGGGCCGCGCCGCTCGATCCAGGCGCCGACCTGGGAGCACTGCCCGCATGTGGCCGCCACGTACACGGTCGCGGGCACCGCGGCGGGCCGCCAGCGCGGCAGCCATGCCCGCACGGCGGCCCGGTAGGCGGCCCAGTCGGCGCCGAAGCGCCGCGTGAGCTGTTCGCCCTCGTGCCAGGCGGCCAGCCCGGCGCCGTAGGCGAGGCTGATCGCCGCCGCGGCGAGAAAGCGCACGTCGAGTACGGCCAGCAGCACATACCCGGCGGTCATCGCCACCTGCATGGGATTGCGCACATAGGCGTAAGGCCCGCCGGTCACCAGCCGCCGGGGAGGGTCGTAGGGAAAGGGCGTGCCCCCGCCCGTCCTCGCGAACTCCCGCACCGCCGAGGCCCCCATCACGAACGGCACCGCCAGCGCCTGCGCCATGAGCGCCAGCACCCACGCGGGCTGCCGCCACGCCCCGAGCAGCAGCACGGGCGCGACGACCCCGAGCCCCGCGGCCAGCACCACCTGGAATCCGGCGCGGGCCATCGGCAGCCTCCCCCGCACGGTCCAGCGGGCCAGCAGCAGGCCGGGCACGAGCGCGAGCCCGACCGCCACCGCCTCGCCGTACAGCCAGTCGGGACCGAGCACCACCACGGGCTCGGCCAGCGGCATCACCGCCAGGTCGAACCAGGCCAGCCCGGCGGCGCCGAGCGCCACGGGCGCCTCGGGGAAGGCCAGCGCGGGCAGCGCGCCCCACAGCAGCGCCCAGCCGAGCAGCAGGTCGAGTGGCACCCCGGCCAGCGTGCCGCCCTCGGCGTGGAAGGTCCACCAGCCGCCCTGGTTGACGGCCATGAGCACCATGGCGTTCCAGCCGGTGGCCAGGATGGCGGCGGCGGCGCGCGACGGATCGAGGCGGCCGGCGCGCGCGGCGAGCAGGGCCGCCACGAGGACGGCGGCCAGCGGCAGCATCAGGCCGAGCCCCCTGATCAGGACCGCGCTCACCGCGCACCGGCGAACGTCCGGGCCAGGTAGCCGGCGGCCTCGGTGGCGGCGTGGCGCTGGATCGGGCCGAAGTACCAGGAGGGGTCGAAGGTCCTGCGGTAGCTCAGCGCGACGGTGAGGCGGCCGCCGTTCCAGGTGAACGCGGCTTCGCGCAGCTCCAGCCAGCGGGCCAGCGTGGTGTCGCGGGCCACCTCGAACACCACCCGGCCAGGGGCGCTCTCCTTCACCCGCAGCGTCATCGAGCGCGGCTCGGGCCGGGCGCCGATGCCCAGGGAGCGGCGCGGGCTGAAGACGATCTCGCGCGTCGCACCGGTCCCGAGCCCGGTGCCGCGCGCCGACAGCGCCCGCGGGAAGCCGAGCTTGAGCAGGACCGAGGTGTAGGGCGCGAAGCGGGGCGGCGCGGCCAGCGCGGCGGCCACGTCCCCCGGGGCGGTGACGGACGCGCTGACCACCTCCTCGCGCGGCATCGACGTGGCCTCGCCCGCCCCTTCGAGCATGACGAGCAGGAGCAGCGGCGCGGCGAGCATCTGCGGGCCCTTGGGCCCCTTGGCGCGCAGATAGTCGGCGAACGCCCCGAACAGCGCCCCCACCAGGTAGAACAGCGGCGCGGCGAACACCAGGCAGACGATTCCCTCGCCCAGCAGCGGGCCGGCGAGCGCGAGCGCGACGGTGATGACCGCCATCACCAGCCCGATGGCCGAGCGCGGCTTGGCGACCAGCACCACGGTGATCGCGATGACCGCGGGCACGCCCACGTAGAACACCGCCGTCTGCTCCAGTCCTCCGGCGTGCAGCAGCTTGTAGGCCGCCATCGCCGCGAACAGCGCGCTCACCACGCCCGCCAAGGTCATGCGGGCGGCATTCCGCTCCATCGCGAACCCCTTAACCGAATGCTTTAATCGAACGCTCAAACCATACGACAGAGCTCGGCCCGGCAGAAGACCGGGGTCGCCCTCAGCCGGTGGCGCGCACCAGTTCGATCTCGAAGCCCGCGGCGTTCTCCAGGTAGGCCGCGTGGTGGGCGGGCCCGCCCGCGTACGGATGGCGGTCGGCGAACAGGAGCGTCCAGCCGTGCTCGCGCGCCTCCTCGGCCATGGCGTCGGGGTCGTCCACGTGGAAGGCGAGATGGTTGAGCCCGGCGCGCAGCCGGTCGTGGCGGCCGGGTACGCGGGCCGGCGACTCCTCCAGCACCACGTACGTGGCGCCGAGCAGCCAGGACCGCCCGCCCTCCCAGCTCTGGAACGGCGCATAGCCCAGCCGCTCGAACAGCCAGGTGAAGCCGGGCAGGACCTCGGCCAGGGAGTCGACCCACAGCTCGACGTGGTGCAGCGTGCCGTGCACGGCGCTCACTCGCCCCGGAGGAAGGCGCGGATCTTGGCCCACCGCTCGGCGACCGGCGCTTCCGCGCCGTGCCTGGTCGGCTCGTAGTAGCGCCGCTCGCGCACCTGCTCCGGCGCGTAGTCCTGGCGGACGACGCCGTGGTCGAAGTCGTGCGGGTACTTGTAGCCGTCGCCGTGGCCGAGCTTGGCCGCGCCCTGGTAGTGGGCGTCGCGCAGGTGGCCGGGCACCTGGCCGATGAGGCCCTTGCGCACGTCGGTCGCCGCGGCGCCGATGGCCTTCACCACGGCGTTGGACTTGGGGGCCATGGCGCAGTGGATGACCGCGTGCGCCAGGTTGATCTGGCCCTCCGGCAGGCCGATGAGCTGGACGGCCTGGGCCACGGCCACCGCGGTCTGCAGGCAGGTGGGGTCGGCCATGCCGACGTCCTCGGAGGCGAAGATGACGATGCGCCGGGCGATGAAGCGGGGGTCCTCACCGGCCTCGATCATGCGGGCCAGGTAGTGGAGCGCGGCGTCGGCGTCGGAGCCGCGCATCGACTTGATGAAGGCGCT
Organism: Nonomuraea sp. NPDC059023; assembly: GCF_042740095.1. NCBI lineage: Bacteria > Bacillati > Actinomycetota > Actinomycetes > Streptosporangiales > Streptosporangiaceae > Nonomuraea > Nonomuraea sp. NPDC059023. Next base: position 45,800 of record NZ_JBHYIO010000049.1, on the reverse strand, counting down.
GATGACGTCGTAGTGCTGGTCGCCCTGGCGGTCGTAGCGGACGGCCGCCTTGTCGACGGCCTTCTCGACCACCTCGACGGTGATGTCGTCGGCCAGGAGCGCGGCCGCCTCCAGATAGGTCAGGGAGCGCCGGGCGTCGCCGCCCGCCAGCCGTACGAGATGGTCGAGGGCCTGCGGGTCCAGGCTCGCGCGGCCGCCCAGGCCGCGCTCCTCGGCGACGGCGCGCTCCAGGACGGCGCGGACGTCGTCGTCGGACAGCGACTCCAGGGTCAGCAGCAGCGAGCGCGACAGCAGCGGGGAGATGACGGAGAAATACGGGTTCTCGGTGGTGGCGCCGATGAAGGTGACCCAGCGGTTCTCGACGGCGGGCAGCAGGGCGTCCTGCTGGGCCTTGTTGAAGCGGTGGACCTCGTCGACGAACAGCACGGTCTGGCGGCCGGTCATGCCGAGCTCGCGCCGGGCGTTGTCGATGGCGGCGCGCACGTCCTTGACGCCCGCCGAGACGGCGGAGATCTCGACGAAGCGGCGCTTGGTGACGTTGGAGACCACGTACGCCAGCGTGGTCTTACCCGTGCCGGGCGGCCCCCAGAGGAACAGCGACATCGGCGCTTCGCTCTCCACCAGCCGCCGCAGCGGCGTGCCGGGGCCGAGCAGGTGCCGCTGGCCGATCACCTCGTCGAGGGCGCGGGGTCGCATCCGCACGGCGAGCGGCTGCGGAGTGGCCTCCTCAGCCGCCGAATCGAACAGGCTATCCACAAATCGAGACTACAGGGTCCACACCGCTCTCGCTCCCGAGTCACCGGCGCGGAACACGTAGTACGCGGCCACGAGCGCCGCCACGACCGTGAGCGCGGAAAGGACCAGCCCCACGGTCTTGTTGCGGGCGGCGAAGACCAGCAGCAACGACAGGGCGCCGAGGGCCAGCGTGGACAGCAGCAGCGGGGTGGCGAAGCTCTCGTGGGTGGCGATGCGCTGACCCAGCTCGCCGTCGGCGGTGGCGAACCGGGCCTCCTTCAGCGCCAAGCCGCTCTGCCTGGCCGCGAAGGCCGCGCCGGGCGCCAGCACCGACAGGGCCACCACCGCCCAGGCCAGCTGGGGCCGCCAGCGCGAGACCGCGACGTAGACCACGGAAACGGCCACGAGCAGCGGTGTCAGCACCACGGCGAAATGGATGATCAGGGGGTGGGCGGGGAGCCCGAGGATCTCGTTGAACATGGCAGCACTCCGTTCTCATTTCAACTACGTATGAGACAAGGACCTGGTTCCCGTCCCTTCCGCCACTTACGTACACCACATAAGGGAGGCCGGTAGCATTCGCGAAGTTGTTTGGTCATGTGTCGGCAAAGATGGAGGACATATCCGTGAGCGGCGACGACCGCCAGAGCGAGCTGGCGCGAGAGCACAAGGAGCGGCAGGCGCGGCGTGCTGCTGGGGAAAACGCCAAGGGCAGGCGTAACACCCTCATCGGCGGCGGTGTGGCCCTGGTCCTGGTCGCCGGCGGCGTCATCGCCGCCACCACCCTCCTCGGCGGCGGCGATGACGACGCCAAGAAGGTCGCGGCGACGTCCTCGCCGTCCCCTTCGTCCAGCGCCTCCTCGGAGCCCGAGCCGTCGATGACGCCGAAGACCGGCCCGATCAGCTGCACGTACACCAAGGACACGCAGGACGTCCCGAAGAAGTTCGTCGGGTTCCCGCCCAAGAAGCCGGGCGACTCCCTGAAGATCAAGACGATGACCGTGGTCACGAACCGCGGCGACATCGTGATCCAGGTGGACCCGAAGTTCACCCCGTGCACGGTCAACTCCATGGCGTTCCTGGCCAAGAAGAACTTCTACGACGACACCAAGTGCCACCGCCTGGTGGTGCCGGAGAACTCGGGCCTGTTCCTGCTGCAGTGCGGTGACGCGCTGGCCAAGGCCGACGGCAAGAACCCCACCGACGGCCAGGGCACCGCGGGCTACGTCTACGGTGACGAGGCCGCCGGGGCCATGCCGTACACCCGCGGCGTGGTCTTCCTGACCCAGCCCACCGACGCCCAGGGGCAGAACTCCAGCCAGTTCGCCATCTCGATGTCGGACGAGAACACGCAGCTCGACCCGGCCTACTCGATCCTGGGCACGGTGACCAGCGGCCTCGAGATCATCGACCAGGCGTCCAAGGAGGGCTTCATCGTCAACCCGGACGACATCACGGGTGACGGCGGCTCAACGGCACCGAAGAACCCCTTCATCATCAAGGATGTCAAGATGTCCACCAAGTGATGGTGATTCCCGTCACAAGCGGCTGATCGGCCGCTTCCGCGGAGCCAGAGTGGATCTGGACCCAAAGGAGTGGCCGCATGCCGGAAAACCTGCCTTTCGAGTTCTTCTTCTCGCCCGAGTTCAGCGCGAACCCGTACCCGATGTACGCGGAGCTGCGCGCCAAGGGCCCGATCCACCGGGTCGACTTCCCGCCGGGCGCCGAGGCGTACGTGGTGGTCGACTACGAGCACGGCCGGGCGGCGCTGGCCGACCCGCGGCTGTCCAAGGACATCGACAGCGGCCCCGAGTGGTTTCGCGACGCGGTCCGCGTCAGCGATCCGATCCTCGCCGACAACATGCTCATGTCGGACCCTCCCGACCACACGCGGCTGCGCAAGGTCGTTCAGCGGGCCTTCACCCCGCGCCGCATCGAGCTGCTGCGGCCCAGGATCGAGCAGATCACCGGCGAGCTCCTCGACGGGATCGAGGGACGGGGCCGGGCCGAGCTCATCTCCGACTTCGCCTTCCCGTTGCCGATCGTCGTCATCTGCGAGCTGATGGGCGTGCCGGTCGAGGACCGCGAGCTGTTCCGCGAATGGTCGGGCGCGCTGGTCGATCCCGCGATCGACGAGGAGCAGCAGGCCAGGCGGGCGCGGGCCACCGAGTCGCTGCGCGCCTACTTCGCCGACCTGATCGCCGCGCGCCGCGCCGACCCCGGCGACGACCTGGTCAGCGTGCTGGTGACCAGCCCCGAGCTCGACGACAAGGAGCTGCTGTCCACGCTGGCGCTCCTGTTGATCGCCGGGCACGAGACGACCGTCAACCTCATCGGCAACGGCACCCTGGCCCTGCTGCTCGACCCGGAGCAGTTCGCGCTGCTCAAGAGCCGTCCCGAGCTGGTGCCGAACGCCGTCGAGGAGTTCCTGCGCTTCGACGCGCCAGTGGAACGCGGCACGTTCAGAATCGCCCTCGAAGACCTGGAGATCGCCGGAACGCCGGTCGGCAAGGGCGCCTTCGTCCACGTCTCCATCGGCGCCGCCGGCCGCGACCCGCACGCCAACGCGCACCCCGACGGGCTCGACGTGGCCCGCCAGGACACCCGGCACGTCTCCTTCGGCCACGGCATCCACTTCTGCCTGGGCGCGCCGCTGGCGCGCCTGGAGGCACAGGTCGCCTTCGCCATGCTGCTGGAGCGCCTGCCGGACCTGCGGCTCGGCTGCCGCGAGGACGAGCTCTCGTGGCGGCTGAGCGGCTCGATCCTGCGCTCGCTTTCCGCGCTGCCCGTGGCGTTCTAGGGTGATCTCCGTGCCGGAGAAACTACCGTTCGAGTTCCTTTTCGCTCCCGACTTCAGCCGCGACCCCTACACCGCCTACGACGGCCTGCGCGCCGGAGGTCCCGTCCATCCGATCGACTTCCCGCCCGGGATGGACGCCTTCCTGATCATCGACCACGAAGTCGGGCGCGCCGCGCTCAACGACCCCAGACTGTCGAAGGACATCACGGTCTTCGGCGACTACTTCCGCAAGCTCGCCGACACCAACGACCTGCTGTTCCAGTCGAACATGCTCCAGGTCGACCCGCCCGAGCACACCCGCCTGCGCCGCGTGGTCGCCAAGGACTTCACGCCGCGGCGGGTCGAGGCCCTGCGCCCGCGCGTACAGGAGATCACCGACGAGCTCATCGACGCCATGGAGATGAACGGCAGCGCGGAGCTGATCGGCGAGTTCGCCTTCCCGCTGCCGATCATCGTCATCTGCGAGCTGCTCGGCGTGCCCGCCGAGGACCGCGAGCTGTTTCGCGAGTGGTCGGGGCGGCTGGTCAACCCCAGCTTCGACCCCGAGGGCACCAAGGTGCGGCAGCAGGCGGCCCGCGACACGCACGCCTACTTCGCGCGCCTGGTCGCCGAGCGGCGCGCCGATCCGCGCGAGGACCTGGTCAGCGCCCTGGCCAACGGCGGCGACCTGGACGAGCGCGAGCTGCTGTCCACGCTCACGCTGCTGCTGATCGCCGGGCACGAGACGACGGTCAACCTCATCGGCAACGGCATGCTGGCCCTGCTGCGCAACCCCGACCAGCTCGCGCTGCTGCGCGGCGAGCCCGAGCTGCTGCCGGACGCGATCGAGGAGTTCCTGCGCTTCGACGGGCCGGTCGAGCGCTCCACTCCCCGCTTCGCCGCCGAGGACATGGAGATCGCCGGGGTGGCGGTGCCGCGCGGCGCGATGGTGCACATCTCGCTGGGCGCCGCGGGCCGCGACCCCGCCGCCGTCTCCGCGCCGCGGGAGCTCGACATCACCCGCCGCGACAACCGCCACCTCGCCTTCGGCCACGGCATCCACTTCTGCCTGGGCGCGCCGCTGGCCCGCCTGGAGGGGCGGATCGCCATCGGCACGCTGCTGGCCCGCCTGCCCGGCCTCGCGCTGGACTGCGCGCAGGAGGAGCTGGCGTGGCGGCCGCCTGGCTCGGTGGTGCGGGGCCTGTCACGCCTTCCCGTCCGCTTCTGATCGCCGGTACGGCTACCGCCCGCCGATCGGAACCGCGGCGGGCGGGGCCGTGCTCACCGCCGGATCGTGCCCAGCGCCGGGCAGTGCTCTCCGCCGGACAGTGCCCAGCGCCGGATCGTGCCCATCGCCGGGCTGTGCCCAGGAGACCGTGCTCAGCGCCAGGTGACGCGCAGGGCGGTGGCGACGTCCAGCGGCGAGCCGCCCGCCTGCGCGGCCAGGAGTCCCGCCCCTTCCGGTGAGCGGGTGTAGACCGGCTCGCCGAGGCTGACCCAGCGGTTCCACGCCTTCGCGAACGCCTGCGCGTCCTTCCTGCGTTCGCCGAGGACCTCGGGCACCGCGTGGTGGACGACCGCGTTCGGCTCCGGGCGGCCCGCCATGAGCGCCCGCCCCTGCCGGCGTCCCGGCTCGACCAGGTACCGGGGCACCAGGTAGCGCGGCGCGACCGGCGCGGTCAGCACCTCGTCCAGCGCGAGGCTGAAGCGCCGCGAGGCGTCCTCCGGGACACCGCGCAGCTCGATCCAGTAGGCGCCGGCGCCGTCCGGTTCCACGTGCACCCCCCGCGCGCCCTCGGGCAGCTGCCCGGCCGCGTGCAGGGCGTCGGCCACGGCACAGGCGATCGCGGGCAGGTCGAACTGCCCCGCCACCTCGCGCAACGCCGCCTGTCCCGCGGTGGCGCGGCGGGCGCGGCGTACCAGGAGGAAAGTGGCGGCGCCGAGCGGCAGCCCGCCGGGTAGCGCCAGCGGGAGCGCGTCGGCGACCATGACGGCTGGCACCTCGGCCAACCCCGCGGCGAGCCAGGCGGCGGTGCCCGCCACCCACCCGGCGGCGCCCGCGAGCAGGTGCGGGCGGCGATCGAGACGGGGGCGGGGGCTGATGCCGCGTTCGGCGGGCACCGCGCGCGGCGGCTCGGGACGGCTCACCGCCGGGCGGGCGGCGGCGCGGGCGGGCTCGACGCGCAGGCTGTGCACCGGCAGGTCCTCGTACGGCGAGCCGACCCGCCACAGCTCCCGCACCCTGGCCCGGTCGGCCGCCCGCTCCAGCATCGACACGTTGAACCGGTCGAAGCCGGACACCGGAGGCGGCGCGTAGGGCGACAGCTCGGGATGCACGTGCGCGACCCCGGCGGCGATCGTCCCGGAGTCGGTCAGCCCGAAGTAGCCCTCGTGCTTGCGGACGAACCGCTCCCAGTCGGCCGACCCCTTGGGGTGCTCGGCGCTGACGCACACCACGGACCAGGTGTTGGCCACCTTCTCCGGCCACGACGGGTCGGCGCGCAGCCCGCGCCCGCGCATCTGCACGACCGCGCCGGCCGTCGTGGCCTCGGTGAGGTCGACGACCGTGTTGACGCCCTTGGCGTCCCAGCCCTCGCCGAGCATCGCCCGGGTGCCGACCAGGATCGAGCAGCCGCCGGACTCCAGGAAGCGGGTGGCGAGGGCGACCCAGGCGCGGCTGTTCCAGGAACCGGTCACCTCGACCACGCCCTGCGCGCCGGGCGGGATCGGGTCCAGGCGGGCCGTACCCGCGCAGAACGCGGCGAAGGCCGCGGCCGTCGCGGCCGGGGCGGCGACCGTGCGGCCGGTGACGAGCATGGGGTGCAGCCGCGCGGTACGCGGGTCGCCGGCCAGCGTCTCCAGCACCAGCCTGGCCGACCCGGCCTGCTCGTCCAGCACGCCCGACAGGCGCGCGGGCAGCGTGGCGGTGGCCCGCTCGTGGTCGCACAGCACCAGAGCGCGGATCCGCTCCCCCAGCGCGGCGTGCTCGGCGGCCAGGATCTCCGCCACCGCCACCGTCTTGGCCTCGCTGCGCGCCACCACCCGGTCGACCGGGGTACGGCCGGCCCGCACGCCACGCGCGGTCAGCTGGTAGCCGATCGACGGCAGCGCCAGCCGGATCGCCTCGACGGCCGCCGCGTCCGCGGGCTCGCCGCTCCGCCGCAGGCAGCGGCGCACGTAGTCGTCGAGCAGGCAGACCCAGTCGTCGGCCGTGGGCCGGTGGCGGTGTTCCTCACGGACGCGGGCGCCTTCCGGCAGGGGCAGCAGCCCGGCGTGGTGCAGGCGCAGCGCGGCGGCGGCCAGCGCGGGCTCGCGGCGTTCGAGCCGCTGCCAGGTCATCGCGTCGTCGCCGCGGTGGACGAGGCGGGTGTCGAGCCACTGCAGGAAGCCCACGGTGGCGAAGCCGGGGTCGAACAGGTCGGTGGTGAGCTCGGCGAAGCGCTCGGCCTCGGCGGCCAGCCACGCCTGCTCGTGCGCGGTCGGGCAGGTCAGCCACGCCAGCTCCGCGTACGGGGCCAGGTGGCCCTCGCGGACCACGGCCGGGATCGACGGACCGCGCACCACCGGCCCGAACAGCTCCTCGACCAGCTCGGCCTGCGCCGGCGTGAGCCGGTCGGGCGGGGTCGCGGTCAGCCCGATCACGGCGGCCTCCGGCAGCCGCCGCAGGACCTCGGCCAGCAGCTCGCCCCAGGTGTCCAGCAGGTGGTGGCACTCGTCGAGCAGCAGCGTCACCCGGCCGAGCGCGGCCAGGCGGTCCACCAGCTCGCGGCCCGCCGGGCGCAGCCGGTCGAGGTGGGAGGGCCGGCTGCCGCCCTCCTCGTCGATCTCGGCGTCGGGGTCGAAACTGGCCAGCGCCTGATAGGTCAGGACGGTGACGTCCTCGCCGAGCAGGCGCGAGGTGCCGGCGCGGGCCTTCTCGCCGAAGGCGCGCCACTCGGCCAGCCACTGGCCCTGGATGGCGGTGTTGGGGCCGAAGGCGACGATCGGGTCGCCCAGCCTTCTGGCCGCCTCCAGGCCCGTGAGCGTCTTGCCGGTGCCGGGCGGTAACACGACCCAGGCCCGGCGCCGCCCGGCCGCGAACGCCGCCTCCAGCTCGTTCAGGGCCTGTCGCTGGTGGCGGCGCAGCGGCTTGGGTGCGGCGAGATCGGCATATCTCACGCGGACCTCACGCTCGCGGCTACTCCTTGGGCTTGGCGTCGACGCCGGCTTCCTTGCGCTGCTCGGCCGTGATGGCGGTCGGGGCGCCGGTGAGCGGGTCGAAGCCGGAGGCCGTCTTGGGGAAGGCGATCACGTCGCGGATCGACTCGGCGCCGGACAGCAGCATGCAGATGCGGTCCCAGCCGTAGGCGATGCCGCCGTGCGGGGGCGGGCCGTACTGGAAGGCGTCGAGCAGGAAGCCGAACTTGCTCTCGGCCTCCTCCTTGGAGATGCCGAGCACGTCGAAGACGCGCTGCTGCATCTCGGCCCGGTGGATACGGATCGAGCCGCCGCCGATCTCCATGCCGTTGCAGACCATGTCGTAGGCGTAGGCCAGGGCTTCGCCCGGCTTGTCCTGGAAGTCGGCGGCGTACTCCGGCTTGGGGCCGGTGAAGGGGTGGTGGACCGCGGTCCAGCCGCCCTCGCCGTCCTCCTCGAACATGGGGGCGTCGACGACCCAGAGGAAGGCCCACTGCGACTGGTCGATGAGGTCGCAGCGGCGGCCGATCTCCAGGCGGGCGGCGCCGAGCAGGTCGCGCGAGGAGTTGCGGGCTCCGGCGGCGAAGAAGATCGCGTCGCCGGGGGCCGCCTTGACGAAGGCCGCGAGCCCGTCCTGCTCCTGCTGCGAGAGGTTCTTGGCCACCGGGCCGCCGAGCGTGCCGTCCTCCTGGACCAGCACGTAGGCCAGGCCCCTGGCGCCGCGCGACTTGGCCCAGTCCTGCCAGCCGTCGAGCTCCTTGCGGGTCTGGGAGGCGCCGCCCGGCATGACGACCGCGCCCACGTAGTCGGCCTGGAAGACGCGGAACGTGGTGTCGGCGAAGTACGCGGTGACGTCGACCAGCTCCTGGCCGAAGCGCAGGTCGGGCTTGTCGGAGCCGTAGCGGGCCATCGCGTCGGCGTAGGTCATCCGCGGCAGCGGGGCGGGGATCTCGTAGCCGAGGATCTCCTTCCACACGCGGCCGATCAGCGCCTCGCCGACGGCGATGACGTCCTCCTGGTCGACGAAGGACATCTCGATGTCGATCTGGGTGAACTCCGGCTGCCGGTCGGCCCGCAGGTCCTCGTCGCGGTAGCACTTGGCCAGCTGGTAGTAGCGCTCGAGGCCGGCCACCTGCAGGAGCTGCTTGAACAGCTGGGGCGACTGCGGGAGCGCGTACCAGTTGGACGGCTGCAGGCGCACCGGCACCAGGAAGTCGCGGGCGCCCTCGGGGGTGGAGCGGGTGAGCGTGGGCGTCTCGACGTAGACGAAGCCGAGCTCGTCCATGACCTGGTTGGCCAGGAAGGTGGCCTTGGAGCGCACCCGCATGGCGTTGCCGACCTGCTGGCGGCGGATGTCGAGGTAGCGGTACTTCAGCCGCGCCTCCTCCGACACCCCGGTGTTGCCCTCGATGGGGAAGGGCAGCGGCGCCGACTCGCTGAGCACCTCGACCTGGGTGGCGACGACCTCGATGTCGCCGGTGGGCAGCTCGGGGTTGGCGTTGCCCTCGGGCCGCACGCGTACCTCGCCGACCACCTTCACGCAGTACTCGGCGCGCAGGTCGTGGGCGTGGTCCTCCTCGCGGAAGACCACCTGGGCCGAGCCGGAGGCGTCGCGCAGGTCGATGAAGACCACGCCGCCGTGGTCGCGGCGCCGGGCCACCCATCCTGCGAGCGTCACCTGCTGCCCGGCGTGCTCCTTGCGGAGCTCCCCGGCCTTATGCGTGCGGATCACTGCACTTTCCCCTTCAGAACGTCCACGACCTGGGCCAGCGGCACCTCGGTCTGCTCAGCGGTGGTCAGGTCTTTCAGTTGTACGGCTCGCGCCGCCAGGTCACGCTCGCCCAGGATCAGCGCGAAGCGGGCGCCGGAGCGGTCCGCGCCCTTCATCGCACCCTTGAGCCCCTTGCCGCCGAAGGACATGTCGGCGGCGACGCCCGCCGCGCGCAGGTCGCCGAGGAGCTTGAACATGGTCCGGGCGGCCTCGTCACCCAGCGCCACACCGTACACCTCGCAGCGCGGCGGGGTGGCGAGCTCGATGCCCTCGCGGCCGAGGGCGATGACGGTGCGGTCCAGGCCGAGCCCGAAGCCGATGCCGGGCAGCCGCGGCCCGCCGATGGCCTCCGACAGGCCGTCGTAGCGGCCGCCGCCGCCGATGCCGGACTGCGCGCCCAGCAGCGGGTGCTCGAACTCGAAGGTGGTGCGGGTGTAGTAGTCGAGGCCGCGCACCATCCTGGGGTCGTCCTGCCACGGGATGTCCAGGTCGGCCAGGTGCTGCTTGACGCGGTCGTGGTAGGCCTTGCAGCCGGCGCACAGGTGGTCGCCGATGAGCGGCGCGTCCTCAAGCTGCTCGCGCACCTCGGGCCGCTTGTCGTCGAGCACGCGCAGCGGGTTGATCTCGATCCGGGCGCGGGTGGCCTCGTCGAGGTCGAGGCCGCGCAGGAAGTCCTGCAGACGGGTGCGGTAGAGCGGACGGCACTCGGCGCAGCCCAGCGAGTTGAGCAGCAGGCGCACCTGGGTCAGGCCGAGCGCGGTGTACCACTGCCAGGCCAGCGCGATGGTCTCGGCGTCGACGGCCGGGTCCTCGCTGCCGACGGCCTCCAGGTCGAGCTGGTAGAACTGCCGGTAGCGGCCCTCCTGCGGCGCCTCGGCGCGGAAGACCGGGCCGCCGGTCCAGACCTTGACCGGAAGTTGCCCGCGGTGCAGGCCGTACTCCAGGACCGCGCGCAGCACTCCGGCGGTGAACTCGGGGCGCAGCGTGAGCGAGCGGCCGCCGCGGTCGGTGAAGGTGTACATCTCCTTGCTGACGACGTCGGTGGACTCGCCGACGCCGCGGGCGAACAGTTGAGTGTCCTCGAAGACCGCGGTCTCCAGGTAGGAGTAGCCGGCGCGCCTGGCGGTCTCGGCGAACGCCTGGCGGATGGCGTAGAAGGTCGAGGCCTGCGGAGGAACGTACTCCTTGACGCCCTTTGGTGCTTGGAAGCTCATTAGATCCCTCGGGTGGGACCGGCGTGCGGCGCTGCTTCCTTGAGGTAAGGATTGGTGGCGCGCTCGCGGCCGATCGTGGTCTGTGGTCCGTGGCCCGGCAGGACGATCGTCTCATCAGGCAGCGGCAGGCACTTGGCGGCCAGGCTGCGCAGGATCGTCGGATAGTCGCCGCCCGGCAGGTCGGTGCGGCCGATGGAGCCGGCGAACAGCAGGTCACCGGAGAACATGATCTCGTCCTCGGGCAGCCGGAAGCTCACCGACCCCCTGGTATGGCCGGGGGTGTGGTCCACGACGAGCTCCAGTCCGGCCAGCTTCAGCACGGCGCCGTCGGACAGCTCCTTCACGTCGTCCGGCTCGCTCAGCGTGATGCCGCCGAACAACTGCGCGGAGGTCTCGGACCAGCCCTTGGCGGGATCGCTCAGCAGATCGCGGTCTTCCGGGTGGATCCACGCGGGAATGTCACGCGCGCCGCACACCGGGGCCACGGACCAGACGTGGTCGAGGTGCCCGTGGGTCAGCACGACCGCGACCGGCTTCAGCCGGTGCTCGCGCAGCAACTCGTCTACGCCCTCCACGGCGTCCTGACCAGGGTCGACGATCACACATTCCTCGCCGGCGGCGGGCGCGACGACGTAACAGTTGGTCTGGAAGGCCCCTGCGGGGAACCCTGCGATGAGCATCTGCCTCAGCTGATCTCGTTGAAAAAGCCAATGGGAATGTAACCGAAGGGTACCGGTGCGGGTCGCCGGGCTGCGAACCATTACCCATTGGCCGATACGATTCGCCCACCTCAGTTGATTGACTATGGGAGGCAAAGCGGTGGCCACGGGGAAGGACCGGCAGAAGCAGCTGGCTCGTGAGCACTACGAGCGGCAGATGCAGCGCCGCATCGAGCGCGAGCAGCGTAACAAGCGCACTGCGATCATCGGCTCCAGCATAGGCGTCGTCGTAGTGGTCGGCGGCATCGTCGCCGCCGTGGCCCTGTTCAACGGGGAGCCAGGCACGGAGGCGGCGGCCTCGCCCACGCCGGCGGCTTCGGACTCGGCCCAGCCGAGCACCTCGCCGAGTCAGGTCGCGGCGGCCGCGCCGTTCGACCCGAAGACCGGCAAGTGCGGCTATGTGGTCGACAAGAATGGGAACGTGAAGGATGTCGGCATGCCTCCGGCCAAGGCGAGCGTGAAGCCTGCGACCAAGACACTGACGTTCGCCACGAACCAGGGCGACATCCAGGTGGAGCTGAACAACGCCGCCGCGCCGTGCACCGTCAACTCGCTGGAGTTCCTGGCGAAGAAGAACTACTACGACGGCAGCAAGTGCCACCGGCTGGGCAACGAGAAGTTCCCGATGTTGCAGTGCGGCGACCCGACGGCCAAGGCCGACGGCAAGAGCCAGACCGACGGCATGGGCGGCCCCGGCTACGTGATGGCCGAGGAGAACCTCAAGGGCGCCGCCTACAAGCGCGGTGTGATGGCCATGGCCAAGACGAGCGCGCCCGGGTCCACCGGAAGCCAGTTCTTCCTGGTATACGGCGACATCGGACTCACCCCGGATTACACGCCAGTCGGTACGATCACCAAGGGGCTCGACATTCTCGACAAGGTGAACAAGGCGGGCGTTATCACGCCGGGTCCGGACGGAACGGGAGCGCCCAAGGAAACCCTCCAACTCAAAGACGTGACAATCTCTGGCAAGAGCTGACGTAATACAACTAGGGACGGGTAGTCCCGAAGGGTCTGATGGAAAGTGCGGGAGGACACGGTGAGCACCGACCCGTGGGGCCGGGTAGACGACGACGGCACCGTCTACGTGCGTACGGCTGAGGGAGAGCGGGCCGTCGGCTCCTGGCAGGCCGGTGAACCCGAGGAAGCGCTGGCCTACTTCCATCGCAAGTACGACGAGCTGGCCGGGCAGGTGCAGCTGCTGGAGCAGCGGCTCAAGGGCACCGACCTGGCGCCGGCCCAGGCCGAGGCCAGCATCGTCAAGCTGCGCGAGGCCGTCGCCGACGCCCACGCCATCGGCGACCTGGCCGCGCTGACCGCCCGCCTCGACGGGCTGTCGGAGCTGGTCGCGCACCGCCGCGAGGAGGTCAAGGCCGCCCGTGAGCACGCGCGCGTCGAGGCCAAGGCGGTCAAGGAGCGCATCGTCGCCGAGGCCGAGCGCATCGCCGAGGAGACCACCCACTGGAAGTCCGGCGGCGAGCGGCTTCGCCAGCTCGTCGAGGAGTGGAAGGCCGCCGACCGCATCGACCGCGCCACCGAGGCCGGCCTGTGGAAGCGGCTGTCCGCCGCCCGCACGGCCTTCGCCAAGCGCCGCAAGACCTACTTCGCCGGGCTCGACGAGCAGCGCGAAGGCGTGCGCGCCGAGAAGGAGCGCATCGTCGCCGAGGCGGAGGCACTGGCGGAGTCCACCGACTGGGGCCCCACCGCCTCGGTCTACCGCGAGCTGATGCAGCGCTGGAAGTCGGCCGGACGGGCCTCCCGCGACGCCGAGGACGAGCTGTGGGCCCGCTTCAAGGCCGCGCAGGACGTGTTCTTCCAGGCCCGCTCCGCCGTCTTCGCCGAGCGGGACGCGTCGCTCGCGGCCAACGCGGAGGCCAAGGAGGTGCTGCTCGTCGAGGCCGAGAAGATCCTCCCGGTCACCGACGCGCGGGCCGCCCGGGGCGCGCTGCGCCACATGCTGGAGCGCTGGGAGGCCGTCGGTCCCGTGCCGCGCGAGCAGCGCGACCGGCTGGAGGGCGGGCTGCGCAAGATCGACGAGGCCGTGCGTAAAGCCGAGGACGCGGAGTGGAAGCGCTCCAACCCCGAGGCCCGCGCCCGTGCCCAGAGCACCGTCGACCAGCTCCGCACCTCCATCGAGCAGTTGGAGAAGCGCCTGGCCAAGGCCGAGGCCGCCGGCCGGGCCAAGGACGTCAAGGAGGCCGAGGAGGCCCTGACGGCCCGCCGTTCCTGGCTGGAGGAGGCCGAGCGCACGCTCGCCGAGTTCAGCTGAGCGTCGGCACGACGAACGTCGGCCGGTCACTTCCGGCCGGCGTTCTCGTGCGCTCCCGCCGAATTAACTTCCTCGCGAAGCGAATGTGATTTAGGCTCCAGACATCCGACCCCTTCTGGTGGAGGACTGATGCCTTCACGACGTTCCGTCTTGCTTCTCGGCGCTGTCAGCATGATTCCGGGTACGGCACATGCCGATTCATCGGACCCATGGCACCGAGTACCTCACATTCTCCGCAGGATCAGACCACCCCGCTTCCCCGCCAGGAAGTGGGACATCACCGCCTTCGGCGCCGCCGGCGACGGCGTCACCGACTGCACCGCCGCCTTCCGCCGGGCCATCGCCGCGTGCCACCGCGCGGGCGGCGGGCGCGTGCTCGTACCCCCGGGACGGTTCCTGACCGGGGCCGTCCACCTGCGCAGCGGCGTCGAGCTGCACGTCTCGGAGGGCGCCACGATCGCCTTCAGCACCGATCCGAACGCCTACCTGCCGGTGGTCTTCACCCGCTGGGAGGGGACCGAGTGCTACAACTACTCCCCCTTCATCTACGCCCGCGGCCAGCGCGACGTCGCCATCACGGGCAAGGGCACCCTGGACGGCCAGGCCCGCCAGGGCCCCTGGGAGAGCTGGTACGCCGGCGGCGGCCCGCAGGGCGCGGACCAGCGCGCCCTGCGGAAGATGGGCGACGACGGCGTGCCGGTGGAGCAACGGGTCTTCGGCGCCGGGCACTACTTACGCCCGGCGATGATCCAGTTCGTCCAGTGCGAGAACATCCTGGTCTCGGATGTGACGATCCTGGAGCCGGCGATGTGGACGGTGAACCCGGTCCTTTCACGAAATATCACCATCCGCCGCATCACCGTCGTCAGCACGCTCTACAACACCGACGGCTGCGACCCCGAAGCCTCCTCCTACGTGCACATCCACGACTGCCGCTTCAACACCAACGACGACTGCGTGGCCGTCAAGTCCGGCCGCGACGCCGACGGCCGCCGGGTCGGCGTGCCCAGCGAGAACATCGTCGTCCAGGACTGCCTGTTCTCCGGACGCTGGGGCGGCATCACCGTCGGCAGCGAGATGTCCGGCGGCGTGCGCCACGTCTTCGCCGAGCGCTGTGTCGTCAACTCCCCCGCCTTCCCCGGCAACCACCCGGTCAAGTACCCCGTCTACATCAAGGCCAGCAAGAAGCGCGGCGCGTACGTCGACGGCGTCCACGTCCGCGGCTTCACCGGCTCCGGGGTGGACCGGGAGATCATCTTCGTCAACATGAACTACGCGAGCACCGATCAGGGAACCCTGCCGGTGTCGGTGCGGAACATCACCATGCGCGACACCCGCATCGACGGCGCCGACGCCGTGCTCAACCTCGTCGGCCTCGAAACCGACCACCTCACGGACGTGCGCCTGGACAGGTGCCGCTTCACCGGGATCACCGGGCCCGACAAGATCGCGTTCACCGACGGCCTGCGGCTGCGCAAGGTCTTCGTCAACGGTGTCGAGGTCTGAGCGCGTGAGAAGGTGGCCGCCATGGACGCCTTCCACCGCAAGCTCCACCACATCGTCCCCGGCCTGCTGACGGCCGACACCGCGCAGAGCGGGGGCATGCGCCGCCTGGCCGCCGTCAGCGGCGCCTCCGTGGGCTCCAGCCGCCTGTGGATGGGGCAGACGCACGTCGCCCCGTCCACGGCCTCGGCCGACCACCACCACGGCGAGTCCGAGACCGCCATCTACGTCGTCAGCGGCACCCCGTGCTTCGTCTTCCTCGACCCCGACGGCGGGGAGGAGGTGCGCATCGAGGCCAAGGCCGGTGACTACATCTACGTGCCGCCGTTCGTGCCGCACCGCGAGGAGAACCCCGACCCCTCGCGGGAGGCCGTGGTGGTCATCGCCCGCAGCACCCAGGAGGCCATCGTCGTCAACCTGCCCGGCCTGCGGTAGCCCTGATCTTACCTTCCATGCGAACATGTGTTCGTGAGCGAAGCGACGATCCTCCACGCCGACCTCGACGCCTTCTACGCCTCGGTCGAGCAGCGTGACGACCCGCGCCTGCGTGGCCGGCCGGTCATCGTCGGCGGCGGCGTGGTCCTGGCGGCCAGCTACGAGGCCAAGGCCTGCGGGGTCCGCACCGCGATGAGCGGCGGCCAGGCCCGCCGCCTGTGCCCGGGCGCGATCGTGGTCGAGCCCCGCATGTCCGCCTACTCCGCGGCCAGCAAGGCCGTCTTCGACGTCTTCGAGCGCACCACGCCCCTGGTCGAGGGCCTGTCCATCGACGAGGCCTTCCTCGACGTCGGCGGCCTGCGCGAGATCTCCGGGCCGCCGGACCGCATCGCCGCCAAGCTCCGCCGCGACGTACGCGAGCAGGTGGGCCTGCCCATCACCGTCGGGGTGGCCCGCACCAAGTTCCTGGCCAAGGTGGCCAGCGGCGTCGCCAAACCCGACGGCCTGCTCGTCGTCCCGCCGGACGGAGAGCTGGACTTCCTCCACCCGCTGCCGGTCGAGCGCCTGTGGGGCGTGGGCCCCGTCACCGCCCGCAAGCTCCACGCCCTGGGCATCACCACCGTGGGCGAGGTGGCCGCCCTGCGCGAGTCCACGCTGACCGCCCGCCTCGGCCCCGCCGCCGGACGCCACCTGCTCGCCCTCGCGCTCAACCACGACCCGCGCCCCGTGCGGACGGGCCGCCGGCGGCGCTCCATCGGCGCCCAGCGCGCCCTGGGCCACACCCGGCGTACCCGCGGCGAGCTCGACGCCATCACCGTCGGCCTGATCGACCGCGTCGCGCGCCGCCTGCGCGCCGCGGGCCGCAGCGCCCGCACGGTGGTCCTGCGGCTGCGCTTCGAGGACTTCACCCGGGTCACCCGCTCCCACACCGTCCCGCAGGCCACCGACGAGACCGCGCCCCTGCTGGCGACCGCCCGCCGCCTCCTGGCCGCCGCCGCGCCCCTGATCGACGAGCGCGGCACCACGCTGGTGGGCTTCGCGCTCACCAACCTCAGCGACTCCGCCGCCCTGCAGCTCGCCCTGCCCTTCGACGAGCCGCGCGCCCTGGACACGACGGTCGACTCGCTCCGCCTGCGCTTCGGCTCCGCCGCCGTGACGCGCGCCGTCCTCCTCGGCCGCGACGACGACCCCGCCGTCCCCCTCCTGCCCGACTAGGAGGTACGGCCCCGCTCCCCTTGCCCACCGAAGCGGCCTGAACATCCCCAGAACGGCCATGGAAACCCGCAGGCGCGCCGAGCCCTGCCCAAGGGCTCAGGCGCCGCTCCACCGAAGCGTGCGTGGGTGACGGTGCCTCGGGATCACACGTGCGGTAGCCGTACCAGAAGAGAGGTCAGCTGCCGGCGCCGCTGACGCGGTAGACGTCGAAGACGCCCTGGATGCTGCGGACCGCCTTCAGCACGTGCCCCAGGTGTTTGGGGTCGCCCATCTCGAAGGTGAACTTGCTGATCGCCACCCGGTCGCGCGACGTGGTCACGGACGCGGACAGGATGTTGACGTGCTGGTCGGACAGGGTGCGGGTGACGTCGGACAGCAGGCGGGGCCGATCGAGCGCCTCCACCTGGATGGCCACCAGGAAGACCGAGTCCTCGCTGGGCGACCAGCTGACCTCGACGAGCCGGTCCGGCTGCTCCTTCAGCTGCTGGACGTTGGTGCAGTCGGCCCGGTGCACCGAGACGCCGTGGCCGCGGGTGACGAAGCCGACGATCTCGTCTCCCGGCACGGGGGTGCAGCATTTGGACAGGCGTACCCACACGTCGGCGTCGCCCGCCACGACCACACCGGCCCCACCGCCGCCGCGCGGGCGGCCCTTGAGGCGGGTGGGCAGCGAGGTCTCGGCGATGTCCTCCTCGGCGCTCTCGACGCCGCCGATGGAGGCCACGAGCTTCTGCACGACCGACTGGGCGGCGATGTGGCCCTCGCCGACGGCGGCGTAGAGGGCGGAGACGTCGGGGTAGCGCAGGTCGCGCGACAGCGCCAGCAGCGCCTCGCCGGACATCAGGCGCTGCAGCGGCAGGCCCTGCTTGCGCATGGCACGGCCGATGGCCTCCTTGCCGGCCTCGATCGCGGTCTCGCGGCGCTCCTTGGAGAACCACTGCCGGATCTTGTTGCGGGCACGGCCGGACTTGACGAACTTCAGCCAGTCGCGCGATGGGCCGGCGTCGGGCGACTTCGAGGTGAAGATCTCGACGGTGTCGCCGTTGCCCAGCCGCGACTCCAGCGGCACGAGGCGGCCGTTGACTCGGGCGCCGATACATCGGTGGCCGACCTCGGTGTGGACGGCGTAGGCGAAGTCGACCGGCGTCGCGCCCTCGGGCAGCGCCACGACCTGACCGCGCGGAGTGAAGACGTAGACCTCGGAGACCGACAGGTCGAAGCGGAGCGACTCCAGGAACTCGCCCGGGTCGGAGGTCTCCTTCTGCCAGTCGAGGAGCTGGCGCAGCCAGGCCATGTCGCTGCCCGGCTTGACCTTGCCGGGCGGGGCGGCGGCGCCGACCTCCTCCTTGTACTTCCAGTGGGCGGCCACGCCGTACTCGGCGCGATGGTGCATGGCGTGGGTGCGGATCTGCAGCTCGACGGGCTTGCCCTCGGGACCGATCACCGTGGTGTGCAGCGACTGGTACATGTTGAACTTGGGCATCGCGATGTAGTCCTTGAACCGGCCGGGCACCGGGTTCCATCGCGCGTGGATCGTTCCGAGGGCCGCATAGCAGTCGCGCACGCTGTCGACGAGCACGCGGATGCCCACCAGGTCGTAGATGTCGTCGAAGGCGACATCCCTGGCGATCATCTTCTGGTAGACGGAGTAGTAGTGCTTGGGCCGGCCCTTGACCACCGCGCGGATCTTGGCCTCGCGCAGGTCGCCGGAGACCTTCTCGATGACCTCCTGCAGGAACAGGTCGCGGCGCGGCGCGCGCTCCGACACCATGCGCGCGATCTCGTCGTAGCGCTTGGGGTAGAGCATCGCGAAGGCGAGGTCTTCCAGCTCCCACTTGATCGTGTTCATGCCCAGGCGGTGGGCGAGCGGCGCGAAGATCTCCAGCGTCTCGCGGGACTTCTGCTGCCGCTTGTGCTCGGGCAGGTAGCGCATCGTGCGCATGTTGTGGAGGCGGTCGGCCAGCTTGATGATCAGCACGCGGATGTCGCGCGACATGGCCACGACCATCTTGCGCACGGTCTCGGCCTGCGCGGCGTCCCCGAACTTGACCTTGTCCAGCTTGGTGACGCCGTCGACCAGCGAGCCGATCGTGTCGCCGAAGTCGCCGCGCAACTCCTCCAGGCCGTAGGCGGTGTCCTCGACGGTGTCGTGGAGGAGCGCGGCGCACAGGGTCTCGTCGTCGGTGCCGAGCTCGGCCAGGATCGTGGCCACGGCGAGCGGGTGCGTGATGTAGGGGTCGCCGCTCTTTCGCTTCTGATCGCGGTGATGGTACGCGGCCACGTCGTAGGCACGCTCGATCAGGCGCAGGTCAGCCTTGGGATGGGTAGCCCTGACCGTCCGGAACAAGGGTTCCAGCACCGGGTTCATGGCCCCACCCCCAAACCGCCGCCGACGCGTCGAAGACTCGGTTACGTCGGGCACGACCACATCACGGGGCACACAGACTCCTTACGTGTGAGTCCAGGCCCCCCAGTGTATCCAGGTGGCGAACTCAGACGGTCAGCAGGGCGCGTACCTCTACTCCCGGCAGGCGCGCACGCCCCTCGAGAAAGGCAAGCTCCATCAGTACGGCCACGCCCACGACGTCGGCCCCGGCGCGCCGCACCAGCTCCACCGTGGCCGCGGCGGTGCCGCCCGTGGCCAGCACGTCGTCCACGATCAGCACCCGGTCACCCGGCGCGAAGGCGTCCCGGTGCACCTCGATGGTGGCCGAGCCGTACTCCAGATCGTAGGACTCTTCCAGGGTTTCGGCGGGCAGTTTGCCCTTCTTTCTGACTGGCACGAACCCGGCATGAGCTTTGTACGCCACCGGCGCCGCCAGAATGAAGCCCCGCGCCTCGATGCCGACGATCTTGTCGGCCTCGAACAGCCCGGCGATCTCGTCCACCATGGCCGCGAACCCGTCGGCGTCGCCCAGCAGCGGCGTGATGTCCTTGAACAGCACACCCGGCTTGGGATAGTCGGGCACGTCCCTGATCAGCTCGTTCATGAATCCCCTCCTGTGGGACAAGCGAAGCCCCCGCCCCGTCGAAGCGGAGCGGGGGCCATGCCGGAAATCCGTCAGCCCTTGGCCGCGGCCGCCTTCTTGGCGCCCTTGCCGCCGCCGGTGGAGGCCAGCCTCCTGGCGATCGCCTGGTACTTCGGCTCGCGCTCCTTGAGCGTCACCAGCAGCGGTGTGGCGACGCACAGCGAGGAGTACGTGCCGACGACCATGCCGACGAACAGGGCCAGCGCCAGGTCCTTCAGCGTGCCGGCGCCGAGCAGCGTGGTGCCGATGAACAGGATCGCCGCCACCGGGAGGATGGCCACCAGTGAGGTGTTCAGCGATCGGATCAGCGTGTGGTTCAGCGCGTCGTTGGCCGCCTGGGTGTAGGTCTTCTTCGACGTGGTGCCCAGCTTGGCCGTGACTTCCTTGATCATGTCGAAGACGACGACCGCGTCGTACAGCGAATATCCGAGGATCGTCAGGAAGCCCAGGACGGTCGCCGGCGTGACCTCGAAGCCCGACCAGGCGTAGACGCCCGCGGTGATGACCAGGTCGTGCACCAGCGCCACGATGGCGGCCAGCGCCATCTTCGGCTCGAACGCCATGCTGAGATAAAGGATGATCGCCAGCATGAAGACGCCCAGGCCGATCAGGGCCTTCTGCGACACCTCGCCGCCCCAGGAGGCGCCGATGGACTGGATGTCCACCTGCGAGACCGGGATCTTGTAGTCGGCGACGACGGCGTTCTGCACCTGGGTCACCTTGGTTTCGGGCAGCGTCTCGGTGGTCACGCGCCACCGGTCGCCGGCCGTCTGCACGATCGCCTGGTGCACGCCCTCGTCGGTGAAGGTCGAGCGGACCTCGTCGATGCTGGCCGCGGGGGCCTTGAAGGAGAAGACCGACCCGCCCTTGAACTCAACGCCCAGGTTGAGGGGGCTGCCCGTGTTCACCGCGCTGAAGATCAGACCGGCGATCGAGAACACCAGCAGAAGGCCCGACAGCGAGTACCAGAGCTTCTGCTTGCCGACGAAGTCGACATCGATCTCGCCACGGTAGAGGCGACGCCCGAGTCCCATGTCAGGCCTCCTGCGGGGTGTTGGTGCGGGCGGGCTCGGAAGCCATGCGCTCGGCATCGAGACCGGACAGCGGGTGCCCCTTGGAGAAGAACTTCAGCTTCGCCAGCAGGGCGATGAACGGCTTCGTGAACAGGAACACCACGACGACGTCGATGAGTGTGGTCAGGCCCATCGCGAAGGCGAACCCGGCCACACCGCCCACGGCCAGGAAGTACAGCACGACCGCGGCGATGAACATCACGGCGTCGGCGATCAGGATCGTGCGCCGGGCACGGACCCAGGCCACCTCGACGGCCGCGCGAAGCGTCCGCCGACCTTCCTTCATCTCATCACGAATACGTTCGAAGTACACGATGAAGGAGTCGGCGGTAATACCGATTGATACCACCAAGCCGATGATGTGCGGCAGCGAGAGGGCGAAGCCTCCGTTGGCGCCGAGGACCACCACCGACTCGTACGTCAGCACCGTGGCGATCACCAGGCTCAGCACCGCGACCAGACCGAGGCCCCGGTAGTAGAACAGGCAGTAGAGGACCACGAGGGCCAGGCCGATGCCACCGGCGATCAGACCGCCCCTGAGCTGGTCGGAGCCGAGCGTCGAGGAGATCGTCTCCACCGAGCTGCGGTTGAACTTCAGCGGCAGCGCGCCGTACTTGAGCTGGTCGGCCAGGTCGGTCGAGGTCTTCTGGTTGAAGCCGCCGGTGATCTCGGCGCGGCCGCCGGGGATCGGGCCCTGGATGACCGGCGCGGTGATGACCAGGCCGTCGAGGACGACCGCCACCTGGTTGCGCGGGGCCTGCGAGTTGAACGCGACGGAGGTGAGCTTGCTCCACTCCGTGGCTCCGGCGCTCTTGAAGTCGAGCTGGACGACCCAGTCGGTGCTGCCCGGCCGCACGCCCGAGGACGCGGTGTCGATGTCGGTGCCGACGACCTTGGCCACGTCCAGGATGTACTTGGCGGAGCCGTCGTCGGAGCAGGCCGCGAACTGCTTCTTCGGGTCGTCCTGCACGCCCTGGCCGCGGGTCTTGGGGTCGGTGCAGTTGAGCGCCTGGTACTGCTTCAGCACGGCCGGGTCGACGCCGCTCGTGTCGATCTGCGGCTGCTGTTCCTGCTGCGGCTGCGAAGGCTGGGCGGAGGGCGAGCCCGACGGGGTCGGGGTGGCCTTCTGGTCCTTCTTCTTGTCGTCCTTGGCCGAGGGGGTCGGCGTCGTGGGCGAGGTCAGCGCCGAGGACAGGGCCTTGCCGGTCGGCGAGGCCTTGGGGGTCTCCTGCGGGGCGTTGGCCGACGGCTTCGCGCTCGGCTCCTTGGCCGACGGCGAGCCACTCGGCTTCGCGGTGCCGCTCGGGCTGGTGCTCGGCTTGGGCGCCTCGGTGCTGAGCTGCTCCGGGGCGGCGGCCTCGACCGCGAGCACCTGGCGGAAGCGCAGCTCCGCCGTGGTGCCGACCAGCTTGATGACCTCCTCCTGGCCCTTGCCGGGAACGGAGATGATGATGTTGTCGCCGGACTTGGCGACCTCCGCGTCGGAGATGCCTGTGCCGTTCACCCGGTCACGGATGATGCTGACGGCACGGTCGAGCGACTCCTGGGAGGGAGCCGCGCCGCTGAGCGTGACGGGTGACAGGGTCACCGTCGTTCCGCCGGCGAGGTCGAGGCCCAGCTTGGGCGTGAACGCCTTCTGCAGGAGCATCGTCCCGCCCAGGGCGAGGATGAGCGCCAGGAGAATCAGGAGCGTGCGCCCCGGATTGCTGTGGCGGCTGGTCGGTCGGGCCACGGGTCGTCAGTTTCTTTCGGAGTAGAGGAGTCTGTCGCAGCCTAGTCAGGACTGCTTCGTGCTCGAGTCGCCGTTCTTCGTTTCGTCCTTGACGTCCTCGGTCTTGACCTCGTCGTCGGCGACGGGCTCGTCCTCGACGGGGGCGTCACCCGGGGTCACGACGCGGCCGATGGCCGCCTTGACCCAACGGGTCTCGATTCCGGGCGCCACCTCAAGGATCACGTCCTCATTGTCGACCGTCACCACGGTGGCGAACAGCCCCGTCGTGGTCATCACTCGCGTACCGGGGGTGAGCGAGTTCTGCATTTTGACGGCTTCCTGCTGCCGCTTGCGCTGCGGGCGGATGAGCAGGAAATAGAACACCACCACCAGAAGTACCAGCGGCAGGATGCTTCCGAGTGATCCCATGTCCATAAGGGGCGACCTTCCATTGTCGTACAAGAAGTTGACACCGGCCTCGCGCCGGAAATTCCGTGCGTTGCGTTCGGGCCGCGCCGCTCAGCCCGTCAGCCTACACAGCCAGCCAAGCCACGGAGTGTAGGCGGTTGTTGCGAAACGCGGCAACGAGGCAGCGATTCGGCGCGCGGGGAAGTTCCCAATTTGCAATGGTTGCAACCGTTCTGTGACCCCGTGGGTTTGGCGGGGCGCGTGCCGTTCCGTGTCATAGGTCCGCGGGGCCGAACAGCGGGGCGCCGAACGCGTCCGGCGGCGGGGTCAGGCCCAGATGGGTCCAGGCCGCGGCGGTCGCGACGCGGCCGCGCGGGGTGCGGGCCAGCAGACCCTGGCGCACCAGGAACGGCTCCGCCACCACCTCGACCGTCTCCGGTTCCTCCCCCACCGCCACGGCCAGCGTGGACAGCCCGACCGGGCCGCCGCCGAACTTGCGCAGCAGTACCCCGAGCACCGCCCGGTCGAGCCGGTCGAGCCCCCACGCGTCGACCTCGTAGAGGTTGAGCGCGGCGGCGGCCAGGTCGCGGGTGACGACGCCGTCGGCGCGCACCTCGGCGAAGTCGCGCACCCGGCGCAGCAGCCGGTTGGCGATGCGGGGCGTGCCGCGCGAACGGCGGGCGATCTCGTGCGCGGCGTCGTCCGGCAGGTGCACGCCGAGCAGGCGGGAGGAGCGGGCCAGCACCTGTTCGAGCTCGGCGACCTCGTAGAAGTCCATGTGGGCGGTGAAGCCGAAGCGGTCGCGCAGCGGCGCGGGCAGCAGTCCGGCCCTGGTCGTGGCGCCGACCAGCGTGAACGTCGCGATGTCCAGCGGGATCGCGGTCGCCCCCGGGCCCTTGCCGACGACGATGTCGACCCGGAAGTCCTCCATCGCGAGGTAGAGCATCTCCTCGGCGGGGCGGGCCATCCGGTGGATCTCGTCGATGAACAGCACCTCGCCCTCGGCCAGCGTCGACAGGATCGCCGCGAGGTCGCCGGCGCGTTCGAGCGCGGGGCCTGAGGTGATGCGCAGCGGCGCGCCCAGCTCCGCTGCGATGATCATCGCCAGCGTGGTCTTGCCGAGGCCCGGCGAGCCGCTCATCAGCACGTGGTCCGGCGGGCGTTGCCGTCTGAGCGCGCTTTCGAGCACCAGCGAGAGCTGCTCGCGCACCCGCCCCTGGCCGATGAACTCGGCCAGCCGCTTGGGCCGCAGCGCCGCCTCGATCTGCTGCTCGTCACCGCCGGCCTCCGGCGCGACCAGCTCGCGCTCCAGATCGCCCAGGTCGCCCAGGTCGTCCCAGTCGCTCATCGCACGCTCAACGCCCTCAGCGCCGCCTTGAGCAGCGCGGCCACCTGCGGCTGCCGTCCCTCGGCCAGCGCGACGTCGGCCTCGGGCGCCACGACGGCGATCGCCTCATCGGCGTCCTTGCTGGAGTAGCCGAGCCCGACCAGGCCGGAGTGGACCTGCTCACGCCAGGCGGGCCTGCCCGCGTTGCCGCCGATCGCGGCGTTGACGGCCTCCTCGGGGGTGCCGAGGCGGTCCTTGAGCTCCAGCACGATGCGCTGGGCGCCCTTCTGCCCGATGCCCGGCACCTGGGTCAGCGCCTTGAGGTCCGCGCTCGCGACCGCCACGCGCAGCGCGTTGGGCGTGTGCACGGCCAGCATCGCCAGCGCCAGCTTCGGCCCGACGCCGCTGGCCGTCTGGAGCATCTCGAACACGGTCCGCTCGTCCTCGCTCCCGAACCCGAACAGGGTCAGCGACTCCTCCCGCACCACCAGCGAGGTCGCCAGCCTGGCCGCCTCCCCGACCCGCAGCCCTGCCAGGGTGCCGGGAGTGCAGTGCACCAGAATCCCCACCCCGCCGACCTCGACGACAGCGCCGTCTGGGGCGAGCGCCGCCACCTTCCCCGCCACGGACGCGATCACAACCCCACACCCTTTCCGGTGGTACGGCCGGCAGCACCGGCCTCGTCTGCTCGGGGACCGCCACTCGCACCGGAGCCCGATCCAGCGCCGGACCCCGCCTCGGAGCCCAGGCCCTGACCGGTGCCCGGGTGTGGCGGCTGTCCGGAAGCCGAGCCTAGAGCCTGGCCAGGTCGCCGGGGCGCTGCCGTGCCGCGCGAAGTCCGGCCGAGGGCACCGGCAGCGGCGGGCACGGCGGCCGAGCTTGTGGGGCTCCCGCTGCCGGCGGCACCCGAGTTTGCGGGCGTCCCGCTGTCGACGGCACCCGAGGTGGCGGGTGTCCCGGTGGAGCCGCTGGGCCCATCGGGGGGACCAGGCGTTCCGGCGGAACTGCGCGAGGGACCGGCGGCGGTGTCACGTGACCTGCGGGAGGCGGCTGCCGAACCGGCCGAGGTGGCGGGTGCCCCGGTGGGCGGGGCAGGCGGGGCGGAGCGGGTGTCGGTGGGTGGGGCAGGAGGGTTGGGTGGGCTGGGAAGGGGTTGGGGGGAGGGGGTGCGGTTGGGTTGCCGGGGGATGGAGGTGCGGGGGTGGGGGGTACGGCGTTGGGATTGGGCTCGGGCGACGGCCTGGGCGAGGCGCTGCTGGTTGCCGCCGCGCCAGACGTGGCAGATGGCCAGGGCGAGGGCGTCGGCGGCGTCGGCGGGCTTGGGCATCTCGGACAGCCGCAGCAGGCGGGTGACCATCGCGCCGATCTGCTTCTTGTCGGCGGTGCCGCTGCCGGTGATGGCGGCCTTGACCTCGGACGGAGTGTGCAGCGCCACCGGCAGGCCACGGCGGGCGGCGCACAGGACGGCGATGCCCGCCGCCTGGGCGGTGCCCATCACGGTGCGGACGTTGTGCTGGCTGAAGACGCGCTCCACGGCCACGGCGTCGGGGCGGACGTCGTCGAGCCACCGCTCGATGCCCTCCTCGATCCCCACCAGGCGGGTGCCCAGGTCGTCGTCGGGTGAGGTGCGCACCACGCCCACCGCCACCAGGGAGAGCGCGGTGCCCGGCCGTCCCTCGACGGCCCCGAGGCCGCATCTGGTCAACCCGGGATCGACGCCCATCACCCGCACCCGCACGCCCCCTCAACCGCCGAACACCTGTTCGGCACGGAACTCTACCCGTGTTCCCCCGCCCGCGCACCGCGAACACGCCCCCTTCCACCCTGGGGACCCGGCCCAGGAAGTACCGGCGTCTCAGGGCCTCCGGAGGGACGTGACGCGGTGTCTCGGAGGTAGGCGCCGGGGCACGCATCCGGCCCGTGGGAACCCTGGGCGGCATCCGGGTCCGAGATCCGGGGAGAGTGCGGAGAAGCCTGGGAGCGTGGGGAACCACGGGGGTGCGGGTCGTGCTTGGGGAGGGGTTAGAAGTAGTCCAGCATGTACGGCCGAGCCGCGAACACCGCGTCCAGGGCGTCGTCCGAGGTGTCCGGCCCGGTCATCAGCCCGGAGCGGCGGAGAGTGGCAGTGGGCACACCGGCGTACAGGGCGGCCATGCCGTTGGCCGTCAGGTGGGGGCCGGCGGCGGAGGTGGTGGCGGTAGCCGTACCGGATCCTGAGGAGACGTCGAGGCGCCACGCGCCCGCGTTGTCCGGGCGCTGGGCGTCGGTGACCTCGACGACGGCGGAGGCGGACACCGCGGCCGGGTAGCCGCGGCGGGACACGGCGAGAGGCAGGTCGATGAGGCGGTGCATCCAGCGGACCTGCTTGACCGTCTCCTTGGCGCGCTCGCCCACCAGCCACAACACCGGGTCGTCGGGGGCGACGGCAGCGGTGACGTGGGCGGCGATGGAGGAGGAACTGCCGATGAGGGACCACAGCGCCCTGCTGGTCTCCGCGGACCCGGCGACCACGGCGTCGACCTCGATGCCGCCGTCCGACCAGCGGTAGATGGCGTAGCCGTCGTCGGCGAGGTAGAGGAAGTCGTCCTCCTCGGCCAGCCATACGCGCCAGGTGCGTTCGTCCCAGGTGATGGGGCCGCTGGCGCGGGCGGCGGCGTGGGCGCGGCCGATGACGGACAGGAGTTCGGGGGCGTCGCCGGGGCCCATGCGGCGCAGCTCCACCTGGCCGGAGTGGCGGATGCGGCGCAGCGACTCGGTGGGGAGTGTGATGAGGTTCTGGGCGCCGGCGTGCTCGTAGCCGAGCGAGCGGTAGATGGGGGTGGTGGCCGGGTACAGGGCGGAGACGGCTTCGCCCAGCTCGGCGGCGCGGGAGATCAGCGCGGTCATGAGGAGGGTGCCCACGCCGCGGCCCCGGTCCTCGGGGTTGACGGTGACGCCGGCGACGCCGGCCATCGGCTGCGGCCGTCCGTGCCACCACTGGGTGAAGGAGCGGATGCGGCCTGCCGCCGACAGGCGTTCGCCGTCGAAGACGCCCAGATAGCGGCCCGCGGCCATGACCGGCGGCATGGCCTTGAGCCACTGCTCGCGCTCGCCGGGCGACAGTACGCCGAAGGAGCGTTTGCGGATGTCGAGCACGGCGTCGAGGTCGTCCAGGGTCAGCTCACGTGTGTCCACCGGACAAACCTACGCGGTCCTCCCCATCGTGATCGCCAGCCGGTCGAGGTAGAGGAGCTGAGCGGCGACCACGGCGGCGAGGGCGAGCAGCATGACGGGCAGCGGCGTCGTCACGCCGACGTCGACGGTGGCGCCGCGGTAGGAGTTGAGGCTCTGGCTCAGCAGCATCGTGGCGGGGCCGCTGGACGGCCGCTGGGAGACCATGAGCGGCCACAGGCCGTCCTGGGCGTTCACGAGCGTGACGCCGCCGGTGAGGATGCCGGCCATGGGCAGCGAGGGCAGCACGACGCCGCGCAGGAATCCGGTACGGGCGCGTTCGGCCAGGCCGCGGCAGAGCAGCGTGAGCACGACGAGGGCGGGCACGCTGACGAGCATGGGCGGCACGAGGGCGATGATCGTGTCCATCAGGCCGAGGTCGCGGACGTAGGTCCAGGTGGCCAGGCTGAACGGACCGGCCCCCGCCAGCGCCCACGGCGCGAACGGCAGCAGCAGCCACTCGCTGTGGCGCCCCAGCGGCCGCAGTCCGCCGATGCCGAGCGCGGCCGCGTAGGCGACGGCCACGGACACCAGCGCGCCGGCGAGGGCGGGCAGCCACGTCCGCACATAGGTGCCGAACGTCACGGGCGGCGTCTCCTCCGCGCCGAACAGCGCGGTGATCCACGGCCAGGCGAGCACCAGCCCGACGGCGCTCACCACGACCAGGGCGAGCACGCCGATGAGGGGCTGCCCGTTCCCGGTCGTCCGTGGCGACAGGTGCAGGCGCATCCCGCCCAGCACCACCAGGAGCACCGCGACGATGCCGAGCCCGCCGAGCAGCAGGCCGGTCAGCGTCGCCGCCGCCGCTGCCGGGCCCAGCCGCCCCGCGGCCAGCCCCTCGAACAGCATGTACGCGCCCAGCGTCCGCGTACCCCTGGACCCGCCCCGTGACAGCGCCGAGCTGAAGGTGAACGCCTGCAGCCCCACGGCGAGCAGGGTGAGCACGACCAGGGCGGCCACGGCGAACATCGCGGGCGTCACGGTGCCGCCGCGCAAAGCGGGCAGGAAGGCCAGCGTGGCCAGCGCGCACACCACGCCGAACGTCATCGCCGCCACGACGAGCGGGAACGTCACGGCGGCCCCCTCCCCCGCCACCCCGCGGACCAGCGTGGCCAGGCCCGTGGCGTCGGGACGCAGGCCGCGCGTCCAGGCGGCGACCACCGCGACCGGGGAGAACGTGATGACCGCCAGCGAGAGCACGACCCTCCCACCGCGCCGGGCCACGCTGCCGCCGCGGTCGAGCGCGAGCGCCAGCAGGGGCGCCACGACCACGGCCACCAGGAGCGGCACCAGGGTCACGAGCAGCGAGAACGCCAGCGCCCGCCAGAACCCCTCGTCCCCGAGCACGGTGGCGTAGTTGGCGAGGCCGACGGGCTCGTCCCGCCGCGCCAGCAGGCGCACCGATCGTGTGCTCATCACGGCG
Organism: Nonomuraea sp. NPDC059023; assembly: GCF_042740095.1. Lineage (NCBI taxonomy): Bacteria > Bacillati > Actinomycetota > Actinomycetes > Streptosporangiales > Streptosporangiaceae > Nonomuraea > Nonomuraea sp. NPDC059023. The sequence goes on along the minus strand of NZ_JBHYIO010000049.1, from coordinate 16,803 downwards.
GTGTGCACGCTGGGCACGACCAGGCAGGCGAGCGCCGCGAACGCCGCGGGCGCCAGGAGCAACCAGCCGAGCGCGGCGGGCGGGCGTGGAGCGGGCGGGGCCGGGATCATGGCCCACCACCCTAGCGAGGGGCGAGTCCTCCGAAGAAGTCCCGGATGTCGGCCGCCAGCGGGCCGGGCGCGGCCATGGCGAGCATGTGGCTGGGGTGGTCGAGATCGTTCCAGTGGACGATCGTGTTCTTGCGCTCGGCGATGCGGCGGAAGGTCTCGGGTCCGCCGTGGGAGACGCCGGTGGGGACGGCGTCCTGGTCGATCGGCAGTCCGGCCGCGCCCTCGTAGTACGTCCACGACGACGAGCCGCCGGTGCCGGTCAGCCAGTAGAGGCTGGCGTTGGTGAGGATGAGGTCGCGCTCGACGGGGTCGGTGGAGCCCGCCTGGTCCCAGCCGTCGAACTCCTTGAAGCGCTCGACCAGGTACGCGAGCTGGGCGACCGGCGAGTCGCTGAAGCCGTAGGAGAGCGTCTGGGGCCGGGCGGCCAGGTAGGGGGCGTACCCGCTGCCCGCGGCGCCGCTGAGCATGTCGAGGACCCAGGCGTCCACGCCCTCCTGGTCCTCCGGCTCGGTGGGCAGGCCGAGCCCGCCGGTGATGTGCACGCCGACGACGTGCTCGGGGAAGAGGGCGGCCAGTTGCGGGGAGACCAGCGCGCCCGCGTCGTTGCCGTGGGCGCCGTAGCGCTCGTACCCCAGGCGGCTCATCAGCTCGGCCCAGGTACGCGCCACGCGCTCGACGCTCCACGGCCGCTCGTCGGCGGGCTCGGGGAACGGCGAGAAGCCGAACCCGGGCAGCGAGGGCGCGACCACGTGGAAGTGCTCCGACAGCGGCCCCAGCAGCTCGGTGAACTCGGCGACGGAGTTCGGCCAGCTGTGGGTGAGGATCAGCGGCAGCGCGCCGGGGTCGGCGGAGCGCACGTGGAAGAAGTGGATCGGCTGGCCGTCGATCTCGGTGGTGAACTGCGGGAACGCGTTCATCTTCGCCTCCCACGCACGCCAGTCGTAGCCGTCGGCCCAGTGGCCGGCGAGCTCACGCAGGTAGGCGACGGGCACGCCGCGGCTCCACTCGGCTCCGGGGAGCCGAGCGGGCCAGCGGGTGCGGGCCAGGCGCTCGCGGAGGTCGTCGAGGTCGGCCTGCGGGACGTCGATGGTGAAAGGCTTGATCATGCCTTCCACGCTACGAGGCAATGCGGAAAGGTTCGTTCCGCGTTAGGCGTCGAGCTTCTCCATGATCTCGTCGGAGACGTCGAAGTTGGCGAAGACGTTCTGCACGTCGTCGCTGTCCTCCAGCGCGTCGATGAGGCGGAAGACCTTGCGCGCGCCGTCCTCGTCGAGCTGCACGCTCATGGTCGGCAGGAACCCGGACTCGGCCGAGTCGTAGTCGATGCCCGCCTCCTGCAGCGCCTTGCGCACCGGGACCAGGTCGCCGGCCTCGGAGACGACCTCGAAGGACTCGCCCAGGTCGTTGACCTCCTCGGCGCCCGCGTCCAGGACCGCGGTCAGCACGTCGTCCTCGTCGAGACCGTTCTTGGGGACGAGCACGACGCCCTTGCGGTTGAACATGTACGACACCGAGCCGGGGTCGGCCAGCGAGCCGCCGTTGCGGGTCAGCGCGACGCGTACCTCGGAGGCGGCGCGGTTGCGGTTGTCGGTGAGGCACTCGATGAGCACCGCGACGCCGCCGGGCGCGTAGCCCTCGTACATGATGGTCTGCCAGTCGGCGCCCCCGGCCTCCAGGCCGCCGCCGCGCTTGCGGGCCCGCTCGATGTTGTCGTTGGGCACCGAGTTCTTCTTCGCCTTGAAGATGGCGTCGAAGAGGGTGGGGTTGGCGTCCGGGTCAGGGCCACCGGTCCGTGCCGCCACCTCGATGTTCTTGATGAGCTTCGCGAAAAGCTTGCCGCGCTTGGCGTCGAGCGCGGCCTTCTTGTGCTTCGTCGTCGCCCATTTGGAGTGGCCGGACATTACCTAGAGCTCCCTCACCATGTTTACGAAGTATTCGTGCACGCGAGTGTCCCCGGTCAGCTCGGGATGGAACGATGTCGCGAGCAGAGGCCCTTGGCGGACCGCGACGATCCTATCCCCAGGCGGCGCGGTAGCCAGCACTTCGACCTCCGAACCCACCGATTCCACCCATGGCGCGCGGATGAACACGGCGTGCACGGGGCCGCCGGCGAAGGTCAGGTCGGCCTCGAAGGAGTCGACCTGGCGGCCGAAGGCGTTGCGCCGCACGACCATGTCGAGACCGCCGATGGTCTGCTGGCCGTCGACGCCGTCCTCGATCCGGTCGGCCAGCATGATCATGCCGGCGCAGGAGCCGTAGGCGGGCAGGCCGTCCTTGATCCGCAGGCGCAGGGGTTCGAGCATCTCGAAGATCTCGGCCAGCTTCCACATCGTGGTGGACTCCCCGCCGGGGATCACGAGCCCGTCGACCGCCTCAAGCTCCGCGGGGCGGCGCACGGGGGTCGCGCCGGCGCCGGCCGCCTCCAGCATCGCGACGTGTTCGCGCACGTCTCCCTGGAGGGCGAGTACACCGATCGTGGGCACGCTGGTCCTTCCGTCATGGTCTGGAGTTCGCATCATTCAACACCACGAGGGCCCGCCGTCTTCCTACAGGGCGGCACGGAGATGGAGCGGCTGGTGGTCGGAGACGGTGGTGCGGGTGTCCACGCGGCAGCCGAGTACCCGCGTGGTGAACAGGTAGTCGAGCTTCTTGGCCCGCATGGTCGGCCGCCGCCGCGGGTCGCACTCCTGGTAGCGGGCGTAGACGGGGGCGAGCGCGCGGCTGCCCGGCCGCAGGTTGAGGTCGCCGCCGAAGACGGGCGTGCGGCCCGGCGCGGTGAGCGCGAAGAACTCGCGCACCTGTTTCGTCCGGTACGGCGCGCCCGGCCCGCGATCGTCGTAGGGCAGTCCCACGGACAGGTGGCTGGTGCAGGCTCGCACCCGCTGCCGCGGCAGGTCGGCGCAGAGCGCGGCCCGTTTCACCGACCAGGGCGGCGAGCTCAGGGCGTGGGTCTCGAAGGTGGCCCGGCCGGCGACGGCGATGGTGACGCTCTGGGTTCCGCGCGGGCGGCCGAGCAGGTCGGGATGGCAGGCGTACGGCGTGCCGTGCTGCGACACCAGTCCCCACGAGCGCACGGTCCAGGCGCGGCCGGTGGCGTTCTCGAGCCAGCCTTCCAGGGCCGCGTCCGCGCCCGTGCAGAACTCCTGCAGGAACAGCACGTCGGTGCCGCGCCCGGCCTGCGTGCCGACGGCGCGGGCGATCTCGGGGGCGGTGCGGCGGTACAGGGAGCAGGAGGCGTTCGTGCCCGCGCAGACGTTCCACGTCATGACCGATATTTCCGGGCGTAACGCGACGGCGGGGCCGACCGCCAGCCCCGCCGCCACAAGGGCGTGTCCGATCATGCCTGCTATGCAACCACGGCGTCCTCCAGGGCGTGGTCGGTGTCGACGCGCCGCAGGGCGAGAAGGTGGTGGCGCCGGCCGTACAGGATGGCCATGGCGATGACGCAGCAGGCCGCGCCGACGAGGTACGGCACCGCGATCCCGAGCTCCTCCCCCATCTTGGTGGCCAGGAACGGGGCCAGCGCGCCGCCCATCCAGCGCACGAAGTTGTAGCCGGCGGAGGCGACCGGCCGGGGCGCGTCGGAGACCTCCATGGCCGACTCGGTGAAGACGGTGTTGCAGAGCCCGATCGGGATGCCCGACAGGATCGTGAACACGATGATGCCCGCGTGGCCGGACAGCGCGATGCCGATCTGGCACAGCGCGAGCAGGGCCAGCGCCAGGTGCAGCACGTTGACCGAGCCGAGCCTGCGCTGCAGCGGCGGCGCCCCGAACACTGAGGCCAGCGCCACGCACACGCCCCAGCCGAAGAAGACGGCGCCGATGCCGTAGGCCGTCATGTGCAGGATGAACGGCGTGAACGCCAGCACGGTGAAGAAGGCGAAGTTGTAGAACAGGGCGGTGAAGGCCGTGGTGGACAGCCCGCCGTGGGCCAGGGCGCGGATGGGGGCGCTGAGCCGGGTTCCGGCCTCGGGCCTGGGCGTGTTCTTCAGGAGCGTGGCGATGAGCACGAATCCCACGGCCATCAGCGTGGCGGTGCCGAAGAACGGCGCCCGCCAGTTCCAGTCGCCGAGCAGCGCGCCGGCCAGCGGGCCGAGCGAGATGCCGAGGCCGAGCGCCGCCTCGTAGAGGATGATCGCGGCCTCGGCGCCGCCGCTGGCCGCGCCCACGATGACCGCGAGCGCGGTGGCGACGAACAGCGCGTTGCCCAGGCCCCATCCGGCGCGGAAGCCGATCAGCTCGCCCACGCTGCCGGACGTCCCGGCCAGCGCGGCGAACACGACGACCAGCGCGAGGCCGGCCATCAGCGTCTTCTTGCCGCCGATCCGGCTGGAGACCCAGCCGGTGACCAGCATCGCCACGGCGGTGACCAGGAAGTAGCTGGTGAACAGCAGGGACACCTGGCTGGGGCCGGCGTTCAGCCCCTGGGCGATGGAGGGCAGGATCGGATCGACGAGCCCGATGCCCATGAAGGCGACGACCGCGGCGAACGCGGTGGCCCAGACGGACATCGGCTGGCGCAGTATGCCGCCACCGGATGACATGGCACTCCTTCGTGCGTCTCAGCCGAGCTTGGCCAGCACCGGGAGCGCCGCCGCGAGGGCGGCGCGCTCGTCCGGCGTGAGCGCGGCCAGTTCGTGGGCGAGGTGCGCGATCCTGGCACGCTGTACGGCCAGCAGCCGCGTACGGCCCTCGCCGGTCAGCTCGACCGTCCTGACCCTGGCGTCGGCCGGGTCGCTGCCCCTGGCCACCAGGCCCGCCTCTTCGAGCCGGTTGATCTGGACCGTCATGGTCGGCAGCTGGACGGCGTGCTCCTCGGCCAGCTCGGTCATCCGGCGCGGCCCGTGCTTGAGCGAGCCGAGGACGGCGTACTGCTGGCTGGTGACGGGCTGGCCGGCGACGGTACGGCGCAGCAGCAGAACCAGGTGGCGCAGCACCACGGACATCTGCTCGGCCAGCGCGTCAGGATCGTCCCTCATGCTTAGCCAGACTAACTTAGTTGAGCTAAGTATCCAACCGAAGGAGGCCGGCCGCCCCGGTC
>NZ_JBHYIO010000049.1:0-11640 GCF_042740095.1 Nonomuraea sp. NPDC059023 | reverse complement strand
TTTCTGTTTCTTCCCTATTGTTTTTCTTTATTATGTTTTTTTTTATTTTTAAAAACCCGATGGTGCCGGGCCGCCCGGTTTTTGGGGGCTTGGGACCGGGGCGGCCGACGGCTAGGGGCGCTCGGTCTCCAGGCGGACCGTCTCCTCGATGGTCGTCTCGCCCAGCGCCTTGAGCGCCGGGTCGACCGGGCGCAGGTAGGTCTGCTTCACGCCCGGGACGCGGTCCTCGATGACGAACGTGGCCTTGGTGTGGACGCCCGAGCCCGGCGCCTGCACCTTCGGCACCACCCGGAAGTCGGCGGTCATGAGGTCGCGCTCGATCGTGGTCAGCACGTAGCCGCGCTGGTTGTTGTAGAACTTCAGGTGCGGGTTGATCTTCAGGAACGGCTGCGTCTGCGGGTCGGAGTCCTTGCCGTCGCCGCCGGTGCTGATGGAGGTGGCCACCAGCTCCGAGCCGACCGACGGGCCCGTCGGGTCGTCGTAGTCGAGCTTCAGGTCGCTGGCCCAGTGCGCGTGCACGTCGCCGGTGAGCACGACGGGGTTGCGGACGCGGGCGTCGAGCCAGCCCTGGGTGATGCGGTTGCGCGAGGCGACGTAGCCGTCCCAGGCGTCCTGCGAGGTGATCTTCTGGGGTCCGGCGTTGTTGTCGCGCTGGGCGAAGAAGACCTGCTGGCCGAGGATGTCCCACTGGGCGCGGGAGTGGCGGAAGCCGTCCAGCAGCCAGGCCTCCTGCTCGCTGCCCGTGATCGAGCGGGCCGGGTCGATCGCCGCCGGGCAGTCGCGGTAGCCGTCGCCGCAGCCCTGGTCGTCGCGGTACTGCCGGGTGTCGAGCATGTGGAAGGTGGCCAGGCGGCCCCAGCGCACGCGCCGGTAGAGCTGCATGTCGATGCCGCGCGGAACCGAGGAACGGCGCAGCGGCATGTTCTCGTAGTAGGCGCGGAAGGCGGCCTCGCGGCGCTGACGGAAGTTCGGCTGCGGGATCTCGGGCTTCTCCGGGATCTCGTCGGCCCAGTTGTTGTCCAGTTCGTGGTCGTCCCACACCACCAGCCAGGGGGCCGCGGCGTGGGCGGCCTGCAGATCGGCGTCGGCCTTGTACTGGGCGTGGCGCTGGCGGTAGTTGGCCAGCGTCTCGGTCTCCGGGCCGTCGTGGTGGCGGACGTTCCCGCCGGGGATGACGTAGGTGTTCTTGGTGTACTCGTACTGGTAGTCGCCCAGGTGCAGGACGAGGTCGGGGTTCTCCTCGGCCAGGCGGCGGTAGCTGGTGAAGTAGCCGTGCTCGTACTGGGCGCAGGAGACGAAGGCCATCGACAGGGCGCCGCCGTACTGGAAGGGGTGGGGGGCGGTGCGGGCGCGGCCGAGCGGGGAGACGTGGCGGCCGGTCTTGAAGCGGTACCAGTACTCGCGGCCGGGGGCCAGTCCGGCGACCTCGACGTGCACGCTGTGGCCCCACTCGGGGACCGCGCGGGTGACGCCCGCGCGGACGGTGCGCCTGGCGCGCTCGTCGGCGTATATCTGCCACTGGACGGTGACCGGGCGCGCGGGCATGCCGCCCATGCCGTCCTCGGCCATGGGGTTGAGCGCGAGCCTGGTCCAGATGACGAAGCCGTGGTGGTCGGGGTCGCCGCTGGCGACGCCGAGGGTGAAGGGGTTGGCGGCCGGTTCCCTGCCGCGGGTGGCGGCCTCGGCCCCGGCAGGCAGCCCTGCGGCGGCTCCCGCGGCCAGGCCGGTGACAAGGAAGTGGCGGCGGTTGAGGTTGCGCACGGGGGTGGCTCCCTGTCGATCAAGGGTGAGGGACGCCCGTAGCCTGACTGAGGCTCATGACTCACGGGTGAACGCCACCTAACACGAAAAAGACGACATCCAGCTGGATGTCGTCCCTTTCGGCATATCTTGCTGCGCTGAGCATGGTTTTGCGCTAAAGAGGATCTTCCCTAGCGTTATCTGGGCACTCGGGGTGCTTTCCCCCGATCGGGAGGTCGCGCTCCGCGGATTCCGGCGGAGCCCGCGGCGATCGGCGCCGCCGCCATCGCGGTCAGCACCGCCGGCGGGAGCACGTTCAGCGGTTCGGCGGGCAGCTTCGGGATGTGGAGACCTGCACGCTGCCGATCAGGACCGAGAGCGGCCCGCGCCGTTGGGCCCGAGGAAGCCGTGGACCTCCCCGGTCTCGTCGAGGCGCGCCTGCAGCGCGGCGCCCTCCTCCGGGGTGAGCCAGGAGTGGGAGTAGAGGTCGAGCAGCACCCGGGCGAGCAGTTCGTCCCCGGCGGGGCTGAAGACCCGCACGCCGAGCCGCCGGGAGATGTGCTCCTGCAGCACGGAGACGGCCAGCGCCATCGCGGTGCCGACGGTGGCGCGCGCCCTGACCGGGACCGTGGGCGGGTCGGGGCGGCTCTTGTCGGCCTCGGCCAGCCATTGCTCGCTGAGCTCGGCGATCGCGTCGAAGACCTCGGCGGCCGAGCCCTCCGCCAGCGCGCGGGACATGTAGCGCTGGTAGGGGCCGAAGACGGCGCTCGCGACGGCGACGTAGTTGTGCCCGGCGTCGGCGCGGACCTCGTCGTTGAGTGTGCGGATCGCCTTGACCAGGTACGCGTCGCAGGCCTCGCGCAGGCCCTGTTTGGAGCCGAAGTGGTGGCGCACGAGCCCGGAGGAGACGCCCGCGCCGTCGGCGATCCCCCGGATGGTGGCCCGCTCGAAGCCGTGCTCGCCGAACTGGCGCATCGCGGCGTCCCTGATGCGGGCGCGCGCGGTGAGGTCTTCCGGGTCGGGTGCGGTCATGCAGCTGACTATACGCGTGTGTATTTTACTACACAAATGTGTAGCAGCGTTCAGCGGATGCGCAGCGCCAGCAGGCAGACGTCGTCGTGGGTGTCCAGGCCGATGCGGTCCAGGGCGCAGCCGATGGCCGCCTCGGGATCGTCGAGCGGGCAGTCGTCGGCCGCCTCCAGCAGGGACTTCAGGCCGGCGTCGAGATCCTGGTCGCGGCGCTCGATGACGCCGTCGGTGTAGAGGAACAGCATGTCGCCGGGGTGGAGCTGCGTGGTGGTCAGCTCGTAGGCGACCGACTCCAGGGCGCCGAGCATCAGGCCCGGCGGCGGCGCCAGCAGCGCCGCGACCCCGTCGCGCACCAGCAGCGGCGGCGGGTGGCCCGCGCTGGTCCAGGTCAGGAGCCTGCTGCCGGGGTCGAAGTGGCCGATGACGGCGGTGCCCGTCGCGGCCACGGTCTCGCTGTTGTGGTAGATGAGATCGTTCAGCCAGGTGGCCAGCTGGGCGGCGTCGGCCTTGGTGTAGGCGAGCCCGGCCAGGCCGAAGCGCATCTGCGCCATCAGGCCGACGGCGGCCAGGCCGTGGCCCATCGCGTCGCCGATGGCCACCAGGACCCGTCCGTCGGGCAGGCTTCTGGCCTTGAACCAGTCGCCGCCGAGCCGGCCGACGTCCTCCGCGGGCAGGTAGCGTACGGCGATCCGGACGCCGGGCACGTCCAGGACGCCGCTGTGGCCGGGCTGGATGGCGTCCTGGAGGCGGTGGGCGACGCGCTGCTCCTCCTCGGCCCGGCGGCGCTGCCTGATCGCCTGCGCGTGGGCCGCCGACAGGGCGCGTTCGCGGCGGCGGCCGCGGGTGATGTCCTGGACGAGCATCCTGACCAGCACCGGGGTGCCGCTGTCGTCGAGGACGGGCTCGCTGACCGTACGCACCTGCCGTACGCCGTGGCGCTGCCTGATCCTGAACTCGCTGTCGGCCGCCTCGCCGTGTTCGAGCAGGGTGGACATGAGCTCGTCCACCAGCGGCACGTCCGCCTCGACGACGGCGCCGGGCAGCTCCTCCAGCGGTATCGGGCCGTCGGCGGGGTCGCGGCCGAAGATCCCGTACATCTGGGCGGTCCAGTAGGTGCGGCCGGTGGTGAGCGTCCACTCGGCCCAGCCGAGCTCGGCCTCGCGCTGGGCGCGGTCCCACCGGCTGATCAGCCGCTCGTCCTCGTCGAGCGCGCGCCAGCTCGCCAGGACGCCCTCGTGCAGCGGCACGGCCCGCACGGTCAGCGACGCCGGCCAGAGCTTGTGCTCGCGCGCCTCGACGTACTCCACCGGGTCGAGCTTGAGCGGCCGGCCTTCGGCGAGCACCCGGAAGTACGCCTCCAGCAGCCCGGACTTCACCACCCCGGGGCAGGCCTGGACGAGGCGCTCGCCGACGAGTTCACCGGCGCCGCGGCCGGTCACGTCGCGGGCCTGCTCGTTCGCCGCGGCGATCACGAAGTCGACCGGCCGGTCGCCGTCGTCGACGACCGGCACCAGGTAGGCGGCCGAGACGTGCACGGCCTGCAACACCGCCAGCACCCACCCGGGCACCGGCGGCAGCGTGGCCGGGCGCGGCGCGGGCTCGATGGTGGCGGCCAGGTCCGGGAGCTCCACGCCGGAAGCGTCGGCGAGCCGGCTGAGGTGGCGCGCCGCCTCCTCGGGGCGGATGTTCTGGCGCGCGGCGGTGCGGCTGACGGCCTCGTCGAGGACGGCTTCGCGGCGCATGCGGGCACGCAGGGCGCCCAGCCGGTCCCTGATCCGGGCCGTGACGTCGTCGCTCTCCCGGCTCACAGGGGTTGAGCTGCCCCGAGGCAGGCAAAGGCACCGGCATGGGGGTAAAGATCAAGCTAGGTGAAGTCGAGGCCGGCGAAGTCGCCTGACGTGCGCCATTGCTCCAGATAGGCGAAATAGGCGGTGGCCCCGAGCGGATAGCCGAGGCTCAGCCAGCCCTTCCCGCCCGGGTCCTGACCTTCGTTGTTGTAGTAGCCGGGCGTGCAGTCGGCGCCGCCCAGCAGGGTGCCGGGACCGGACATGAGCAGCTCCAGCCACGCGTCCTCGGCCCGCTTGCTCGCCTCCACCCGGACGTGGCCGCGGTCGAGGGCGTGCCTGACGATCATCGCGATCGTCCGGCCCGACTCGGTCAGGTTGTGCGGAATGTTCGAGATGAGGTTGGCGCCCTGGGTCGGCTGGACGATGAAGACGTTCGGGAAGCCGTGCACATGGGTGCCGTGCAGCGTGCGCATCCCCTCCTCCCAGTACGCCGACAGCCTGACCCCGCCCCGCCCGGTCACGTCGTATCCGGCGCGCCGCGTGTAGTCGGTGCCCACCTCGAAGCCGGAGGCGTAGATCACGCAGTCCACCCCGTACTCCCGGCCCGCGACCACCACGCCCGTCTCCGTGACGCGCTCGACGCCCTTGCCGTCGGTGTCGACCAGGTGGACGCCCGGCAGATTGAACGCCTGCAGGTACTGGTCGTGGAAGCACGGCCGCTTGCACAGCTGCCGGTACCAGGCCTTGAGCCGGTCGGCGGTCCGCGGATCGCGCACGACGGCGTCGACGCGGGCGCGGATCTCCTCCATCTTCTCGAAGTCGGAGTCCTCGAACGCCTCCAGCATCCGCTCGATCGTCCGGGCGTCCTGCGGCAGGGCGGCGATCCGGTCGCGCACGCGGCGGGCGATGTCGGTCCAGCCGTCCATCACCAGGTCCTCCTCGGCGCCGCCGCCGGCCTGGTTGGCGGTGAAGTTCTCCAGCCAGCGCCGCTGCCAGCCGGGCGTGGCGATCCGCGCGAACCACTCGGGGTCGGTCGGCCGGTTGTCACGCACGTCCACCGAGGACGGCGTGCGCTGGAACACGTACAGCTCGGCGCAGGCCCGCGCCAGGTGCGGCACGCACTGCACCGCCGTCGCGCCGGTGCCGATGACCGCCACCCGCTTGCCGGCCAGCCGGTCCATGGGCGCGCCCGCCGGGTCGCCGCCGGTGTAGTCGTAGTCCCAGCGGCTGGTGTGGAAGGAGTGCCCGCCGAAGGTGTCGATCCCGGGGATGCCGGGCAGCTTGGGCACGTGCAGCGGCCCGACGCCCATGGCCACGAACCGCGCGGTGAACCGGTCGCCCCGGTCGGTGGTGACGGTCCACAGCGCGCGCTCGTCGTCCCATTCCATGCCGGTGACCTCGGTGTGGAAGAGCGCGTTGTCGTAGAGGCCGTAGTGCTTGCCGATGCGCCGGCAGTGCTCCAGGATCTCGGGCGCGTGGGCGTACTTCTCCGTCGGCATGTGGCCGAGCTCTTCGAGCAGCGGCATGTAGACGAAGGAGGCGGTGTCGCACTGGGCTCCGGGGTACCGGTTCCAGTACCAGGTGCCGCCGAAGTCGCCGCCCTTCTCCACGATCCTGACGTCGGCCACCCCGGCCTCCTTCAGCCGCGCCCCGGTGACCAGCCCGGCGAACCCGCCGCCGACGAACGCCACGGTGACGTGGTCGTTCTTCGGCTCCCGCGGGGCTCTGGGGGTGTACGGGTCGTCGGCGTAGGAGGCGAACCGGCCGGTCAGGCGCAGGTACTGGTCGTTGCCGTCGGGGCGGAGGCGCTTGTCGCGTTCCTGGCGGTATCGGGCGCGGAGGGCGTGCTTGTCGACGGTCATGGAACCAGAATGACATTCTGGAATCTTGTTCTTCAATGGCTCACGACGGCGACGGCCGGCCCGCCCGTACGGGCACCCGGATGGTGACCGTCCCCGCCGTGGGGAAGCGGAAGGTCACGGGGATCGTGGTGTTGCCGAGCTGCCGGTTCGTGCCCACCAGTTCCAGGTACGGCCGGCCGTCCCCTTTCTGCAGGGACAGCTCCCCCTTCGGCGGGACGACCACCCGCATGCGCTCCATGGGCGCGCCCGAGCCCGCGCGGTAGACGACCTTCTTCGCCTCCACGGTGCTCACCGCGTCCAAGACCTGCTCGACGGCCGCGTCGTTGAACAGCGTCAGGTAGAGCGGCAGCGTGCCGCCGGGCTTCTGCTCGTCCATGGGCGGCGCCTCGATGTTGACGTGCACGAGCCGGACCGGGCCGACCTGGCCGTCGGTCTGGTTGGTACGCCACCAGTCGGGCTGGTTGCCCGAGGAGCAGGCGGTGGCCAGCAGCAAGGTGGCGCAGATCAGGACGATTCTCATGGCTTTCCTCCCGGGGGGAGGTTCAGACGGCGTCGCGTTCGATCGGGCAGGTCATGCAGTGGGCGCCGCCGCGGCCCTTGCCGAGTTCGAAGCCCTCGATCTCGATGACGTCGACCCCGTGCTCGCGCAGCTTGCGGTTGGTGAACTGGTTCTTGTGGTAGCCGACCACGACCCCGGGCGCGAGGGCGAAGAAGTTGTTGCCGGAGTCCCACTGCTCGCGGGCCTGCTGGTAGTCGTCGCCGCCGGTCGGGATCACCTCCAGCCGGCCGATCCCGAGCGACTCCTCCAGGGCGCCGACGAAGGAGGCGTCGCGGCGCACGTCCAGCGTGGCCGGCTTGTCGCCGGGGCGCAGCGAGTACGTGGTGGCGGTCTCCAGGAACGGCGGATAGGCGGTGGCCTTGTCGGCGTCCAGGAAGGTGAAGACGGTGTCGAGGTGCATGTAGGAGCGGCGTTTGGGGATGTTGACCGCGATCACCCGCTCGGCGGCGCCCGCGGCGAAGAGCGACAGCGCGATGTGCTCGACGGTGCGGGCGGTGGTGCGCTCGGACAGGCCGATGGCGACGGTCTTGTTGCCGATGGGCATCATGTCGCCGCCCTCCATGGCGGCGGTGCCGTAGTCCTCCTCGTGGAAGCGGTCGTCCTCGCCCGCGTCGGGGTACCAGAAGGCGAAGCGCTCCTCGGTGAACATCGGGTGGTAGTGGTAGATGGTCGACTGGTTCATGGTCTCCAGGAGGCGGGCGTGGTAGTACATCGGGTTCAGCGAGACGCCTCCGTACAGCCAGGCCGAGGGGTCGCGCTGGTACAACGAGTTCGGCAGCGGCGGCAGGATGAACTCCCCCGGCCGCGCAGCGGCGGCCACCAGTGACTTCTCGTCCAGGGCGGCGGTGCCGTACTCCTGCTTGGTGAGGCCGCCGATGAGATGGGTGGCCAGCTTCTCGCCGCTCCACCCGGCCAGCGTCTCGCGGATGGTGTCGACCAGGGCGGGGCCGACGGTCAGGTGGGTGACGGCCTGGTCGATGGCGTGCTGCTTGGCGTCGAAGCGCGACTCCAGCGCCTCGGCCAGCAACCGCTGGTGGTCGAAGACCTCGATGCCGCGCCCGCGCATCATCGCCACGAAGGCGTCGTGCTCGCGCTGTGCCTGCTCGACCCAGAGGATGTCGTCGAACAGCAGCCGGTCGTTGTTGGCAGGGGTGAGGCGTCTCATGCTCAGCTCCGGCCGGTGCACGATGACCTTGCGCAGCATCCCGACCTCGGAATGCACACCCAGCGTCATGGCTTCCTCCTTCTCAGATGGTGATCCAGCCCGCGGCCAGGCCGACGACGCCGACGACCGCCCCGGCGGCGACCAGGACGAACAGGATCAGCTCCGGCGGCGTGAACGCGCGCCGGCCCCGCTCGCGCCTGGTCATGACGAACAGGATCGTGCCGGGGGCGTAGATGATGCACGACAGCAGCAGGAACTCCAGCCCCGCGGCGAAGATCAGGAAGGCGGTGTAGACGACGGCCAGCGCCGCCACGGTCACCTGCCCGGCGGTGCCGCGCAGTTTGAGCGCGTAGCCCGCGGCGAGCAGGTACGGCACCAGCGAGAGCGAACTGCACAGCTTCAGCGTGAACGTGAACGCGTCATCCGACCACAGGGTGACGGCCAGCACCGCGGTGATCAGGATGCCGGTCATGACCAGCGCTGCCACCGGGGCGCCCTGCCGGTTCTCCCGCCGCAGGAAGCGCGGCATGTCGTCGTCCCTGGCCGCCACGAACAGCACCTCGGCGGCCATCAGCGTCCAGGCCAGGTACGCGCCGAGCACCGAGACGATCAGGCCGGCGCTGATGAACACCGAGCCCCAGGGGCCCACGACCGACTCCATCACCCCGGCCACGGACGGCTGGCGGATCTGGGCCAGCTCGCCTTGGGGCAGCACGCCGTACGAGAAGATCGACACCGCGGCGAACAGCGCGAGCACGCTGACGAAGCCCAGCACCGTGGCACGGCCGACGTCCTCGCGGCGGCGCGCGTAGCGGGAGTAGACGCTGGCGCCCTCGACGCCGAGGAAGACGAAGACGGTCACCAGCATCGTCGCCTTGACCTGGTCGAACAGGCTGCCCGTCGTGCCGAGGAAGTTCGCGGAGAAGGTGGCCGACTTGAGGGCGATGGCGACGATCACGATGAACAGCACGATCGGCACGAGCTTGGCGACGGTGACGATCCGGTTGATCGCCGCCGCCTCGCGCACCCCGCGCACGATCATGAAGTGGAACGCCCACACGCCCGCCGCGCTGATGACCACGGCCAGGATCGTGTCGCCCTCGCCGAAACCGGGGATGGTCGCGCCCAGCGTGGACTTGATCAGCACCCAGTAGGTGACGTTGCCCACGCAGGCGCTGGCCCAGTAGCCGAACGCCGACAGGAATCCCGGGAACTCGCCGAACCCGGCCTTGGCGTAGGCGTACACGCCGGCGTTCAGGTCAGGCTTGCGTACGGCCAGCGTCTGGAAGACGAAGGCCAGCATGAGCATGCCGGCCCCGGCCACCGCCCACGCGATCAGCGCCCCGAGCACCCCGGTGGCCTGCGCGAAGTTGCGCGGCAGCGAGAAGACCCCGGCGCCGACCATCGACCCGACCACCATCGCGGTCAGCGTCGGCAGCGACAGCTTCCGGGCCGCCGCCTGTGCCTCCCCGGCCGTCATCGCCCACCCCCGTCCACCTGGGTGGTCATTCCTCCACATCAGTCGACGTAGTCCGACAAATCCCTGTCTTTGCCCAAAGCTTGCCGGTCAGCGGGTGATCTTGAGCGTGAGGTAGTCGTACTCGCCCTCACCCGCCCGCTTGAACGCCTTGTCGCCGTTCAGGTCGATGAAGGCGGCCAGGTACAGCGTCCCGGCGAAGCCGGCCAGCGGCGTGTCCGCCCCGTCGCGGAAGATCTTGGAGACGAACACCTTGTCCTGGGTGGGCGACTGCGCGGCGACCCGGTTGCCGGCCAGGTAGTTGTGGCCGTCGTTGTCGTTCAGGTACAGCGTGCCCGAGCCGTACTCGTAGTCGGCGACGCCGGTTCCGGGGCGGAAGCACGGGTGGCTGTCGACCTTGGCCCCGTCCTCGATGGAGAAGACCGACTTGCCGGTCCACGCGCAGACCTGCAGCGCCCGCCCTTCGGCGAGCTTCGGGAAGCGCAGCTCGAACGGCGCCGCCTTGAGCTGGGCCACGGTCACCGGGGAGTCGAGGTCGTCGAGCGACAGGGCCACCGGCTTGTCGTCCTGCCAGACCTCCAGGCCCAGCCGGGGCGAACGGGACACGTCGCCGACGCGCGTACCGGTGTCCTGGCTCGTACTGGGGCTCGTACTGGGGCTCGGGCTCGCGACCGGGGTGGTGGTCGTGGTCACCCTGGTGCCCGTGGTGTCCGGCCTGGTGGCGACGTAGACCGCCGTCGCCGACCCCAGCACGAGTACCGCCGCCACCGCCGCGCCCACCGTCACCCTGGCCGTCCTGCTGCCCGGCCGGGTCTGGCCGGGCGGCCGCGGCGGCAGCGACGGCGGCCCGTGCACCGGCCTCGGCGGCGGCGAGGACCCGAACCCCGGCCTGGGCGGGGGCGGGCCGCCCGCGATCGGCTGGGCGCGGGGCGGCGGGGGCGGGAGCGTCCCCCTCGGCGCCTGCTCCATCAGCCCGAGCAGCACCTGCCTGGCCGACGGCCGCCGCGCGGGGTCCTTCTCCAGGCACGCGGCCACGAACCCGCGCAGCCGCCCGTCCATCCGCCCCAGGTCGGGCTGGGCGTTGAGGATCCGGTTGATGACCAGGGGCAGCGTCTCGTCACCGAACGGCGGGCGGCCGTTGGCCGCGTACGCCATCGTGCACGCCCACGCGAACATGTCCATCGGCGGCCCGGCCGGATGCCCGGACAACTGCTCGGGCGCCATGTACGCCGGGGTGCCGACGGCGGAGCTGACGGTGGCGGCGGTGGCGTCCATGGGCCGGGCGATGCCGAAGTCGATGACGCGCGGGCCGTCTGCGGCCAGCAGCACGTTCGCCGGTTTGAAGTCGCGGTGCACGACGCCCGCGGCGTGGATGGCGCCGAGCGCGGTGGCGGTCGCGACGGCCAGCCGGTCGAGCTCGGCCCCCGCCATGACGCCGCGCCCGCGGATCACCTCCTGCAGGGAGGGCCCGTCGATGTACTCGCTGATCACGTACGGCGGATCCGCGTCGGGGTCGGCCGCCAGCACGCGCGCCGTGCAGAAGGAGGCGACCCGCCGCAGGGCGTTCAGCTCGCGGTGCAGGTAGCGCCTGGCCTCGCCGTCCTCGGTGAGGCGGGCGTGCAGCACCTTGACCGCTGCCAGTGAGCCGTCCGCGGCGGCGCCGAGGTATACGGTGCCCTGGCCGCCCTCGCCCAGCCTGCCGCGCAGCGCGTACCCGTGTACTTCTCGAGGATCGGACGAGCGAAGCGGACGTACCTGCATCAAGCACCCTCAGGATCTCGGTGGCCGCACCACCCCCGACGATACTGGCTCAATCTGTACGGCCTTGTCCTGATAACTCAGGACGACTTCCCCCGCAGCCGGAGCCTCGCCGATCGTCGGACCGACGAAGGGAGCGCAACGTGCCGGCAACTGCCCGTACACGACGGTGGACCGCGGTGATCGCCGCGGCACTGGCACTGGATCTGGCGCGGGGCCTTGAGCCAGTTCGCGCGCCAGAGCTCGTAGGCACGGCGCGGCCC
>NZ_JBHYIO010000048.1:36383-73281 GCF_042740095.1 Nonomuraea sp. NPDC059023 | reverse complement strand
GGTGCAGATCTCGCAATCCACACCGAACCCGGAAGCCCTTCCTTATGCCAAACCGATCAACCCCTGTACCTAACCTCCGTGGTCAGTACACCTAGGCAGGGGTGAGCTCCGAGGTGCAGGCCGGGCAGCGCGTGGCGGCCTTCGGGATCTCCGTGAGGCACTGCGGGCACTCGTGGTGCGTCGCCTCCTCGCCGGCGGCCACGCGGTCCTTGTACGAGGTGTACGGCCGGACGATCAGGAAGTAGACGACCCCGGCGACCAGCAGGAACGAGATCAGCGCGTTGACGAAGTTGCCGTAGTTGAAGCTGGACTGCCCGATCGTGAACTTCAGCGAGGAGAAGTCGGGCATGCCGCCGAAGGCGGAGATCAGCGGGGTCAGCAGGTCGGCCACGAACGAGTTGACGATGGCGGTGAAGGCCGCGCCGATGACGACCGCGACGGCCAGATCGATCACGTTCCCCTGCATGAGGAACTTCTTGAATCCACTCATGCGCAGAGATCGTAGTCTAATGATTACACAGGGTGAGGCTTAAGGATAACGGAGAGCCGCCCGCCCGACTGGGCCGCGGCGAGTTGGGCGGCCTGTGTCGTCGTGGTGGCCAGTACGAGGAGGGCGCCCTGGTCGTCTTCTGTCCTGGGGGTCGAAAGGACCGTGACGTCGTCGGCCACGAGCTGGGCGGACTGGCTCTCCCATGCCGCCAGTACGCCGATCGTCGAGCCGGGTTTGACGAGCTTCGCGGCGTCCGGGTCGGCGATGCGGACGGGCGCGGCCACCAGGCCGGGCGCCAGCCGTACCGGATGGAGGAGGCGGACGTCCGTGAGGGGCTCGCCGCGGCGCATCGGCGCGGCGAGCACGCCACCAGCGGGCGGCGCGCGCAGGGCGCCGTCGGGGGGTGCGTTGAGCGGGGCCAGGCGCAGATCGCCTGGGCGCAGCGTGCCGGGGGTCAGGTCGCGGGCGGCCACGACCACGGGGGTGCCGGGCTCGGGGAGTACGGCCAGCAGGGCGGCGAGGGTCGCGGTGGCGGCCAGGACGGCCGCGATCAGGCGGCGTTTCATGGCAGGTCGAAGGGGAGCTTGATGCCGTCGAGGGTGGAGCCGCAGGGGCAGGCGCGCTCCTCGGGCAGGGCCTTGACCGTGTCGGCCACCAGCGTGCGCATGCGGGCGACGTTCTGCGCGAAGAAGGCCAGGACCTCGTCGTGGGTGACGCCCTCGCCCGTCTCCACGCCGGCGTCGAGGTCGGTGACCAGCGACAGCGAGGTGTAGCAGAGGGCGAGCTCCCTGGCCAGGATGGATTCGGGGAAGCCGGTCATGCCGACGATCGTCCAGCCGTTGGCGGCGAACCACTGCGACTCGGCGCGTGAGGAGAAACGCGGGCCCTCGATGACGACGAGCGTGCCGCCGTCGACGGTGCTCCACTCGCCGGCGCGGGCGGAGGACACCGCCACCGCGCGGCCGGACGGGCAGTAGGGGTCGGCGAAGGAGACGTGCACGGCCCCGCCCATGTCGTAATACGTCTGCACGCGGCCAGAGGTCCGGTCGACGATCTGGTCGGGGACCACGATCGTGCCGGGGCCGTGCTCGGCCTTCAGCGAGCCGACGGCGCTCGGCGCGAGGACCTGGCGCACCCCCAGCGCGCGCAGCGCCCAGAGGTTGGCGCGGTACGGGATGCGGTGGGGCGGGAAGCGGTGGTCACGCCCGTGCCTGGGGATGAACGCGACCGATCGCGAGCCGATGCGGCCGACGGTGACGACGTCGCTGGGTGGCCCGTAGGGGGTGGTGAGGGTGATCTCCTCCGCGTCGTCGAGCAGGGAGTAGAAGCCGGAACCGCCGATGACGCCGATGTCTGCACGCATGCCGCAGAGATTAGCGGGCGGGGTTGGGGGGTGGGTGGGGCAGAGCGGCGTTCTGTGGACGGTGGGGTGGCTGTGGATGGAGGAGACTCCGAAAAGTAGTCGAAAGACTACTCACAGTACGATCGGGATATGCGGCAAAAGGGGCTGGGCCTCATCATCATCGCGCTCATGCTGGGCATGCTGCTGGCGGCGCTCGACCAGACGATCGTGTCCACCGCGCTGCCGACGATCGTGAGCGACCTCGGCGGGCTGGAGCAACTGTCGTGGGTGGTCACGGGGTACCTGCTGGCCAGCACGGTCTCCACGCCGCTGTGGGGCAAGCTCGGGGATCAGTACGGCCGCAGAGGGCTGTTCATCGGGGCGATCGTCATCTTCCTCATCGGATCGGCGCTCTGCGGGCTCAGTCAGAACATGGGCCAGCTCATCCTGTTCCGCTCCATTCAGGGCCTCGGCGGCGGCGGGCTCATGGTGCTGGCCCAGGCGATCGTGGGCGACGTCGTGCCGGCCCGCGAGCGCGGCAGGTACCAGGGCTTCTTCGGGGCGGTCTTCGCCGTCTCCAGCATCGTCGGCCCCCTGCTCGGCGGCCTGTTCGTGGACCACCTGTCCTGGCACTGGGTCTTCTACATCAACCTGCCGGTCGGCGCGGTGGCGCTGTTCGTGATCATCGCGGTCCTGCCCGGCCACGAGAGCAGAACCAGGCACAAGATCGACTACGCGGGCGTGGTGACGATCGGCGGCGCCACCAGCTGCCTGGTCCTGATCGCCACGTGGGCGGGCACCACGTACGCGTGGGCGAGTCCGCAGATAGTAGGACTCGGCCTCGCCGCCGTCGCGCTCCTCATAGCGGCATATTTCGCGGAACGGCGGGCGGCCGAGCCCATCATGCCCCTCAAGCTGTTCAAGCTCAGAGCGTTCTCGATGACGTCGATCGTGGGCTTCGTGGTGGGGTTCGGCATGTTCGGCGCCCTCACCTACCTGCCGCTCTACCTGCAGACGGTCCATGGCGTCAGCGCCACGTTGTCCGGCGTCCATCTGCTCCCGATGATGGCCGGCATGCTGACCATGTCCATCGTCAGCGGCCAGATCATCTCCCGCACCGGCAAGTACCGATTTTTCCCGATCGCGGGCACCTTCATCGCCACCATCGGCATGTTCATGCTCTCCCGCCTGACGGAGACGAGCAGCACTCTGGTCATGAGCATCGACCTGCTCGTCCTGGGCGTCGGCCTGGGCATGACCATGCAGGTCCTGGTCATCGTGGTACAGAACGCCGTCGACTTCGAGGACCTCGGCGTGGCCACCTCGGGCGCCACGTTCTTCCGCTCGATCGGCGGTTCCTTCGGCGTCGCCACGCTGGGCGCGGTCTTCACCGGCAGGCTCAACGCCGACATGGCGGAACTGGTGGCCAGAACCCCTGTACCGCCCGGCGTAGACCCCGCGAACATCCAGAAGGACCCCACACTCATCCAGAAGCTCCCGGAGCCCCTGGCTCAGGACTTTCTCCACGTCTACGCCGACGCGATCGCCACCGTCTTCCTGGTGGGCACGCCCATCCTGTTCGTCGCGTTCCTGCTGTCCTGGTTCATCCCGGAACAGCGCCTGCGCGAGACCACCAAGGCCATGGACTACGGCGAGGGCCTGGGCGCGACCTCCGCCGAGCGCTCCTCGCTCGCGGAGGTGGAAAGAGGTCTGGTACGGCTGGCCGACGCCGACCTGCGCAAGGACTACTACGTACGCCTCGGCCAGCTCGCGGGCCTGTCCGGCCTGCCTCCCCAGAGCGTGTGGGTCATCGCCAGGCTGGGCGGGGAAGGCTGGGTCAAGGCCGCCGACCTGGCGGAACGGGCCAACGTCAGCAGGCAGGAGGGCCGGCCGTACGTGGACAGGCTCACCGAGCGCGGACTCGTCACGCGCTCGCCCGACGGCGACTCGCTACGGCTGACCGAGCAGGGCGACGCGGCAGCCGAGCGGCTCCTTGAGCAGGCCAAGGCCGGGCTGGGCAGGCTGGTGGCGGATTGGGGGCCGAGTCCGCAGCTGCTGCGGCTGTGCGAGCGGATCGCGCCCGAACTGCTCGGCGCGGACGCCGACCGGCCGGGCTGATCAGCTGGAGGCCGCGGCGGGGGCGGAGGACTTCTCCGACGACGAAGACGAGGTCGTCGATGGTGTGGCGGTCTTCTCCGGGGTGGAGGACGCGGGCGTCGTGGTGGCGCTCGTGGACGACGAACGGTTGTCGGTCTTGTAGAAGCCCGACCCCTTGAACACGATCGCCGCTGCCGAGAACACCTTGCGCAGTTTGCCCTCACAGCTTGGGCAGACGGTCAGCGCGTCATCGGAGAACTTCTGAACGACCTCGAGAGGCTGCCCGCAGTCGTTGCAGACGTACTGGTACGTGGGCACGCATTCCTCCTCTGGGTTGGCACTCGACCGTGGCGACTGCTAATGCTAACCGATGGGGTCAAACTTTCATTCCAGACCCCGCTCGCCGTACCATCCGGCCAGCTTGCCACGGCGGCTGACCGCCCGCAGCCGCAGCTCGACCTGTTCGCGGCAACTCGCGGTGGTCACGACGAGCAACTGGTCTTCCGCCCTGATCCGGGTGGTCGTGGCCGGAACGAACGATCTGCCCTCGCGCACGATCAGCGTGACGTTGGCCCCGGCGGGCAGCCGTAGCTCGAAGATCTCCACGCCGTGCAGCAGGGAGCCCGGCGGCACCTTGACCTGCAGAAGGTCGGCGTTGAGCTCCTCCAGCGGGGCCGCCTCCACCTCCAGGTCGTGCACCTCGCCCGGCGCGCTCACACCCAGAAGCCTGGCCACGAACGGCAGCGTGGGTCCCTGCAGCAGCGTGAACACCATCACGATGACGAACACCTGGTTGAAGATGTCCTCCGACCCCTTCACCTCGGCCGCCCAAGGGATGGTCGCGAGCACGATCGGCACCGCCCCGCGCAGTCCCGCCCAGGACAGGAAGGCCTGTTCGCGCAGACCGGTCCTGCCCATGCGGGCCATCCGGGCCAGAAGCGCCGAGACCATGACCGAGATCGGCCTGGCCAGCAGCACCAGGACCGTTCCCGCGATGAGGCCGGGGATCACCGCCTTGGGCATCTCGCCGGGGCTGGCCAGCAGCCCGAGCATGACGAACAGAAGGATCTGCGCCAGCCACGCGGCGCCCTCCGCGAAGCCCCTGGTGGCGGCCCTGTGGGGGAGCCGGGCGTTGCCGAGGATCAGCGCCGTCAGGTAGACGGCCAAAAACCCGGAACCATGCAGGTGTACGGCACCGCCGTACGCCAAGAAGGTGAGGGAGAGGACCGCGAGCGGATAGAGGCCGGAGGCGGCCAGCGCGACGTGACGCAGCGCCAAGGCCCCGAGCGGGCCGACGGCCAGTGCCACGACGGCGCCGATGAGCAGTTCCGCGCCGGTTTTCAGGACGAACTCGCCGAGGCCCGGGATGGGGTCGGCGACGCTGCTCAGCAGGACGACCGCGATGACCGTGGGGGCGTCGTTGAAGCCGGACTCGGCCTCCAGGATTCCCGCCAGGCGCGGTGGCAGGGGCAGGCGGCGCAGGACGGAGAAGACCGCGGCGGCGTCGGTGGAGGCCAGGACGGCGCCGAGGATCAGCGCGGCCCGCCACTCGTAGCCGAGCAGGCCGGCGACGGCGAGCGCGACGACCAGGATGCTCACGGCCACGCCCACCGTGGCCAGGATCAGCGCGAGGGGCACGGCCCGGCGAACGTGGTTCCAGTTGGTGGTCAGGCCACCTTCGGCCAGGATCACCGCCAGCGCCGTGAGGCCGATGTGCTTGGCCAGGTTCGGGTCGTCGAACTGGATGCCGAAGCCGCTCTCGCCCAGCAACAGCCCGAAGCCGAGGAACAGAAGCAGGCTCGGCAGCCCGCTGCGGTGGGCGATGCGGACGGAGGCGATGGCGGCGATGAAGACCGCGCCACCAAGAAGGAGCCAGAACTCGACGGTCACCTGGCCCCCTCTCTCTTTGTAGTCACATAAGCCTAGTGAGTCCCGTAGGAG
Source organism: Nonomuraea sp. NPDC059023 (assembly GCF_042740095.1). Classification (NCBI taxonomy): domain Bacteria; kingdom Bacillati; phylum Actinomycetota; class Actinomycetes; order Streptosporangiales; family Streptosporangiaceae; genus Nonomuraea; species Nonomuraea sp. NPDC059023. The sequence goes on along the minus strand of NZ_JBHYIO010000048.1, from coordinate 67,411 downwards.
TCACCGCATAACGGACCCGCTCGTCGTGGGCCTCGACGGGGACGCCGTCGATCAGCTCGCCGTCGTGCAGCAAGGCGACCACGGGGACGTTCGGGCCGACCCTGGCCAGGGCCCGGTCGTAGGAGCCGCCGCCGCGCCCGAGCCGGACGCCGGTGCGGGCGTCGACGGCGAGGGCCGGGACGATCACCAGTGCGGCGGTACGGATCGCGTTCACGCCGCGCCGGGTGTCGATGGGCTCCATGATCCCGGATCGTCCAGGTGCGAGGGTATCTGGCCCGTCGTATACCGCCCAGTCCAGATCGTCATCATCTTTGTGCACAGGCAAGATCACTGTGGCCCCGTGTTTCCACAGGGCGAAGACAAGCCCGTGCGTCTCCGGCTCGCTTCCGATAGACCAGTAGCACGCCACCAGCCCCGCCATCTGGACCCACGGCTGATCAAGGAGGGTTTCCCGGATGCTTGTCGCGTTTGCCCTGCGTTGCTCGGGGGAGAGCGAGGTACGCGCCTCGATCAGCTCCCGGCGCAGCTTCATCTTGTCCACAGGTACCTCCACTAGGGTCTACTCATGGCTGACTTCGACCCTGTGACGAAAGCCGTCGTGCCCGCCGCGGGTCTGGGCACCCGGTTCCTCCCGGCGACCAAGGCGACACCCAAAGAGATGCTGCCCATCGTCGACAAGCCCGCGATCCAGTATGTCGTCGAGGAGGCCGCCTCCGCCGGGCTCCTCGACGTCCTCATGGTCACGGGGAAGAACAAGCGGTCGATAGAAGATCACTTCGACCGCGCCTTCGAACTGGAGGAGGTGCTCGAAGCCAAGGGCGACGAGCACAAGCTGTCCCAGGTCCGCGAGCCCGCCGCGCTGGCGACCCTGCACTACGTACGGCAGGGCCAGCCGAAGGGGCTCGGCCACGCCGTGCTCTGCGCCAAGCAGCACGTCGGCGACCACCCCTTCGCCTGCCTGCTGGGCGACGACCTGATCGACTACCGCGACGAGCTGCTCAAACGCATGATCGAGGTGCGCGGCACCTACGGCGGCAGCGTGATCGCGCTCATGGAGGTCCCCAAGGAGCAGGTCTCCCTGTACGGCGTCGCCACCATCCAGGCCACCGGCGAGGACGACGTGGTCAGGGTGACCGACCTGGTCGAGAAGCCCCCGGTCGAGGAGGCGCCGTCCAACTGGGCGATCATCGGCCGCTACGTCATCGACCCGGCCGTCTTCGAGGTGCTGGAGAACACCCCGCCGGGCCGCGGCGGCGAGATCCAGCTGACCGACGCCCTGCGCACGCTGGCCGGGCGGTCGAGCTCGGAGGGCGGGCCGGTGCACGGCGTGCTGTTCCGCGGGCGCCGCTACGACACCGGCGACAAGCTCGACTATCTGCGCACCGTGGTGAAGTTCGCCGCCGACCGCCCCGACCTGGCCCCCGAGTTCGTTCCGTGGCTGCGGGAGTTCCTTCGTGAAATCGGTTGACGCGCACCTGGCCGAGATCCTGGCCACGGTGCGTACGCTGGCGCCGCTCGAGCTCGAGCTCGAGCGGTCGCTGGGCACCACGCTGGCCGAGGAGGTCGGCTCCCCGGTGCCGTTGCCGCCGTTCGACAACTCGGCGATGGACGGCTATGCCGTACGCGCCGCCGACCTCGCGGCGGTTCCCGTCGCGTTGCCGGTGATCGACGACGTGGCGGCCGGATCCGACGAACTGCGCGCCGTCGGGCCCGGTCACGCGGTACGCATCATGACCGGTGCGCCCGTTCCGGCCGGCGCCGACACCGTCGTCCCGGTGGAGTGGACCGACGGCGGCACCGTCACGGTCACGATCAACCAGGCCGCGCCCCTGGGCAACGCCATCCGCCGGGCGGGTGAGGACGTGCGGGCGGGCGAGGTCGTGCTCCGCCCCGGCACGGTGATCGGCCCCGCCCAGCTCGGCATCGTGGCCGGCGTCGGCCGCCGCCGGGTGTGGGTGCGCCCGCGCCCGCGCGTGGTCGTGCTCTCCACCGGCGCCGAACTGGTCGAACCCGGGCTCCCGCTCGGCCCCGGCCAGATCTGGGACTCCAACAGCTTCACCCTCACCGCCGCCGTCCGCGAGAGCGGCGGCGACGGCTACCGCGCCGCGACCGTGGGCGACGACCCGGCCACGTTCCTGGAGCAGCTCGACGCCCAGCTCGTGCGGGCCGACGCCATCATCACCAGCGGCGGCGTCTCGATGGGCGCCTACGAGCCGGTCAAGGAGGCGCTCGCGCCGCTCGGCACGGTCCGCTTCGAGAAGGTCGCGATGCAGCCGGGCATGCCGCAGGGCTTCGGCGTGGTCGGCGAGGACCAGGTGCCGATCTTCGCGCTGCCCGGCAATCCGGTCTCGTCCTTCGTCTCCTTCATGTTGTTCGTACGGCCGGCGCTGCGAAAGATGCGCGGACTGCCCGCCGGAGTACCGGAGACGTTGACGGCCCATGTCGCCGGGCCGCTGCGCTCGCCCCTGGGCCGGCGTTCCTACCTGCGCGGCGTGCTGTCGGACGACGGCGTCGTGACCCCGGTACGCGGCCAGGGTTCCCATCAGCTCGCGGCGCTGGCCTCGGCCAACGCCCTCATCTTGGTGCCCGAGGACGTCACCGACGTACCGGCGGGCGCTTCTGTGCAGGTGATCAGACTGTGAGCTTCACCCATCTCGACGAGTCCGGCGCCGCCCGCATGGTCGACGTCTCCGCCAAGGACGTCGGCGCGCGCACCGCCACCGCGACCGGCCGCGTCCTGCTGTCGGAGGAGGCCGTGGCGCTGCTGCGCTCCGGCGAGGTGCCGAAGGGCGACGCGCTGGGCGTGGCCAGGATCGCCGGCATCATGGGCGCCAAGCGCACGCCCGACCTCATCCCGCTGTGCCACCCGATCGCGCTGCACGGGGTGAAGGTCACGCTCGACATCGTCGACGAGGGCGTGGACATCACCTGCGTCGTCAAGACGGCCGACCGCACGGGCGTGGAGATGGAGGCGCTCACCGCGGTGTCGGTGGCGGCGCTGGCGCTGATCGACATGGTGAAGGCGGTCGACCCGGCCGCGGTGATCACCGATGTACGGGTGGAGGAGAAGACCGGCGGCAAGACCGGCCATTGGACGCGGCCATGATCCGCGCATTGGTGATCACGGTTTCCAACCGCGCCTCCGCCGGGATTTACGCCGACAAATCCGGACCGCTTCTGGTTTCGCTGCTCGGTGAGGCGGGGTGTGAAGTGGACGGTCCCGTGGTGGTGCCCGACGGCGATCCGGTCGAGGCCGCGCTGCGCGACGGCATCGCGGGCGGATACGAAGTGATCATCACGACCGGCGGCACCGGGCTCACGCCAATGGATCTCACGCCGGAAATGACCGCCCGGGTAATTTCCCGGGAAATTCCGGGTATTGCGGAGGCCGTCCGGCAGGCGAATCGCGAAAAAGTGCCGACCTCGATTCTGTCGCGAGGTCTGGCCGGCCAGGCGGGCGACACCCTCATCGTCAACCTGCCCGGCTCCGGCGGTGGCGTGCGGGACGGCGTGGCCGTACTCGCGCCCATCCTTCAGCACGCGGTCGAGCAGATCCGCGGCGGCGACCACCCGCGCTGATGCGTGGCGACATGACGTCCGATGGGGGGATGATGAGGGTGTGGATCGACTTCGTGGCTGGCCGGCGACTCTGAGCGAAGGGCCAGTGAGTCTGCGGCCGCTGCGGCTGGGAGACGTACGGGTGTGGCGCGAGACGCGCCTGCGCAACGCCGAATGGCTGCGCCCATGGGAGCCGAGCAACCCGGAGACGCCGCTGTTCAGGACCGGTCTCGGCCCGTACGTGTCCATGGTCGGCACGCTGCGCAGGGAAGCCCGCCAGGGCATGGCGCTGCCCTGGGTCATCACCTACCAGGGGCGGTTCGCCGGACAGCTCACCATCGGCGCGATCGTGTGGGGATCCGCCCGTTCCGCGCAGGTCGGCTACTGGGTCGACGGGGCGCTCGCCGGGCGCGGCATCACGCCGACGGCGCTCGCCCTGGCCGTCGACCACTGCTTCTTCACTACCGGACTGCACCGCATCGAAGCCAACATCCGGCCGGAAAATCACGCGAGCAGAAGAGTGGTTGAGAAGCTCGGTTTCAGGGAAGAAGGCATTCGGCGTCGCCAACTCCACATCGACGGAGCCTGGCGCGACCACATCTGCTACGCGTTGACCGTCGAGGACGTTCCCGGCGGTCTACTCGTGCAGTGGCGTCGCGCGCGTGAGTCAGCCGCTCACGGTGGGTCTCCGGTAGAAGAGGTTTGACGATCTCGCGACACACCGCATCGAATGCTCGTCAATTAGTGACACGCGGTCTTACGGTGCGTGACGTGAGCACATCGAAGACGCCAAGAACACACAGGCGTTTTCATGCTGCCCTTATTCGTGTCCGGAGGTGGTCGTGAGCAGCGTCCTCCTCTATCTCGCCATCGTCGTCATGTGGTTGTGCGTCCTTGTCCCGATGTGGCTGCGCAGGGACAAGACCAACCTCGCCGAGCTGGCCGAGCTCGAAGAGGAGTACTACACGGGCGAGCACCAGCTGCCGGACCTGGAGCAGGTGCAGGGCGCCTCGCTGATGGACCAGCCGGACACCGGCGAGTACTCCATCGAGGAACCCGCCGCGCCCGTGGTGGACCCTCGGCAGTTCCGTGCGCGGCGGCGGGCGATCATCGTGGCCCGGCGGCGGCGGTTGCTGTTCTTCACGTCGTTGCTGGTGATCGCGTCGTTGGTGACAGCGGCGGTGCAGATGATGCCGTGGTGGGGGGTTGCTCCCTCTATCGTGGTGATGGCGGCTTATCTTGGGTTCCTGCGCATTGCCGTACAGGTGGATCGGGAACGGCGGCGGCGCGCCGCCCAGTCCCGTGCCGAACGGCGACGGCGGGTGCGCGAGCAGCGGCGGCTGGAGGCCGAGCGGGAAGCCGAGATCATCGAGTTCACGGCACGTCAGCCGGACGTCCTGTTCGACCAGTACGCGGAACCGCCTCGGCGGGCGGTCGGGGACTGAATGTGTGGCGCGAGGACCCCTGGGAGTTTGCTAATCTGGTCGAGTCCTTGGGGATGTAGCGCAGTCCGGTAGCGCACTTCGTTCGCATCGAAGGGGTCAGGGGTTCGAATCCCCTCATCTCCACCCAAGGCCGTTCTTGAAACGGCCGGACTGAAGTTGACGAATCCCGTCTGATCTTGACGATCGGGCGGGATTTCGTCGTTTCAAGGAGGTTCTGAGCCGGATTCGGCTGGGGTTGGACCTCGAGATTCGGCGGAGTGGGACGCTCTGGTGCCTTCGCGCTGGCGTTGTCGCGCGGTGAACGGCCTGGCTGGCATGGCAGAGCCGCTGGGTGGCGCAGAGTTGGGTGTCGATGGCCGGGTTTGTGCTTAGGTGGCGGGTGGCGGGTGGCGGCGCGGCGAAGGCCTCGGCGGTCACCTCGATGGTGGCCAGGTCGTTGGTGGTCTGTGTTGTCTCGGGTTCATGCTCAGGCTGGTGGATGTGGCGCCACTGGTCGAGGAAGTGGTCGTTGGCGACGGCGACGAGCAGTGCGACCAGATGGTTTGGGCGACGCGGCCGTGAGCGAGCCGGTTTTTCGGGTCACTCAGGTCCAGCTCATGGCCTGGGCAGATTTGTAGGTCTCCACCCAGGTGAGGTTGAGGTAGGGCAGGTCTTGGCGGAGCTTGTCGAGATGGCCGAGGTCGCCGGTGCCAACGGTGATGGTGTGCTGGCGGCAGATCTTCGGCAGCTCACCGGCCAGCCGCGCAAACGGCTGAGTTGGGCTGGCGAATACGGCGGGCTGACCTTCTTGGGGCTTTCATCGGCGGCGGCGCTTGCTCGCCGCGCTCCAGCCACGCGAGGGTGGCTCGCATGTGAGGCCATCCGCACCGAGATCGACGCCTGTTCACCCAGGGCCGTGATCTGCGGGTTATCTTCCCGGCACTGATGGCGGGGCCGAGGCGCTTGGTCCTGGTATCGGGCAAGATCGCCCCATGCACCTGACACACAACCCCCTCGCCCTGCTCTTCACCGGGGCCATCGGACTCGCCTCGCTCCTGACGCTCTTTGAGGTGAGCGCTCCCGGCCTGTCCTACTGGGCATTGCTGCTGGTGCTGTACTGGCTGGCGCTCGCCATCACCTGGTCTGTATTGCTTGCTCCTCGCCCGGGGCGGCGGGCGTGGCCGCCCTGGATGTACGTCCCACTCGTACTGGTGCTGGGCACCGTACTGCTGGTCACGGTCGACGCGCCCCTGCACGCGCGCTTCGCACTGTCGGAATCGAGCCTGGAGCGCTACGCCCGGTCGGTGCGTGACGACGACGAGGGCCGTGGTCGGTGGCGGGGCCTGTATCAGGTGGGCTACACGGAGAAGATCCCGGGAGGGGCGCAGTTCATGGTCACCTCAGTCACCTGGAATTGGAAGACGCACGGCTTCGCCTACATCCCGGATCGGGTACCGGGTCCGGACGAGGTCTGGTACGAGCATTTCAAGGGCCCTTGGTACATCTGGACCGATGGGCCCTGAACCCCATGAGGTATGACCTCCCGTTGCTGGGTGGCTCTCCGCTCAGGTGCGACGATGGCTGATATGTCGCGGATCGAGTTCGCCTACGGGGCGCCCAGGAACGGATGGGCCGTCGTCACCATTGGGTGCGAGGGTCGCGAAGCGCGGATGGTCGTGTCCTATGTGACTGATGCGCTCAGGGATCTCCTGTATAGCCTGGTGCGGGTTACTCAGGGGGATGACGAGTCCCACCGAGTATCGATGGGTCTTCACCCACGAGGACTGGGATACGGCTGCGCATCCTCACGTTCCCTGACCGGATGAGGCCGGGCGGGAGGAGTTCACGCTTCTGAGTGCGGTGCGTCCGCTCGTGGTGGCGGCTGCTCGCTGATGTGGGGGAGGAGGAGTACGCGCGGCAGTGGGACGGCGAGAGCTTTCCCCTGCGTGAGCTGAACGCTTTGGAATCCTGGCTCAAAGATCACTGACTTGGGTCGAAGGTGCGATCCTGCCGCCTGCTCGTCGTGCCGAAGGACGTGGTGTGTGCCTCGATCCGCGCCGAGCAGGGTGGGTGGAGCCTCAGGGGCCGATCGGGGGGATGCCTGATGGGCGGTGACGGGCCTCTTCCGGCACGCTGCTGATCATGAGTGATCATGCAGTTGTCCTTGAGGAAGTGACCAGGACCTATGGGAAGGGCGCCACAGAGGTGGCGGCGCTTGGGCAGGTCAGCGTCGGGTTTGCGCGTGGGAGTTTCACGGCCGTGATGGGGCCGTCGGGATCGGGGAAGAGCACGCTGCTGCAGTGCGCGGCGGGGCTGGACCGGCCGGACTCGGGGGCGGTTCGTATCGGCGGGCAGGACATCTCCCGGTTGGGGGAGAAGGAGCTGGCGGTCCTGCGCCGTGACCGGGTCGGCGTCATCTTTCAGGTTTTCAACCTGGTCCAGTCGTTGACCGCGTGGCAGAACGTGATCCTGCCCAGCAGGCTGGCCAGGCGGCGGCCTGATCCGGCGCGTGTGCGGGAACTGCTGCATCGGGTCGGGCTGGCCGGGCGGGAAGGGCATCGTCCTTCGCAGTTGTCCGGTGGGCAGCAGCAGCGGGTGGCGATCGCTCGCGCTCTGCTGGGCAGGCCGGAGGTGTTGTTCGCCGACGAGCCTACGGGGGCGCTTGACCGTCGTAGCGGGCACGAGGTGCTGGCCCTGCTTCGGGAGGCGGTCGACGCGTTCGGGCAGACGGTGGTGATGGTCACGCACGATCCGGAGGCGGCGGCCGGGGCCGACAGCGTGCTGTTTCTGACCGACGGGCGGATCGTTGACATGCTGCACAAGCCCTCGGCCGACCAGATCGGCATGCGGCTGGGTGGCCGGCGATGACGCTCGTGCTCGCCTGGAACAACGTCCGGACCAATCGGATGGGCTTCGCCGCTGCGTTCGCGGCGGTGCTGCTGGCTGTGATGCTGGTGGGCGGCAGCGGCATGGTGGTCGCCGGCGCCGGAGCGCGCGACGAGCTGAACGGCGTCATGGGGTTGCTGGTGCTGTCGGCCGCGGTGTCGGGGTTCGTGTCGGTCTTCGTGGTCGCGGGCATGCTCAGCCTGTACGTGCTGCGCCAGCGCAGGACCTGGGCGCTGCTGCGGTCGATCGGCATGACGCCGCGGCAGGTGAGCCGGCTCGTCACGGCGGAGGCGATGGTCGTGGCCGTGCTGGCGAGCGTGGCGGGCTGCTTGCTGGCCGTCCCGTACGCGGCGGCGATGGCGGCGTTCATGCGGATGACCGGGCTGGCGCCGACGGGGATCCCGGTGAAGGTGACGGCGGGGCCGTTCATCATGGCGCTGGTGGTGGGGTTGGTGGTGACGCTGCTGGCGGCTCGGGCCGCGGCGCGCAAGGCGGTGGGTGTGGGGCCGCTGGAGGTGCTGCGGGAGAGCGCGGCGCAGCGGCGGTTGCTGGCCTGGCCCAGGGCCGCCTTCGGCGGGGTGGCGCTGGCCGGGGGCATCGTGCTGCTGTACCTGGTGCCGCAGGTGAAGGCGTCGGCCGCGGTGCCGGCCGGGCTGGCGGCGACGATGGCGCTCTGCGTGGGCGCGTCCGCGCTGGGACCCGTCGCGCTGCGGGCGCTGGGGTGGCTGTTCGGAGCGGTGGTGGTCCGGCTTGACCCGGGCGCGGGGATGCTGGCCAGGTCCTCGCTGGTCACCCAGCCGCGCCGGGCGATGGCGGCCGCGTCCCCGGTGATGCTGACCATCGCGCTCGCCTGCACCTTCCTGTTCGCCGTCGCGACCACCGACGCGGCGGCGGACGTCACCCGCACGGGGCCGGCGGCGTGGGCGGCACCGGTGCTGGTGGGATCGGCGGTGGCCTACACCGTGATCTCGGTGCTCAACGCGACGGCCATGACGATGGCCGAGCGGACCGAGGAGATCCGGCTGCTGCGTACCGTGGGGACCAAGCCGCGGCAGCTCACCAGGATGGTGTGCTGGGAGACGTTGACCGTGACGTGCGCCGGGACGCTGCTCGGAACGGGCATCGCCGCCGCATCGCTCACCGCGCTCGGCAAGGCCGCGACCGGGCAGGCGTGGTTCGCCTACTCCGTGCCGCAGTACGCCGGGCTGGTGCTGGTCTGCGTGGTGAGCGGCCTGGCCGGAGCGCTGGTCTCCACCCGGAAGGCGCGGCGCGGGTCGCTCCGGCCCGATGACTGACCTTCAGGGCGTGGGCGCTGTGGAAGTAGGGGAATCGTAGGGAGACCTTAAGCCGCTCCCGGCACGCTGTGGGCACAGAGAGAGCAGGAAGAAACAGAGGGAGCGGGAAGATGGCGAGCAAGCTGATCGTCGGGACGTTCGTGTCGCTGGACGGCGTCATGCAGGGGCCCGGCGGCCCGACCGAGGACGAGTCCAACGGGTTCACGCGGGGCGGGTGGTTGCCTGCCCACGTTGACCAGGACTTCAACGAGATCATGGCGGACGTTCTCGACCGGGCGGACGGGATGCTGCTGGGGCGCAGGTCCTACGACATTCTCGCCGCGTACTGGCCGGACGTGTCGGACGAGGACGGCGGCGCCAAGATCAACAGCATGGCCAAGTACGTCACCACTCGCTCGCCCAAGGAGGTGACGTGGAACAACAGCCACGTGCTTCGGGGCGAGGCCGCGCAGACGGTGGCCGAGCTCAAGAAGAGCACCGACGGGGTCATTCTCGTGCAGGGAAGCAGCGACCTGCTGCGCACCCTTCAGGAGGCGGAGCTGGTGGACGAGTACCACCTGCTGGTCTTTCCCGTGGTGGTCGGGGAGGGGAAGCGGCTGTTCTCCGAGGGGACGGTGCCCGCGGGGCTCAAGCTGGCCTCGTCGCGGGTGACCAGCACCGGGGTGGTGCACCTGGTGTACGAGTGGGCCGGGGCGCCGCTCTACGGGACGGTCGCGTAGCCGGGAATGTTCTTGGCCGGGGGGTGGTTACACAACCCGTAGCCGGTGTGTCCAGTGTCCCAGGGCCTCATCTACCGCCTTCGCGGACTACCGTTCGGCTGGAGCCGCGTTGTGCATTTCGCCGATAGGCGACCTGCGCACCGTCTACTGAAGAAGGGCCTACGCCTCGCGTGGGCCCTTCTTCATGTCCGCCCGCGAAATGTCCGGCCGCGAGATGTCCGGCCTCGAAGTGCCTCGCCCTCGAAGTGCCCTGAGGATCTCGGGCCAGGCCCTTTCACCCAGTTCGGCGTCGGCGTGCGGGGCTCCGCCGTACATATAGGAGGAGGACGGCGCGGGGGCGGGCTCGCCGGGCAGGCGCGGGCGGTGGCCGGCCCGCGGGTGGGAGATGAGGCGGACGTCGCGCCGCGCGGCCAGGGCGTGCGCGAACGTCAGCGACGGCCACATCTGGTCGTCGCCCCCGGCCACGAGGACCACGTCGGCGCGGGAGCGTTCCAGAGGGATAGCGGACTCGGCGGGCGCCAGCGCGAGACCTCGCTCGTAGAACGCGCGGAACGAGGTGGGCGGCCCGCCGGCGGGCCATTCCGGCGGATAGGGGGCGAAGGGCAGCGGACGGCCGCGCCAGGTCCACGAGGACCGGCCCGCCACGCCGAATCCGGCCCAGACCACCGAGGACGGCGACAGCGCGACGACCGCCTCCACACGCGGCTCCACACAGGCAAGGGAAAGGGCCGCCTCAGCGCCCTTGGACAGCCCGAGAACGGTCAGGCGCCGCGCGCCCGCCTCGGCCAGCATGTCGAGGCCGGCGACGAACGTCTCCAGCGGAATCTCGCGGATTCCGGGCGACTGTCCCGCTCCGCCGAACCAGCGGATGGACAGAGCCGTCAGACCGTGTGCGGCCAGCAGGTCGCATCGGGCGGAGTCGATCCGGCCGCTGGATCCGGCCAGGACGAGGACGCCGACCTCGCCCGCACCGGCCAGGTGACTTTCCATGGTCATGGATCTTATGAGGTGGATAGTGTCGGTTCGGGCAGAGAGGACGCGGGCGGGTTCATGAACGTCGAACGAGAGCAGGTCATCGCCTTCCGGCTGCGCCGGCACCAGCTGGACGAGCGGGGCACGCTGGCCGGCGCCGCGGCCACGGCGCCGCAGAACACGCCGCCGGGTTCGGCGCAGCTCGCGTTGCGGGCCAGGGCCGAGGTGAGCGCCGCCGAGGTGAAGGCGGCGATCGCCAAGCGGCGCACGTTGGTTCAGACGTGGAGCCTGCGGGGTTCGCCGTGTCTGGTGAGCAGCGCGGAGCTGCCGCTGTTCACCCGTGGGCTGCTGCCCGACGACGAGGAGTCGTGGCGGGCGCAGATGGCCGGGTTTCTGCCGATGCTCGATCAGATGGGCAGGAGCGCCAGCGCGACCATGGAGCGGGTGATCGAGGCCACCAGGGACGCGCTGGACGGTCGTTCGCTCACCAAGCGGGAGCTGGGCAGCGCGCTGGCTCCGCGGCTGCCGGCGGAGTTCGCGCCGTGGATGGAGCCGGACATGTTCTCGTCGTTCAGCGCCATTCTCACGCGGGCGGCCGCGCTGACGGGGGAGTTCGCGATCGCGCCCCGGGTCGGCAACGAGGCGTCGTTGATGCGGGTGGATCAGTGGCTGGCCGGGGTGCCGGTGGACAAGGACGCGCGGGCCGGGCTGGTGCGGCGGTATCTGCGGCTCTACGGGCCCAGCACGGCCGATGACTTCGCCTCCTGGGCCGGGGTCAGCGTCTACTATGCGGCGCGTTCCTGGGCGAAGGTCGCGGGGGAGATGGCCGAGGCGGGCGCGGGGTTCGTGCTGGCCGAGGATCTGGCCGAGCTCAAGGGGGCCGAGCGGCCCAAGGGGATGCGGTTGCTGCCGCCGTACGAGCCGTTTCTGCAGTTGCGTGATCGGGGCACGCTGGCGCCGGACCCGGGGCTGCGGCCGCGGATCTGGCGGAAGACCGGCAACCCCGGGGTGATTCTTCTGGACGGCGAGCTGGCGGGTTTGTGGCGGCAGCAGAAGAAGGGCGGCAAGCTGGTGATCACGGTCGAGGGGGATGCCGATCGGGACGCGGTCGCGGCCGAGGCCGCGCCCTACGCGGAGTTCCGCGGGTGCACGGAAGTGCAGGTCATCCTGGGCTGACGTATTGGCGTGGGCGGAGCGCGTGCGACCGTAGCGCGGCCAGGGCGGCCAGGTGGCCGGTGGGCGTCAGCCGTACCACCAGCTCGTCGCCGAAGGCGAGGTCGAGCGCGGTGAGTTGTCCGACGAGGTCGGACAGCGGGCGGGAGATGTCCTCGCGGCCGGTCGCCGGGTGCCAGCCCTCGCCCCCGACGATCTCGGCCACGCGGGTGTTCAGCTCCTGCGGCGACATGACGCTGCCGTCGGCGAGCAGCATGAGCGCGGCCTCCCGGACCGAGAGGTCGAACTCGTGGTCCACGCGGGAGAGCAGCAGCCCGGTGGCGGTCGCCCACATCTGCTCCGGTGAGCGCAGCAGGCGCCGGCCCTCCTCGGTGATGGTCAGCTTGGAACCGTCGCGCAGCAGCGCTCCGAGGTCGTGCTCGGCCACCTCGCGCAGGCGCAGCGCCTCCGGGGATGGCGCCAGGCGCAGCGGGAGGCTTTCCGAGGCGGCCAGGGTGAGCAGCCGGTGCAGCGCGGGCAGCGGCTGGTGGGGGATGGGGGCGTGCAGGCGCACCTCGAACGGCTGCGCCAGCTCGCGCCTGGCCGGGCCGCGGCCCAGGACCCAGCGGTTGAGGCGCTCGCCGTGCACGCGGTTGAGCCAGCTGTCGCCGCCGAGCTCGGTGCGCGGCTCGGTGAGCCAGCGGCGGGTCAGCGCGACGCGGTCGATCTCCTCGCCGGACAGGATGGCCAGTTCGAGCGCGGCGGAGCTGGCCACGTGGGCGCCCAGCTCCTCCGGGCCCATGATCATGCTCCAGCGCAGGTCCGGGACGTCGGGAGGGAGCACGCCCGTGGCTTCGAGCGCCTCCTGGTAGGCGGCGGTGCCGGCGTCCTCGCCGTCGCGGGCGTAGGTGCGCAGGATCTGGGTGGTCGTGGGGGAGTCGCACAGGGCGGCGTAGCGCTCCAGGCCGCCGATGGCCAGGAGCCTGCCGAGGGAGCGGGCCAGCCGCTCGTGGTCGCCGCCCACCTTCAGCGGAAGCGTGTACCAGAGAAACTCGCATACATCGAGCTGGGTCACCGTCTCCAACGGCTCCCCGCCCGTCAGCCACTCGACTGCGGTCCTGGCATCCTCGGCCAGGTCCGGCTCGGAGCGCTCCAACTCCGTGAGAAGCGCTGTGACATCCGGTGCACTCATGCCTCGAAGTTTGCCGTATGGACCCCAGGCCTGACGATGACCGAATCCGGTGCGTATTGGGTCGTGCACAGTCGCTACCCTATGAATTCATGTGGTGACGGTCAGATCCAGCGTTTGTCGAAGAGCATGCGTGCCTTCCACTCCGCGTAGGGGATCAGATCAGCGGTCAGGATGGGGTGCAACCACCAGAAATTCACCAGCGCCAGCAAGGCGAACGCGCCGACCGCGGCGGCCCCGACGGTACGCCGCATCGGCAGCGGACTGCCCGGAGGCGCCGCGGGGCCGATCAGCAAACCGGCACAGAGCGTGATGGCCAGCACCATGAAGGGAATCATAGGGATCGCGTAGAACAGGAACATCGTCCGGTTGTCCGCGATCGCGTAGTAGAACCACGGCAGCCAGCCCACCGCGTACGCCAGCAGCACCGCCCCCGCCCGCCAGTCCCGCGAGGCGACATACCAGGCGATCAACGCCACCAGCGCGGCCAGCGCCCCGAACCAGATCACCGGCGTGCCCACGCCGAGCACCGCCTCCGAGCAGTCCTTGACGCCGCAGCCGGTCTGCTTGCCCTCGTAGTAGAAGGCGACCGGGCGCAGCAGCAGCGGCCACTGCCACGGCTCCGACTGGTAGGGATGCGTGGACTCCAGGCCGGTGTGGAAGCCGAGCACCTGCACCTGGTAGGCGAACCACGACTTGACCGAGTCGATGACGAAGAAGACCGGCCCCGACGAGGTCGCCTGCGCCCAGTTACGGCCGTAGCCGTCGGCGCTGGCGAACCAGCCCGCCCAGGTGGCGACGTACGTGAGCGCGGGCACCAGCGCCACCGCGCCCAGCCAGGTCGGCGCGTCCTTGCCGAAGGCCCCCGCGTACGGCTTGCGCAGCCCGACCGCCCGGCGCGCCCCCATGTCCCAGATCAGCGACATGATCCCGAACGCGATCAGGAAGAAGATGCCCGACCACTTGACCGCGCACGCGGCGCCCAGGCACACCCCGGCGGCGATCCGCCACGGCCGCCAGCCCAGCCACGGGCCCTCCGGCGTCATCGGCGAGGTCTCGTACCAGTCGACCAGCCGCCCGCGCATCCTGTCCCGGTCGACCACCAGGCAGGCGAACCCGGCCAGCACCCAGAACATGAGGAAGATGTCCAGCAGCGCGGTGCGCGAGAGCACGAAGTGCAGGCCGTCGAGTGCCAGCAGCAGTCCGGCGAAGCAGCCGAGCAGCGTCGAGCGCGTCATCCGGCGCGCCAGCCGGGCGATGACCAGGATCGACAGGGTGCCGACGATGGCGGCGGCGACGCGCCAGCCGTACGGGTTCATGCCGAACAGCCACTCGCCGAAGCCGATCATCCATTTGCCGAGCGGCGGGTGCACGACGTAGGAGGCGCATTTGTCGAGTGCGTCCTGGGTGCATTTCTGCCAGATGTCGGTGTTGCCGGCGAGCAGCGCCTTGTCGGCGTCCTTGATCGCGACCTTCTCGACGCCCCAGGTGATCAGCGAGAAGGAGTCCTTGGCGTAATAGGTCTCGTCGAAGACGACGGCCTTCGGATGGCCGAGGTTGATGAAACGCAGCACCCCGCCGAACACCGCGATCAGAAGCGGGCCCACCCAGCCCCAGAGCACGCTGCCGCCCATCGGCGGGACCAGCCGGTCACGCACCGATCGTGGCTGCGGCTTGTTCGGATCGTCCACGGCCTGGTACTGGAAATCGGTCACGGCCATTCGGACATCGTACGGGCCCCAAGCCGTGGAATAGATAAGAAACACGGTGCAATTGGGGTGCCCTGCGACAATGGCCGGGTGACACAAGACGGCAAGTTGGTGCTGGCAGGAGCCCCGATCGGGCAAGCGGGAGATGTCTCCCCCCGGCTGAGACAGGCGCTCGAAAGCGCGGACGTGATCGCGGCCGAGGACACCAGAAGGCTGCGCAGGCTGGCGCATGACATCGGCGCGGAGATCACCGGCCGCGTGGTGTCGTACTACGACGCCAACGAGGCCGGGCGCGCCCAGGAGCTCGTCGAGACGCTCAAGGAG
The DNA here is from genome assembly GCF_042740095.1 of Nonomuraea sp. NPDC059023. Lineage (NCBI taxonomy): Bacteria > Bacillati > Actinomycetota > Actinomycetes > Streptosporangiales > Streptosporangiaceae > Nonomuraea > Nonomuraea sp. NPDC059023. Next base: position 52,183 of record NZ_JBHYIO010000048.1, on the reverse strand, counting down.
GGCCGCACCGTCGTCGTGATCACCGACGCCGGGATGCCGGGCGTGTCCGACCCCGGCTACCGCCTCACGCTCCTGGCCGTCGAGGCGGGCGTCGCGGTCACCGCGCTGCCCGGCCCGTCCGCGGTCACGACCGCGCTGGCGATCTCCGGGCTGCCCAGCGACCGCTTCTGCTTCGAGGGCTTCCCGCCGCGCAAGGGCGGCGAGCGGGCGCGCCGCCTGGGCGCGCTGGCCGCGGAGGAGCGCACGATGGTCTTCTTCGAGGCGCCGCACCGCCTGGCCGGCTCGCTGGCCGCGATGGCCGCCGCCTTCGGCGCCGACCGTCCCGCCGCGGTCTGCCGCGAGCTCACCAAGACCTATGAGGAGGTACGGCGCGGCGGCCTGGCCGAGCTGGCGGCCTGGGCAGAGGCCGGCGTCAAGGGCGAGATCACGGTCGTCGTGGCAGGTCACACGGCCGGGGCGGGCGAACAGGACATCGAGGCGCTCGTCGCCGAGGTCGACCGCAGGGCCGAGGCGGGAACCCAGCGTAAGCAGGCCGTCGCGGACGTCGCCAAGGAGGCCGGGATTCCCAAACGAGAGCTGTACGACGCGGTTCACAGGAGATCCCCAACGCCATAGGGTGCGCATCGTGAAGAACTGGGGGGTTTCCGCACAGCGGCTGGTTCCGCCGATGCAGGAAGGCGCGCTGTGGGGGTGGCTCGGCCCCGCCCTCGTCGCCGCCTTCGGCGCGATCCTGCGGTTCTTCCGGCTGGGCGAGCCGCACTCCGTGGTCTTCGACGAGACCTACTACGTCAAGGACGCCTACTCGCTCCTCAAGTACGGCGTCGAGCGGACCTTCCTCGGCGATACCAAGAACCCCATCGCCGACCAGCGCCTGATCACCGGCAACCTGGACATCTTCAAGCAGTGCGCCGAATCGGCGGAGTGCGCCAGCTACGTCGCCCACCCGCCGCTCGGCAAGTGGATGATCGCCGCCGGCGAGTGGCTGTTCGGCATGACGCCGTTCGGCTGGCGCTTCGTGGCCGCCGTCGCCGGCACGCTGTCCATCCTGATCCTGGCCCGCGTCACCCGCCGGATGACCCGCTCGACGCTGCTGGGCTGCCTGGCCGGGCTCCTGCTGGCGCTGGACGGGCTGCACCTGGTGCTCTCGCGCACCGCGCTGCTGGACATCTTCCTCATGTTCTGGGTGCTGGCCGGGTTCGCCTGCCTGGTGACCGACCGGGACCACGCGCGGCGGCGGCTGGCCGACTGGTACGAGCGCTCGCGGCTGTCGGACCAAGGGCCGCGGCTCGGGTGGCGGCCGTGGCGGATCGCCGCCGGGGTGTGCCTGGGCGCCGCGTGCGCGGTCAAGTGGTCGGGCATCTTCTTCCTGATCGCGTTCGGGATCATGTCGCTGATCTGGGACATGGGGGCCAGGCGGGCGGTGGGGCTGCGGCAGCCGTACAGGGGGGCCTTCTCGCTCGATCTCCCGCCCGCGATGGGCGCGCTCGCCGCGGTGCCGGCGGCGGTCTTCACGCTCTCGTGGACGGGCTGGTTCGTCTCCGCGCACGGGTGGGGGCGCAACTGGGAACAGGCGACCTCGTCGGGGCCCGTCTTCTTCGTGCTGGACTCGGTGCGGTCGTGGGTGAAGTACCAGCTACAGGTGCTCGGCTATCACACCGGGCTGGTCGAGGGGCATGCCTACCAGTCGAAGCCGTGGGAGTGGCTGGTGCTCAAACGGCCCGTCTCCTTCCACTACGAGGGCGATCTGCCGCCGGCGGGGTGCGGGGCCGACAAGTGCTCGCAGGCCGTGCTCGGGGTCGGCACGCCCGCGCTCTGGTACGCGGCGCTGTTCGCGCTCGTCGCGCTCGTCGTCTGGTACGTGGCCACGCGCGACTGGCGGGCGGGGGCGGTGCTGCTGGCGTACGCGGCCGGGTGGCTGCCCTGGGTGTACTACTGGCTGGCAGACAAGCGCACCATGTACCTGTTCTACATGGTGCCGCTGGTGCCGTTCATGGCCATGGCGCTCGCGCTGGTCGGCGGGCTCGTGCTCGGCAAGCAGAACGCGCCGCCCATGCGGCGGGCCGGGGGCGGCGCCGCCGTCGGGGCGTTCACGCTGGTCGTGCTGATCAACTTCTGGTGGCTGTATCCGGTCCTGTCGTCGGAGACGATCACGCACGCTCAGTGGTGGGCTCGGATGCTGATGCGCTCGTGGGTGTGACCTTCCTCTTGATGCCGTGCCGCAGCGTGATCGCCGCCGCGACGCACGCGAGGGGTACGGCCGGCAGCACGTACCGGTAGTCGAACTCGGCCGTGGCGGCCGGGGCCAGGAGCAGTCCGAACGCCGCCAGCCACGGCAGCGCCACCGGGCCGCCCCAGGTGCGCCAGCGGACGGCCACGCCGTACAGGCCGATCAGGAGGATGCCGCCGAGCATGATGCCGCGCAGGTAGAACACCTTCTGGTAGCCGCTCATGATGTCGGCCCAGGGGCTGACGATGCGGGTCTCCGGCGGGCCCTGCTCGTAGGCGTAGGCGTCGGTGTCGGTACGGCCCTGCGCGTGGGAGGGCCAGGTGGGCAGGCGTTTCGGCTTGCCGTTGACGAGCTCGTAGTAGGGCCGGAACTCGTACATGTTGTAGGTGGAGGCGTCAGGGAAGCGCGGGCGGCCCCAGTGGAAGGAGCGCAGGAAGTCGCGGCCCACGACCTGGAGGTAGTCGCCGGGCTGGGACAGGATCGCGCGCATGGCGAACTTGCTGGCCGCGTCGTTCTTGACCGACTCGAACGTCTTGCCGCCCAGGCGGTGCAGCGGCTGGCCGTACTCGGAGCGCCACAGGTACCACTGCGCGTACTCGGGACGCTGGCTCACCGGCTCCTCGATGCACAGCAGCGCGATGTCGAGTTCCTTGCGCGGATCGATGTTCATCTTCGAGCAGTCGGCGAAGATGGCGGTGCGCATGTAGAGGATGAGCCCGTCGCTGTTGGTCATCGCGAATTTACCGAAACTTGTGGAGAACCACGCCATGTAGCAAAGCACCGGAACCGCGCACGCAGTGATCATCGCGACAATCGGCCGCCAGCCCACCCGCTTCACCAGCAGGTACGCCACGACCAGCGCCAGGATCGGCAACCCGATCGAACGCGTCAGCCAGGTCAGCGCCAGCAGCACCCCCACCAGCGCGCCGATCTTCCACGACATCCGCCGGTTCCACAGCACCAGCGTGATCACGCCCACGACCAGCAGCGTGAACATGGCGTCCGACATGATCAGCTGCTCGAGCTGGATCTGGTACGCGTCGAACAGCACCGGCGCCGCCGCCAGCGTCGCGCCCCACGTCGGCAGGCCGAACTTGCGCCGGAGCAGCGCGTAGATCAACGCGGCCGTGGCCAGGCCCATGACGTGCTGCGTGAAGGTGACCAGGGCGAAGCTGTGGAACGGCTTCAGCGCCAGCAGCCAGAATCCGTAGCCGTCCGGCCTGATCGGGTGCGGCCTCGGGTGCAGGGCGACCGAGACGTACTCGTAGGAGTCGTTGAACCACATCGCCGGGCCGTACCCGAGCATGGTGATGAGCCGCAGCAACCCGCCCACGGCGAGCGCGACGGCGAACACCCGATGACGGCGCAGGAACGAGCGCAGACGCGCGGTTCGGCCACGGGCGGAGTCGTCCACTGTGGTTATCTCCGCGACGCTCACCATGGCAACAAGAATGCCAGGCGTTTTTCGGACTTGACCCGAGCATGGGTGGGCAGACGGCATGATGGTGTGCTGGATGTGCCGTGACTGGAAGGGCTACGACGTGGAACTGACGGTGGTCATGCCTTGCCTCAACGAGGCGGAGACCGTGGAAGTCTGTGTCCGCAAGGCGCTTGCGTGCATGGAGGAGCACGGGATCGAGGGCGAGGTGCTCATCGCCGACAACGGCAGCACCGACGGTTCCCAGCAACTGGCCAGGGACGCCGGCGCCCGTGTGGTCCACGTTGACGCGAAGGGCTACGGCAACGCGTTGATGGGCGGCATCAGGGCCGCGCGTGGCAAGTACGTCATCATGGGCGACGCCGACGACTCCTATGACTTCACCGGCCTGCTGCCCTTCGTCGAGCAACTGCGCGAGGGCGCCGACCTCGTCATGGGCAACCGGTTCAAGGGTGGCATCGCCCCCGGCGCCATGCCCCCGCTCCACCGCTACCTCGGCAACCCCGTCCTGTCGTTCGTCGGCAGGCTGTTCTTCCCGAGCGCCATCGGCGACTTCCACTGCGGCCTGCGCGGGTTCCGCCGCGATTCGATCCTGCGCCTCGGGCTGCAGACCGGCGGCATGGAGTTCGCCAGCGAGATGGTCGTCAAGTCCACGCTCCAGGGGCTCGACGTCCGCGAGGTCCCGACCACGCTCTCGCCCGACGGCCGCTCCCGCCCGCCGCACCTGCGCTCCTGGCGCGACGGCTGGCGCCACCTGCGCTTCCTGCTTCTCTACAGCCCGAAGTGGCTGTTCTTCATCCCCGGGCTCGCGCTCATGCTCGTCGGCCTGATCGCCGGCACCGCGCTGACCTTCGGCCCGGTCCGGATCGGCGAGCTCGCCTTCGACGTCGACACCCTCGTCGGGGCGTCGGCCATGGTGGTGATCGGCTTCCAGGCGGCGTTGTTCGCGCTGTTCACGAAGGTGTACGCGGCGGAGGAGGGCTTCCTGCCCGAATCGCCACGGGTCCGCAAGCTGATCAGCATCGTGACCCTGGAGAAGGGCCTCGTGGTCGGTGGCCTGCTGGCCCTGGCCGGTCTGATCGGGCTGGTCATGTCGCTGGTGCACTGGCAGGTGCGCAGCTTCGGCGAACTGGACCCGCGCGAGTCCCTGCGCCTCGTGGTGCCGGCGGCGACGGCGTTCATCATGAGCTTCCAGACCATCTTCGCCTCGCTGTTCATCAGCATCCTGGGCATCCGGCGCAGCCGCGAGACCCCGGTCGACTACGCGGCCAAGGCCGCCGAGGAGGCCGCGGAGGCGGTCACCCGCGAGGACTCCACCACCCACTGACCGCCTGCCTGATGCACGGCTGATACACGGCCGAGGCGGAGCGGACGTGCGCGTACGGCACCATGGAGGTGTCGACGTTAGGGGTGGAATGTCTGGTTTGCGGGGGGAAGATCCCGTCAGGGTGCTGCTCGTCGAGGACGACGAGGTGATCCGCAAGTCGGTCGCCATGGCGCTGGAGCGCTACGGCTACCGCGTGAGCACCGCCGAGGACGGCCTCACCGGACTGGAGATGTCCCGGGACGGCGGCCACGACCTGCTGCTTCTTGACGTGATGCTGCCCGGCCTCGACGGCATCGGCCTGTGCAGGAAGGTCAGGGAGACCAGCCTCGCCCCGATCCTGATGATGTCGGCCCGCGGCGACTCGCTCGACGTGGTCTCCGGGCTGGAGGCGGGCGCCGACGACTACGTGGTCAAGCCGGTCGACACCGCCGTGCTCGTGGCGAGGATCCGGTCGCTGCTGCGGCGGGCCGCTCCGGCCCCGGAGTCCGCAGAGGCCGGGGCGCTCGTCTTCGGCGATCTGGCCATCGACCGCGACGGCCTGGAGGTGACCAGGGCCGGGGAGCCGGTCGCGCTGGCTCCCACCGAGTTGCGGCTGCTGCTGGAGTTCGCGGCCAACCCCGGGATCGTCCTGGACCGCCAGACGCTGCTGTCCAACGTCTGGGACTACGGCTGGAACGGCGACAGCCGCGTCGTCGACCTGTGCGTTCAGCGCCTGCGCAAGAAGATCGGCGCCGACCGGATCGAGACCGTGCGCGGCTTCGGCTACAAGCTGCGCCGGTGAGGTCGCTTCGCTGGCGGATCGCCGCTCTGGTGGCGCTGGCCTGCTGTGCGGTGGCCGTGGTCATCGGCGTGCTGGTCCACGGGGCCACGCTCGAACGTTCCCTGCAGGTGGGCAGGGAACGTGCGTACAACGCGCTGACCGAGGTGCGGCGGGAGGGGACGGGACAGGACAAGCCGACCGAGGAGATCCCGCCGCCGCTCCTGTCCCAGATGCTCGTGTCGGACGAACCGGTCTACTGGTTCGACGACCGTAAATCGGAGAGCCCCTGGATGTGGGGCGGGCAGCGGGTGGGCGACCAGATGCTGACCGTGCAGGTGGACATGGGCGTGCACATGCGGGCCCTGGTGGCCTTCGACCGGGACGTCGCCCAGGCCGCGCTCGCCGCGCTCGCCGTGATCGTCCCGCTGTCGTTGCTGCTGGCCGAGCTGCCCAACCGGCGGCTGCGGCGGGTGGCGGGGACCGCGCGGCGCATCGCGGAGGGCGACCTGGACGCCCGCATCGCCGGCCCCGTCCGCCGGGGCGACGAGATCGCCGAGATCTCCACGGCCGTCGACTCGATGGCCGACAGCCTCCAGAAGCGCCTGCAGAACGAACAGCGCTTCACCGCCGACGTCGCCCACGAACTGCGTACCCCGCTCATGGGCCTGGTCACCTCCGCCGAGCTGCTGCCGGAAGGGGAGGCGACCGACCTGGTCCGCGACCGGGTGCGCGTGCTGCGCGCCCTCGTCGAGGACCTGCTGGAGATCTCCCGCCTGGACGCGGGCGCCGAGCACGCCGACCTCAGGCCCGTAGCGCTCGCCGACGTCGTCGCGGCCTCCCTGGAGCGGACCGCCCTCCCGGTACGGCCGGCCGTCACCGCCCCGGGCACCGCCGAGACCGACCCCCGCCGCCTCGATCGCATCCTGGCCAACCTGGTCATCAACGCCCATCGCCACGGCGGCGCCCCCGTCGAGGTGACGGTGGACGGCACGACGATCGTGGTCCGCGACCACGGACCGGGTTTCCCCGCCGATCTGCTGGCCGACGGCCCGCAGCGCTTCCGTACCGGTGCCGCCGAGCGCGGCCGTGGGCACGGCCTGGGCCTGACGATCGCGACGGGCCAGGCCCGGGTCATCGGCGCCGTCCTCATCCTGGCCAACGCCCCGGACGGCGGCGCCGTCGCCACCCTTCGCCTGCCGCCGCCCCCGGCAGGGTGACTTCACACCGCGACGGGGACGGGGGCGGCGCGGCGGTGCAGCGCGTGGCCCAGCGCGCCCAGTCCCAGCGCGCCCGCGGCCATGGCGGCGCCCACCCAGCCCACGGACGAGTAGCCGAACCCGGCGCTGATGCCCAGTCCCGCCAGCCAGGGCGCGAGGGTGTTGCCGACGTTGAACGCCGAGACGTTCGTGGACCCGGCCAGCGTCGCGGCGGAGCCGGCCAGGGCGTACACGCGGACGCTGACCGCCGGGTTGGTGGCCATGCCGGCGACGCCCATCAGGAAGACCGTGACGACCATGGCCACCGGGGATGCGGCCAGGAGCGCGACGCCGGCCGAGGTGACGAGCACTCCGGCCATGCCGATGTAGAAGGTGGTGAACGGCCGGGCGTCCGCCGTACGGCCGCCGATGGTGATGCCGATGAGGCTGCCGAGCCCGAACAGGGCGAGGACCAGCGAGACCCATCCTTCGGACAGGCCGGTCGTGTCGGTCAGGAGCGCGCCGAGGTAGCCGAAGCTGGCCATCATGGAGCTGAAGCTCAGCGAGACCGCGCCATAGGTGATCCACAGCCGCAGGTTGGCCATGGCCCGCAGCTCGTCGCGCAGGCGCGGTACGGCCGCCGCCGCGGCCCGCCCCGCGGGCACCAGGGCGAGGACGCCGGCGAAGGCCAGCGCGGTGAGCACGGCGACGGTCCAGAAGGCGGCGCGCCAGTCGGCGACCTGGCTGATGAGCGTGCCCGCGGGCACACCGAGGACGGTGGACAAAGTGATGCCGCCCACGACGACGGCCAGCGCCCTGGCCCTGGAGCCGACGGGCACCATGTCGGTCGCGGCGACGGCGGCCACGCCGAAGAACCCGGCGTAGACGAAGGCGCCGACGACGCGGGTGGCGAACAGCACCCCGTAGCCGGGCGCGAGCGCGCCCACCACGTGCATGGCGACGAAGACGGCGAGGAAGGCCAGCAACGTACGGCGGCGCGGCCACCGCAACGTGAGCGCGGCCAGGAGCGGCGCCCCGATGACCATCCCGATCGCGAACGCCGAGATCAGCAGCCCGGCGTCCGGGACGGAGACGCCCAGGTCGGCGGCCATCGCGGGCAACAGCCCGGCGAGCATGAACTCCGAGGTCCCCATGGCGAAGATCGCCAGTCCGAGGACATAGACGGCGAGGGGCATACGTCTCCTTGGTTTTAGATAGTTCAGTTCAAAATGAAGGCATGAAAACGTCAGAAGGCGGCGAGCGCCGTTTTGATGATCGCCTGTGCCGCCGCGGGTCCCGCGCCCCCGCGCAGCGAGACCTGGATCCCGCTGATGGAGGCGATGACGAAGTGCGCGAGCGCGGTGGCGTCCTTGTCCGCGGCGAGTTCTCCCGAGATCTTGCCCGCCTCGATCGCCGCCCGCAGGGCCTCAAGGCGCCGCTCGTAGTCGCGCTTGAGCATCGCGGCCACCTCGGCGTCGTGCGGGGCCAGTTCGATCATCGTGTTCACCACCAGGCAGCCCCGGGGGAGTCCGTCGCGGGGCTCGACGGCCTGGCGCATCAGGGTCCCGATCTTCTCGCGGACCGGCGCCGGGCCCTCCAGCGTCTCGAGGACGCCCGCGGTCCTGATGTCTATGTAGTGCCGCAGGGACTTCTTGAACAGGTGGTGCTTGCTGGTGAAGGTGTTGTAGATGCTGCTGCGGCCCAGGCCGGTGGCGGTGCAGAGGTCCTGGGTCGAGGTCGCCTCGTACCCGGAGCCCAGGAACGCGCGCATCGCCGCGTCCACCGCGCGCGCCTCGTCGAACTGCCTCGGTCGTGCCATGGAGGCGACGGTAGCACGTTTTGGACTGATCCATCTATTACTCCGGGTGGCGGGAACCCGTAGGCTTAGGGCATGTCCCAGCACATCTTGACCGCTGTCGCGTGGCCCTACGCCAACGGCCCCCGCCACATCGGGCACGTCTCCGGGTTCGGCGTGCCGTCCGACGTCTTCAGTCGCTACCAGCGCATGGCGGGCAACAAGGTGCTGATGGTCTCCGGCACCGACGAGCACGGCACCCCCATCCAGGTCCAGGCGGACAAGGAGGGCGTCACGGCGCGCGAGCTGGCCGACCGCTACAACCGGGTCATCGCCGAAGACCTCACCGGCCTGGGGCTGTCCTACGACCTGTTCACCCGGACCACGACGAACAACCACTACGCCGTCACGCAGGAGATCTTCAAGGGTCTCTACGACAACGGCTACATCTTCCCGAAGACCACGATGGGCGCCATCTCCCCGTCCACCGGGCGCACGCTGCCCGACCGCTACATCGAGGGCACCTGCCCCATCTGCGGCTACGACGGAGCACGCGGCGACCAGTGCGACAACTGCGGCAACCAGCTCGACCCGATCCAGCTCATCAACCCCAAGAGCCGCATCAACGGCGAGACCCCCGTCTTCGCCGAGACCGAGCACTTCATGCTCGACCTGCCCGCCTTCGCCGAGGTGCTCGGCACCTACCTGCAGTCCAAGCAGGGCGAGTGGCGGCCCAACGTGCTCAAGTTCGCCCTCAACCTGCTCGGCGACCTGCAGCCCAGGGCGATCAGCCGCGACCTCGACTGGGGCGTGCCGATCCCGCTCGACGGCTGGAGCGAGCAGGCCAACAAGCGGCTCTACGTCTGGTTCGACGCCGTCATCGGCTACCTCAGCGCGAGCATCGAGTGGGCCAGGCGCAGCGGCGACCCCGACGCCTGGCGGCAGTGGTGGCAGAACCCCGACGCCAAGAGCTACTACTTCATGGGCAAGGACAACATCGTCTTCCACGCCGAGATCTGGCCGGCGATGTTGCTCGGCTACAGCGGCATCGGCGCCAGGGGCGGCAAGGCGGGCTCGCTGGGCGCGCTGAACGTGCCGTCCGAGGTGGTCTCCAGCGAGTTCCTGACGATGGAGGGCCGCAAGTTCTCCTCCTCGCGGCAGGTCGTCATCTACGTACGCGACTTCCTGGCCCGCTACGACGCCGACGCGCTGCGCTACTACATCGCGGTGGCGGGGCCGGAGAACCAGGACACCGACTTCACCTGGCAGGAGTTCGTCAACCGCAACAACGGCGAGCTCGTCGCCGCCTGGGGCAACCTGGTCAACCGCTCGATCTCGATGGCGGCCAAGAACTTCGGCGTCATCCCCGAGGCCGGCGAGCTGACCGACGCCGACCGGGCGCTGCTGGAGCGTTCGCGGGCGGCGTTCGGGCCGGTGGGCGCCGAGCTGAACCGCTCGCGCTTCAAGAACGCCATCACCGAGGCGCTCGACGTGGTCCGCGACGCCAACAAGTACCTGGCCGAGCAGGAGCCGTGGAAGCTCAAGGACGACGCGGAGCGGCAGAAGTCGATCCTGTTCACCGCCCTGCAGGTCGTCGACGACGCCAAGACGATGCTGACGCCGTTCCTGCCGTCGTCGTCCAACAAGGTCCACGCCATGCTCGGCGGCGAGGGCGTCTGGTCGGGCATGCCGGAGATCCGGGAGGTCGACGAGGACGGCGGCACGCCGTACCCGGTGATCACCGGCGACTACAAGGACGGCGCGCGGTGGGAGCACCGGCCGATCAAGCCGGGCACCCCGCTCGCGCCTCCGGTGCCGTTGTTCAAGAAGCTCGATCCGAAGGTCGTGGACGAAGAGCTCGCGCGCCTGGATACTCCGGCAGAGTGATGGCCTCGGCGGTCTTCCTGACCGACTTGGCCATGAGGCCCTTCCACGGCATGTAGGGCAGGAGCTTGTAGTTCTGGTTGATGAACCAGGCCATGAGCTTGTTGTCGGGGACCATGAACTTGCTGATCCCCACGGCCGACTTCTGCGCTCCGGCCACGTAGTCGCGCATGATCCGCTCGTAGGCGGGGAAGCCGTCGGCGTGGCCGTGGGTGGCGATCTCCCCGGCCAGCACGTACGCGCCGACCACCGACAGCCCGGTGCCCATTCCCGACAGCGGGGACGGGCACCAGGCCGCGTCACCGACGAGCGCGATCCGCCCGCGTGACCACCGGTCCATGTGGATCTGGCTGATCGAGTCGAAGTAGAACTCCTCCACCTCCCACATGTCCTTGAGCAGGCGCGGCACGATCCAGCCGACGTCCTTGAAGGCGTCGGCCAGCAGGCGCTTCTGCTCGTCGGTGTCGTGGCGGTCGTAGGTGAGCTCCGGCGAGCCGAAGAAGAACACCGCCTTGGCCTCGGTGTTGGCCCGCGAGCTGTAGGAGGACGCCACCTTGCCGGGCACGTTCAGGCCCTGGGCGCTGTAGTCGAGGTTGAGGTGGTTGGGCGTGGTGAAGACCGCGTTGTACAGCCCGAGGTAGGTGTGGAAGCGCGATTCCGGGCCGAAGGTCAGCGAGCGTACGTTGGAGTGCAGCCCGTCGGCGCCGATGACCAGGTCGAAGCGGCGGGTGGCGCCGCGCTGGAAGGTGACGGCCACGCCGTGGGCGTCCTCGTGGAGTTCGGCGATCGAGTCGCCGAAGATGTACTCCGTCTTCTCCCGGGTCCGCTCGTACAGGATGCGGCCCAGATCGCCGCGCAGGATCTCGACGTCGCCGGCGAAGATGTCGTCGGGCATCTTGGCCAGCTTCTTGCCCGCCTCGTTGACGTTCCACAGGGCGCCCATGTTGGTCTGCTCGCGCTCGATGTCGGCGAGAATTCCCATCTTGCGCAGGACGCTCAGGTGCGCCTTGCCGCGGAAGTCGACGGCGTGGCCGCCTTCACGCAGCGCGGGGGCGCGTTCGACGATCGTCGTGCTGAAGCCGTAGGCGTTGAGCCAGTGGGCCAGGGCGGGACCGGCGATGCTCGCGCCGGAGATCAGGATGTCCATGGCAGCGAGCGTGCCCGGGGGAGCTCACCGGCGCCTCACCGGCGGCTCACCGGTCATCGCGGCGATCACGCCCAGCGGTGAGGCGTGGATGGCCTCGGCGCTGACGCCCGCGAGCGTGAGCGCCGCCTTCCTGCTCAGCTCCGCGCCCGCCCGGTGCGCCGCCGCGAACTCCCGCTCGCCGAGCGCCGCACGGGCGCGCGCCTCCGCGGCCAGACGGTCCTCGTCACCGGGTACGGCACAGCCGCGCAGCGCCACCGCCGCCCCGAGCAGCCTCGCGGCCTCGGCCGGTTCGGCCAGCCCGGCCAGCGCCTCCACGGCCCGCGCGCTCTCCGGGACGGCCCCGGTGGCGACGGCCACCTCGACGGCCTGCCGGTAGGCCTCGGCGGCGGCGACCGGATCGCCTTCCGCCTCGGCCATCCGCCCGACGCCGACCAGCACCCGCGTGTGGTTGCCCGAGCTCTTGATCCATCCGGCGTCGGAGCGGGCCAGCGCCTGCTGGTACAGCTCGCGGGCCGCGGGCAGGTCGCCCGCGATCCTCGCCAGGTCGCCCAGGCCACGCAGGGCGGCGGCGAGGTAGGTGGGGATGCCCGAGCGCCTGGCCACCTCGGCCGCCAGCTCGTAGTCGGCCCGCGCGCCCGCCGGATCGTCGCGCTGGCGCAGGTCGCCCCGGTTGCACAGCAGGTCGGCGTGGTCCTCGTCGGCGCCCAGCAGCTCGGCCAGCTCCAGCGCCCGGCTGGTGTGGGCCAGCGCCGCCACCCGGTCGCCGGTGTTGGCGCCCAGCCAGCCCAGCGAGTCGAGTGCCAGCGCCGAGCCCCAGCGGTCGCCGAGCTCCTGGAAACCTTCCAGCGCGGCGATCAGGCCGGCGTGCGCGGCCTCGTACTCGCCGGCCGCCATGTCGGGGAAGGCCCAGATGATCCGGGACATCGCCCGCGCCCACGGATCTTCCCCGCTCTCGGCACGGCGCAGCACGCGCAGGACGAGCTCCGGATCGCCGCCGTTCGCCGTCATCAGCGGCCACAGGAACGTCAGCAGCGGATGGTGGTGCTCCCGGTCGATCAGGTCGGCGGCCCGCCGCAGGTAGCGCTCCTCGCCCGCGATCAGCGCGCAAAGGGCGTAGCCGTCGCCGAGCGCCGGGTCCGGTCGCGGGCCCGCCGCCGCCAGCAGCGCCGTGGCCTCGGCCATGGCGGTGGTGCGGATGCCGCGCATCCACAGATAGTGGGCCTGCGCGCCGATCAGCCGCATGCCCAGCTCGACCGATCCCGACTCGACGGCGAAGCGCAGCGCCTCACGCAGGTTGCCGTGCTCGGCGGCCAGCGCGTCCAGCCAGCGCAGTTGCTCGCCGCGGCGGAGGTGGGGGTCGGCCTCCAGGGCCAGGTCGAGGTAATAGGTCGCGTGCGCCTGCCGTACGGCGTGGGGGGTGTCGAGCTTTTCCGCGCAGAAGGCGCGGATCGTGGCGAGCATCCGGTAACGGCCGCCCGAGACCTCCACGAACGACTTGTCGGCCAGCGAGTCGAGCAGCGCTTCCGCGTCCGGCAGGCCGCTGACCCGCGCGGCGGCCGCGGCGCTCGCACCGCCGGCGAACACGGTCAGCCGCGCGGCCATCGCCCGTTCGTCGGCGCTCAGCAGCTCCCAGCTCCACGCGACGACCGCGCGCAGCGTGCGGTGCCTGGCCTCGGCGGTACGGCTGCCGCGCGACAACAGCGGGAACCGCTCGGACTCCAGGCGTTCGGCCAGCTCGGCGGCCTCGTGGGTACGCATGCGGGCGGCGGCCAGCTCGATCGCCAGCGGCAACCCGTCGAGCGCGAGGCAGATCGACTCCACGACCGCCTGCGCCGGGAAGTCCGGCCGCACCGCCCGCGCCCGGTCGGTGAACAGCTTGACCGCGTCGGCCGGCGGCAGCGGGCGCACCGGCCACAGGTGCTCGGCGGTCAGCCCCAGCGGCTCGCGGCTGGTCGCCAGGATGCGCAGGCCGGGGCAGGTGGTGAGCAGCCGCTCGGCGAGGGCGGCGACGTCGTCGATGATCTGCTCGCAGTTGTCGAGCACGAGCAGCAGCTCACGCCCGGACAGCGCCGCGACCAGGCGTACGGCCGGGTCGGCGGGTTCCTCGCGGTCTCCCGGTGGATGCAGGCCGCTGTCGCGGACGCCGAGCGCGGCCATCATGACCTGCGGCAACTGGCCGCCGTCGCGGATGGTGGCCAGCTCGACCACCTGCCGGTCCGGTTGCCCGCGCACCACCTCCGTGGCCAGCCTGGTCTTGCCGACCCCGCCGGGCCCGAGCAGCGTCACCAGCCTGGCCCGCGCCAGCAGCGCGCGTACCCGGGCCGCGTCCTGCTCGCGGCCGACGAAGCTGGTGAGCGGGAGCGCCTCCGGCGGGGCGGGCGGATCTTCCCCGCGCAACAGCTCCCGGTGGATCGCGGACAGCTCCGGAGAAGGGTCCGCGCCCAGCTCGTCGGCCAGGAGCCTGCGGGTGCGCTCGTAGACGACCAGGGCCTCGGCGGGCCGGCCGGCCGCGTGCAGGGCGCGCATGAGCTGCGCGCGCGGGCGCTCGCGCAGCGGGTGGCGCTCGACCAGCTCGCCGAGCGCGGCCAGGGCCGCGCGATGGTCGCCGCGCCGCAGGTCGGACTCGGCCAGGTCCTCCAGGGCGGCGAGGTGCCGCTCCTCCAGATGTACGGCCGGCGCCGGCGACGCCCACCACCCGAGCGCCTCCCGCAGCAGCTCGGCGGCCCGATCCGGGTCACCGGAGCCGAGCGCCTCGCGGCCCTGCTCGGCCAGGCGCAGGAAGCGGTGGACGTCGACGTCGTCCGGGTCCACGTTCAGCACATATCCGGCCGCCACGCGCTCCACGGCGATGCCGTCGCGGCGCAGCCTGGAGACCTGGGACTGCAGGGCGTGGTGCGCGTCCTTCGGGGGACGCTCGCCGTACACCTCGTCGATGAGGCGCTCGGTGCCGACCGCGCGGCCGGGACTGAGCAGGAGCGCGGCCAGCAGCGCGCGCCGGGCCGGGCCGCCGAGCGAGACCTCGCCCCCGTCCGCCCGCCAGGCGCGGACCGCCCCGAGCACGCCGAACCGCATGGCAGCCACTATAGGGTTGGGTGACGTGAGCAAGAGTCCCGCTGTTCCCGAGCCTCTGGGCGCCGAGGTCTTCGACAGCCACTGCCACCTCGACATCATGGTCGGCAACCGGCAGGCCTCGTCGGGCGACCCGGTGGCGCAGGCCGCGCAGGCGGCGGCGGCCTCGGTGGAGACGATCCTGGCCGAGGCGCGCTCGGTGGGGGTCACGAGCCTGGTGACGATCGGCTACGACCTGACCTCCTCGCAGTGGAACGCGCAGGTCGCCGCCGAGCACCACGGCATCTACGCGGGCGTGGCGATCCATCCCAACGAGGCCCACGCGTCCACGCCCGAGGTGCTGGCCGAGATCGAACGGCTCGCGCGGCGCGCGGAGGTGCGGGCCGTGGGCGAGACCGGGCTCGACTACTACCGCGACTGGGCCTCGAAGGACGACCAGCACGAGAGCTTCCGCGCGCACATCGAGATCGCCAAGCGCACCGGCAAGGCGCTGGTGATCCACGACCGCGACGCGCACGACGACGTGCTGAAGGTGCTGGCCGCTGAGGGTGCGCCGGACGTCGTCGTCTTCCACAGCTTCTCCGGCGACGCCGAGATGGCCGCGAAGTGCGTCGAAGCCGGATATTTCATGTCGTTCTCCGGCCCGGTCACCTACAAGAACGCCGGCTACCTGCGCGAGGCGGCCGCCGTCGCGCCCGCCGAGCTGATGCTGGTCGAGACCGACGCCCCCTACCTCCCGCCGATGCCCCACCGGGGCAAGCCCAACGCCCCCTACCTGATCCCGCTCACCCTGCGCTGCCTCGCAGAGGTCAAGGGGGTCCAGCCGGAGGTGCTGTGCGAGGCGATCACCGCCAACGGGGCCACCGTCTTCGGCATCTTTTCGTGAACCGGTAGAGGCGGGCGCGGGCCCCCCCCGCGCGGCGGGGGGCCCCGAGGCGGCCCGGGGGGCCCCAGGGG
>NZ_JBHYIO010000048.1:0-36373 GCF_042740095.1 Nonomuraea sp. NPDC059023 | reverse complement strand
TATATGAGACAAGTTCTCGGGGGTCCCGGGGGTGGTGGTGGGCGTGGCGACCCCCGCCTCCGGCGCCACCTTCTTCGTAATCTTTTCGTGACCCGGTTGCGGCGGGCGCGCCCCCGCCGCTAGCGTCGGGCGCCCGAGTCTCTCCGGAGGTCGCCCGTGCGTGGCAGAAGGCGCGCCCCGCGCCCGCAGGTCCCATGGCGCTCGCCGTGGACGCTGGTCGTCGGCCTGGCCGCGGTCGCGGTCGCGGGCGGGCTGGTGGCCGTCGCGAGCATGTCCAAGGACATCAAGCTCGTCGTGGACGGTGAGACCGTCGTGATCCGCAGCTTCGCCGGATCGGTGTTCGAGCTGCTGACGGAGGCCGAGGTGGCGGTGGGGCTCGGCGACTACCTGCGGCCAGGCGGGCACGACCAGGTCGTCGACGGCGCCACGATCGTGGTCCGCCACGCCCGCCCGCTCCGGCTGACCGTCGACGGGCGCACCAGCAACCGCATGGTGACCGCCACGAACGTCGCCGCCGCGCTCGCCGAGCTGGAGATCGACCACGCGGGCGGCCGGCTGTCCGCGCCGCCCGACCGGGTGGTGCCGCTGTCGGGGATGTCGCTGACCATGTACACCTCGCGGCGCGTGCAGGTGATCGCCGGGACGGAGCGGAGGTGGACCACGACCACCGCTGGAACGGTCCTGGAGGTGCTGCGGCAGGAGCGGATCAGGACGCCTCGGGGATACAGGATCACGCCGCCGCCGGACAGCTTCCCGCGGCAGGGCACCGTGATCAGGGTGACGCCGCCGGGGCCGGTGCTGCCGCCGCGTACCGTGCCGGTGCAGGCGGCGGTCGCGAGGCTCAACTGGGCCGGGCTGGCCCAGTGCGAGTCCCACGGCAATCCCGAGGCGCTCAACGCGGCCGGGCCGTACTACGGCATGTACCAGTTCAGCCTGGCCAGCTGGCAGTCGGTGGGCGGGGTGGGCACGCCGGTGATGTGGCCGGCCGAGGAGCAGACCTACCGGGCGCAGCTGCTGTACCAGCGGGTGAGCGGCCGGTGGGAGGGCCAGTGGCCGCACTGCGGGTCCCGCCTGTTCGGCTGAGCCGTTCAGCCGGAGATGGCGTCGCCGAACTGGGTGCTGCCCGCGACCCGATAGGTCTGGATATTTCCGGATTTGAGGTCCAGGACGGCCACGGCGCCGCCCGGACTGGCCGTCGGCATGCCGACGGCCAGGCTCGTCTCCGTGAGGGCCGCCGACCAGGGCTCCGGCTGCTGCCAGAGGCGGGCGTCTCCTGGCGGCACCTGCCAGGCGCCGTCGCTCCACACCGCCGCGTATCCCCTGGGCGAGGCCGTCAGCAGGGTGGGGTTCGCCTTCCTGGTGAGGTGGGACCTGGGGGCGCCGTCGTCGGCGTAGAGCCTGACCTGGCCGCAGCCGCTGACGACGTAGCCCTGGTGGTAGGCGACGGTGGCGGCGTAGTTGCGGCAGCTCCTCGGTGGCTGGAGCCTGATCGCGCGCTCGCCGACGAGCGTCGCCGTCCTCTCGTACGGCGTGCCCACCAGGACCGCGTCCGGGCCCAGGGCCAGGGCGGTGCCGAAGCGGTCGTACGGTTCGCCGGTGCCCGGGACGCCGGGTGAGTTCTGAGTGATCGTGCGGTGGATCGTCCCCTTGTCCGCCAGGTGGACGGAACCCGAGGCGGTGACGCCGTCGGCGTCGTCGTGCGGGGCGCCGATGGCGATCCGGTCGCCGCGGACGGCCAGGGACTCGCCGAATCCGGCCCCTGGTCTCGGGTCCGGCGCGACCAGCTTTCCGGGGGGCCGCTTCTGGCCGCCGTACAGGATGTAGACGGCGCCCGCGGCCTGCTTTCCCCGCACGTCGGTGTACGGCGCTCCTGCCACCACGTCCGCGCAGCCGTCGCCGTCCAGGTCGCCCATGCCCACGGTGGCGCCCAGGCCCCTGGCGTCCTTGTCCGGGACCGGGAGTCTGGTCACCTTCCCCGCGCTGATCAGGTACAGCGCGCCCGGACCGGCTCGCCACTGCTCGGTGTCGCCCACCACCAGGTCGTCGCGGCCGTCGCCGTCCACGTCCCGTGGGCTCGCCTTGGCGCAGTCGGCCGCGGGGCGCCGGTCGCCGTCCGGCGTGGTGCAGGCCGTGACCAGCAGGGACGTGAGCGCTGCCACGGCCAGTGGCCTTGATGCCTTCACGTTCGCGGGGTTAGCCGGTGACGCTGGAGCCGAAGTCGGCGCCGGACGCGGGCTCGGCGCGCTGGACCTCGTCGGCGTTGCGGCCCAGGACGGCGACCTGGCCCGCGCGGCCCGCGTCGGGCTGACCGGCCAGCAGGCGGTTGCCGCTGAAGGCCACGGCCCGGCCGTCCAGGTTCAGGCGCCGGTCCTGGCCGGAGGGCTGGAACGAGGTGAGCAGGACGCCCGCGCCGTACGGGCTGCCCACGGCCAGGCGGCCGTCCGGCGAGATCGCCAGCGAGTAGCCGAAGCCCTGCGTGCCCTGGCGAATGGTCCTGGCCGGGCGCAGCGCCGGGGTGTAGAGCTGTACGTAGCCGGGGCCGGGGGCGCTGGCCGCCAGGCCCGCGCCGTCGGTGTAGGCGAGCGCGTAGCCGAACCGGTCGCCTGCTTTTTTGGTGGGGGAGTCCCATTTCTGGCCCCGCAGGATCGGCGCGGTGGCGTCCGTGATGATGGTGACCTGGCCTGAGTGGATCTTGCCGGTGCCGACCTGGCGGCCCGCCCCGTCGTCGTTCTCGTACGGCACGCCGACGAACAACGCCCGATCCTTGGACAGGGCCACCGAGTAGCCGAACTGGTCGCCGACTTCGCCGTTGCCGGGGACTTCGGACGATTCCTGACTTATCCGTCTAAGCGGGTTGCTGCCGGACTTGATGTAGACGGAGCCGGTGTCGGCGGTTTGGGCTTCGTCCTCGTGGGGTGCGCCTATGGCCAGGAGGTTGCCGTTGGCGGCCAGGGACCAGCCGAAATGGGCGTCCTGCTGGGGTTGCTGGGCGGTGAGGAGCTGGGGTCGCGTGGCGGCTCCGCCGTACAGGATGTGGACCGCGCCCGCGTCGCGCACGCCCCGCACATCCGCGTACGGCGCGCCCACCACCAGATCGGCGCAGGCGTCCGCGTTGACCTTGGCCAGCTTCACCGACCAGCCGAACGCGTCGCCTTCACCGAGGGGAGGCGAGGGGAGGCTGACCACCTTGGTGCCGGACAGCAGGTGCACCGCGCCCTTGCCGCCGTTGGCGAAGGGGTCGCCGACGGCGGCGTCGTCCTGGCCGTCGCCGTCGAAGTCGCTCTGGTTGTCGCAGGCCGTCGCCGTCGCCGCCTGGGCGGGGGCGACGGCCAGGGCGGCGAGGGCGAGGGTGACGATGGTCCGGACGATCATGACAGTCGCACCTCGATCTGCTTGCCGCCGGTGAACATCGTGCCGGACAGCCGCGCCGCCTTCCTGACCGGCGGCAGGTCGAACACGAACACCCCGTCGAAGCGTCCCCCCGCCGTCAGCGCGGCCGGGAGCTGGGAGGAGACCGGCAGCGGGTCGTGGCGGCCGTTCCTGTCGTCGATCAGGGTGAGGGCAGGGGTGCCGACCGTGGTGAGCTCGCCGCCGGGGTTCAGCAGGGTCCAGCGCAGCAGGCAGAGCTGGCCGTTGGCGGGGGTGGCGCCCTGGTATCCGGCCACGCCGCACTCGGGGGCGGTCGCGATGATCAGCTGCGGGCCGTCGAAGGCGCTGCTGAGCTGGAATCTGCGGCCTACGTCGGTGACCGTGGGTTTGCCCGCTTGCGGGGTGTTCTGGACCGCGGGGCTGTTGCGGGAGCCCTGCCAGATCAGCACGGCAGTCGTCAGCGCCAGCGCCAGTACGGCTGCCGCCGCCGCGATCAGCCAGCGGGTGCCTCTGGTCCTGGGGCGGTCGGGGGCGAAGCCGGCCGCGTACTCGACCGGTGGGAGGAGTTCCTCCGGCCGTTCGAGGTCACGGAAGGTCTGGCCCGCTGACACGGGCGTGCTCTGGTGGGGGTGGGTCTCCGGTGTCGCCGTGGCGCGGACCGGGGTCGTGGGGGCCTGGGTGGCGGTGAGGGGGAGTCTGGGGGGCGGAGTCGGGGTGATCTCGAAGGTGGAGGTGATGTCCGGGCTGTCCACGACGTTCCGCGGCGGCTGCCAGTCGCGCAGCAACTCGGTGCCCGCCAGCGTGGGCGGGTCGGCCGCCGGTGCCGGGGCGCCGCCGCTGACCAGGGCGAGGAGGAGGTCCTGGGCGGTGGGGCGCTGGGCGGGGTCCATGGCGGTGGCCCGCCGTACCAGATCGTCGAGAGGCGCGGGCAGCGTGCCGATCTCCGGCGGCCCGTTCAGGACGCGGGTGGCCAGCGTGATCACGTCGCCGCGGCCGAACGGGTGGCGGCCGCTTCCCGAGTAGGCGACCAGGCAGCCCCAGGAGAAGACGTCGGCCGCGGGGGTGACCTGTTCGCCGCGTACCTGCTCGGGGGCCCACCAGCCGGGGCTGCCGAGGAGTTCGCCGGAGAGGGTGAAGCCGGTCTCGCGGTCGAGGGCGCGGGCGATGCCGAAGTCGATCACGCGGGGACCGGAGAGGCTGAGGATCACGTTGGCGGGCTTCAGGTCGCGGTGCACGAGCCCGGCGACGTGGATGGCGGCCAGGGCGGCGGCCACGCCGAGGGCGACGCCGTGGAGCGGTCCGGCCTCCAGCGCGCCGAATCTCGCGATCTGCTCGGACAAAGGGGTGCCCGCGATGAATTCCGTGACCATGTAGGGACGGCCTTCGTCGCTGTTGCCGTTGTCCAGAACCTGGGCGGTGCAGAACGAGGCGACCCGCCGGGCGTTGTCCACTTCCGCGTGGAAACGGGCCGCGAACCCCTCCTGGTTCGCGAACTCCGACTTCACCACCTTGAGCGCGACAAATCGCCCGCCTGGCGCCCGTGCCAGGAAAACCGTGCCCATGCCACCCTCGCCGAGCCGTCCCAGCAGCCGGTAAGGGCCGATTTCCCGGGGATCCGTGGGGCGAAGCGGCGCGGCGCCCGTTGGCTCCATCAGGGATGTCCCTTCGTCTTTCACGCCATCCTCCCCTGTGGTGCCCCCCGTCCGCTATCTCAGGTTCTTCGGTGCGGGAGACTAGTTGGATGATGGACCTGCTAGGCCCGATAGAAATACGTAATTTGGCGGAGAAGCTCGATCTTCGGCCGACAAAACGACTCGGGCAGAACTTCGTGATCGACGGCGGCACCGTCCGCCGCATCGTCCGGGTGGCCGAGGTCACGCCGGACGACGTCGTGATCGAGGTGGGGCCGGGGCTGGGGTCCCTGACGCTGGCGCTGCTCGCGGCGGCCGAGCACGTCGTCGCGGTGGAGATCGATCCGGTCCTCGCCGCGCAACTGCCGGAGACGGTCGCGGGCCGCGGCCTGTCCGAAAAGCTCACCGTGGTGGGCGCCGACGCGCTGCGCATCGGCCCCGGCGACCTGGCCGGACACGTGCCGACCGCGCTGGTGGCGAACCTGCCCTACAACGTGTCCGTCCCCGTCGTGCTCCACCTGCTGGAGTCGCTGCCGTCGCTGCGCAGGTCGCTGGTGATGGTCCAGTCCGAGGTGGCCGACCGCCTCGCCGCGCCGCCCGGCTCCAAGGTGTACGGCGTGCCGTCCGTCAAGGCCGCCTGGTACGCCGACGTGCGCAGGGCGGGCCCGGTGGGCCGTACCGTGTTCTGGCCCGTCCCCAACGTCGACTCCGGCCTGGTCTCCCTGGTCCGCAGAGACCCGCCCGCGACCACCGCCACGCGCGAGCAGGTGTTCGCCGTCATCGACGCCGCGTTCGCCCAGCGCCGCAAAACCCTCCGCGCCGCCCTGTCGACGTGGGCGGGCAGCCCGTCCGCCGCCGAAACCGCCCTGCGCGCGGCCGGCGTCGACCCCTCGGCCCGAGGCGAACAGCTCGACATCACCGCCTTCACCCGCATCGCCGAGAACACCCCCTGACCTCACGTCTTGTTGAGGTACGCGAGAACGGCGAGCACGCGGCGGCTACCGGCGCCGTAGCCGACACCCCCGCGCCATCGCCATTGACGCCGTTCCCGGTGCGCTCCCGATGTGGTTCGTCCTGACGCAGGCCATATGCGCTGTGGCTATCGGGGCGGCGGCCTTCATCATCAACGGGCCCACGCTGCGTTCCGCATAGGGCTTCTTTGGGGTGTTCCTTTTGGGGTACGGCGGGGATTCTTCGTTGTCCACAGCCACTCACGCGACCCCGCGCCCCTATCCCCAGAACCGCGTTCGCCGCCAAATCCGCCACCCGATCCGCACGATCCTGGGCCTCCCATCCGATCCAGCCCAGGAGAACACCATGATGTGGCTCACCCTCGGCGGCGGCTTCCTGGCCACGCTGAGCACGGTCCCCGCGCCGACCGCCGAGTGCCAGGTGGTCATCACCATCCCGGCTGCCTACGCACACCTGGTCGTCCCGCAGCCACCCGGCCAAGAATCCGTGGCCCTTTCCCGGAGTCCCGGCACCCGCGAGGTGAAGCGAGTGATCACCCTCCCGGCGGAAGCCTGCGCCCGCCTCGGGCACCCGGCCACCACCGGCCGAGACGGCACACCCACCAAACCCGCGCCCGGACGCTCCCACCCTCCCCATCCGTGGTTGAGCACCCCCAAGCTCGAACGGATCACCACCGTCAAACCCACCCAGCCCCCCGCCCCCGAACGCCCCGCCCCCAGCACGAAGAGGACCCCAAGGCCCACCAGGGGCGAAACAGCCGCCACAGCCGCCCTGGCAAGACTGGGCACCCCGTTCTCCTGGGGCGGAGGCGCCCCCTCCGGCCCCACCCGAGGCATCGGCAGAGGCGCGAACACCATCGGCTTCGACTGCAGCGGCCTCACCCTGTACGCGTGGTCGAAGGCGGGCGTGACCCTGGGCCACTACACCGGCACCCAGTTCCGCCAGGGGCGCCGCGTGGCACTGTCCGACCTCCGCAAGGGAGACCTGGTCTTCTTCGGCGGTGGCAACGGCGACCCCACGCACGTGGGCCTCTACCTGGGCAACGGCATCATGATCCACGCCCCCAAAACCGGCGACGTGGTCAAGAAGACCCAGTTCCTGAAGTCGTCGTACTACCGCTCCACCTACCGAGGCGCCGTCCGCCCCGGCTAACCCCACCCACCAGCCCCCACCGAGCACCACGGCCCTCGCTCGGGGTGACCGGGGCCTCGTCCGGTGAGCCACGGCCCTCGCCCACCAGCCTGGGTCGTGGCACCGGCGCCTCTCCACAACCGAGCGCCAGCGTGTGCCCCTGCCCCCAACCCCCGGCCCACTTCCTCCCGCAAGCCGTGGGCCCTCGCCAGGCTGGGCCCACCCCCCTGCTGGCCGCCTCGGTGGTCAGCGGGGCTTGGGGGCGGCCCCGGTCTGTGGTCCCGGGCACGGAGGGCTTGGGGCGAGAACTGGATCACCGGGCATGGGCCCAGGCCCGGGGTCGGGGGGTGTCGGGTCAGGGGGTCTGGGTGCAGGTTCTGACCAGGGCGGCGACCAGGGGTGTCAGGGTGGCCTGATCGTCGGGGTCGCTGGGCTCGTACTCGGTGATCCCGAGTCCGGCGATCTCGAACCGGCTGGCCACGGCCTCCACCAGCCCCAGCAACTGCCCGGCCCGCAACCCGCCCCGAGCCGGTGACCCCACGGAAGCGAACTCCCCAGGATCCAGCACATCCAGATCGATGTGAATGTAGACGGCGACCTCCCCGTCACCGGCCCGCGCAACCCCGTCCAGAAGGGCATCCGCACCAGCCAGATCCTCCACACGAAGGTGACGAACCCCGCGCTCCTCGATGAACGACACCTCGGCCGCGTCCAGATCCCGTGCCCCGGCGAGGACGATCCGCCGAGGATCCAGGCTCACCTCGGGCAGCAGTTCACGATGCCCCTCGCCGGTGAGCGCCCGCAGCACCATCCCGTGAAAGGCCCCGGAAGGAGAGGTATCGGGCGTGTTCAGGTCCCCGTGGGCGTCGAACCACAGCACCACCAGCCGTTCACCGTACCGGCGCACGGCCGCGGCGATCGGCTCGAGGTCGACCCCGCAGTCACCGCCCAACGTCACAGGGAAGCCCTGGGCACCGGCCCGCGCGGCACGGACCCGGGAGGCGGTGACCGCGAGTTCGGCGGGGGTGGAGCCCTCCGCCACCTCGACGCGCACCCGGTCCCCGCCGGGCACCATCTCGGCCAGCAGTCTGGCCCCTTCGACGAGGCGCTCCGCCGTACGGGATCCCGACGACCGCCACTGCGGCACCTCAATAACCGAAATCAACGTCATCTGCCCACGATGCCGCATCTTCGGATGAAAGGTGTGGCCGGGGTGACGTGCGGGTTCGGGATGGGGCGTGGGGCGGCCGGGAGCCCGCTACCATCGAGGGTCCTGACCCCGAGGCGATGAAAGTGGCAGCGGATCGATGAGTTCGGTGACCGTACGGGTGCCCGCCAAAGTCAATGTGCAGCTTTCCGTCGGCCCCTTGCGCGACGACGGCTACCACGACCTGGTGAACGTCTTCCACGCCGTATCGATCTTCGACGAGGTCGAGGCCAAGGAGTCGGAACTGGTCAAGGTCGGCGTCGTGGGCGAGTGGGCCGACCAGGTGCCGCTCGACGACGGCAACCTGGCCATCCAGGCCGCCCGCGCGCTGGCCAAGCACGCGGGCCGGAGTTACGGCGTCGAACTGGTCATCAGGAAGGCGATCCCGGTGGCGGGCGGGATGGCCGGAGGCAGCGCCGACGCCGCGGGGGCGCTGGTGGCGTGCAACGAGCTGTGGGGACTCGGCCTGCCGCCAGAGGACCTGATGGAGATCGCCGCCGACCTGGGCAGCGACGTGCCGTTCTCGCTGCTCGGCGGTACGGCGGTGGGCACCGGCCGAGGCGAGCAGCTGACCCGCCTGGAGACGAACGGAACCTTCCACTGGGTCTTCGCCATCGCCGACGGCGGCCTGTCGACGGCGAAGGTGTATGCCGAGTGCGACCGCCTGCGCGAGGCCACCGGCGAGGCGGTCGGATGGCCCCAGGCCAGCGAACCCCTGCTGACCGCCCTGCGCACCGGCGACGCGCAGGCCCTGGGCGCCGTCCTCACCAACGACCTGCAGCCCGCCGCCCTCATGCTGCGCCGCAGCCTGGCCCGCACCCTGGAAACCGGCCGCGAACTCGGCGCACTGGGCGCCATCGTCTCCGGCTCCGGCCCGACCTGCGCGTTCTTGGCCGCCGACGCCGACCACGCCCGCGACCTGGCCATCTCCCTCACCGCCTCCGCCGTCTGCCACACCGCCGCACCCACCACCGGCCCCGCGCGTGGTGCCCATCTCATCTGATTCCTCGTTCTGATTTCGTTCTCTGAACGCGTTTGGGATTCCTGTCTTTTACGGCTCCGTCGCCCCACCCGCCCCGCCGTACCCGGTGGACGTCTGTCGAGCGATGGTCGTGAGGGCTCACGTCGCACTCGCCGTAACAACTCCGCCCTTGACCCGCGGCGTCACGCGCCCGCCCAGCGCGGTCGTGTCCAGGCTGGCCCGTTCCGTTCGGGGCGGCTCTGTTCACGCGGCTGGTTCCGAGGTTGATGGGGCTGCCAAGGTCCGAGCAGCCCATCAGCCCGGACGCCGTGCGAGGTTGTGGTGCTGTGGACAGGGTGGGTTGGCGGGTGGGTTGGCGGGTGGATGGGGTGGCGTTGGGTTGCCAGTACGCTGGGACGGCCATGAATCTGGTCAATCTTGAGTCTGTTTCCCATGCCTACGGCCCCAAGCCGTTGCTCAGCGATCTCTCCCTGGGAGTTGAGGCCGGTGAGCGGATCGGGGTGGTCGGGCGTAACGGCGGTGGCAAGACCACCCTGCTGGCGGTGATCTCGGGTGAGGTCAAGCCGGACAGCGGCCGGGTCACGCACAACCGTGGCCTGCGGATCGGTGTTCTGTCGCAGCAGGACACGTTGGATCCCGGGCTGAGTGTGCGCGAGACCGTGCTGGGTGGGCGGGCTGAGCACGAGTGGGCCGGTGACCAGGGTGTACGGGAGATTCTGGCCAACCTGATCGGTGACCTTGACCTGGAGTCCAAGGCGTCGGAGTTGTCGGGTGGGGAGCGGCGGCGTACGGCGCTGGCCAAGCTGCTCATCGACGAACACGAGCTGATCATGCTCGACGAGCCCACGAACCACCTGGACATCGAGGCGATCGCCTGGCTGGCCGGGCACCTGGCGACGCGTAAGAGCGCGCTCGTGGTGGTGACGCACGACCGGTGGTTCCTCGACGCCGTCTCCACGCGGACGTGGGAGGTCGTCGACGGCAAGGTCGAGCGCTATGAGGGTGGTTACGCGGCGTACGTCCTGGCCAAGGCCGAGCGGGCACGCATCGCCCAAGCCGCCGAGGAACGCCGCCAGAACCTCATGCGCAAGGAGATCGCCTGGCTGCGGAGGGGCCCGCCCGCGCGTACCTCGAAGCCGAAGTTCCGCGTCGACGCCGCGCAGGCGCTGATCGCCAACGAGCCGCCCGCGCGGGAGAGCGTGGAGTTGGTGAAGTTCGCGACGGCGCGGCTGGGCAAGACCGTGTACGACCTCGAAGACGTCACCCTCCACGCCGGCGGCCCCGGCAGCGGGCCGATGGTGCTCGACGCGTGCACGTGGCAGTTCGGGCCGGGTGACCGGATCGGCCTGATCGGGGTCAACGGCTCCGGCAAGTCGTCGGTGCTGCGGCTGCTCGCGGACACGGTCCAGCCGGACACGGGCCGCGTGGTGCGCGGCAGGACGGTCCGCCTGGCACACCTGTCGCAGGAACTGACCGAGCTGGACCCGACGCGCCGCGTGCTGGAGACGGTCGAGGAGATCCGCAAGTACATCCAGGTCGGCAAGCGCGAGTGGACCGCCTCCCAACTGCTCGAACGCCTCGGCTTCAAGGGCGAGGCGCAGTGGAAGGTCGTCGGCGAGCTGTCGGGAGGGGAGCGGCGGCGGCTGCAGTTGCTGCGCCTGCTCATGGACGACCCCAACGTGCTGCTGCTCGACGAGCCCACCAACGACCTCGACATCGAGACGCTCAACGAGCTCGAAGACCTGCTCGACGGCTGGCCCGGCACGCTGATCCTGGTCAGCCACGACCGCTACTTCCTGGAGCGCGTCGCCGACCGGTGCGTGGCGCTGCTCGGCGACGGCAGGCTGTCGATGCTGCCCGGCGGCGTGGACGAGTACCTGGAGCGCCGCGCGGCCGGCACCGCCCTGACCGCCCGCCTCGCCTCCACCCCAGCCCCATCCGGTACGGCTCCCGCCACCCCGTCGCTTGCTACCACCCCTTCCGGCCCGTCGGCCAAGGAGGAACGCGAACTCCGCAAGGAACTGAGCCGCCTGGAGCGCCAGCTGGACAAGCTGACCGGCCAGGAGGCAAAGCTCCACGAACAGATGGCAGCGGCGGCCAGCGACTACGAAAGGCTCGGCTCACTGGACGCCCAGCTTCGGGACATCCAAACCCAGAAGGACACCATCGAAGCCGAATGGCTGGAAACCGCCGACCGCCTCGGCGAATAACCACCGACCGCCTCGGCGAGTACCGCCCGACCCGAACAGCCAACAGCACCGTGCAACCCTCCCCGGCACCCGGCAAGAGGCAGCAGGGGCGCCCTGGTGGGCTGAGCACCGTTAAGCGCGCCGGACTCCACCGCACCACGTCCCGCCGCGGCGGCGCCGGAAAGGCGTGGGCGGGCGCGGGTAGTGGGCCTGCGTGACTGCGGCCCGGGGTGCCCAGTGCGCTGTTGGCCTGCGGGCAGTGGGCCGGGGTGCCCAGTGCGCCGTTGGCCTGCGGGCAGTGGGGCCGGGTGCCCAGCGCGCCGTTGGCCTGGGGTGGGCAAGGGCGGAGTTGTTGCGGCGGGAACCCCGTGAGCCTTCACGGCCGGCGCTCGACGGTCGCGCGCCAACGGCGGCGGTGCGGGCAACCCGGCGCTAGCCGTAACCCTAAGGCAGCCGTAACCTCAGGGCACCGCAACCTCAGAGCACCACAACCTCAGGGCGACCGCAGAGCGCCGTAGCGGCTAAGAGCGTCAGTTGGAGGAACCCGCGTCGAACGGGGCGAGGAGGGTGCGGAGCAGGGCGGCGAGGGCGCGTTGGTTGGGCTCGTCGAGGCCGGCGAGGAGGTCGTGTTCGCGGCGTAGCAAGCCGGCGAACGCCGAGTCCACCCGCTGCAGTCCCGTATCCGTCAACGTGACGAGCACGCCGCGCCGGTCCTCCGGGTCGGGGCGGCGGCGGACGAGGCCGGCCTGGGCCAGGCGGTCGATGCGGTTGGTCATCGTGCCCGAGGTCACCAGCGTGGCGCGGAGGAGGGCGCCGGGGGACAGTTCGTAGGGTTTGCCTGCTCGCCGCAACGCCGTCAGCACGTCGAACTCCCATGGTTCGAGGTCGTGCTCGGCAAAGGCGGCCCGGCGGGCCCGGTCGAGGTGCTTGGCTAGGCGGGAGACGCGGGAGAGCACCTGGAGGGGTTCGACGTCGAGGTCGGGCCGCTCGGTCCGCCAGGCGGCGACCAGCCGGTCGACCTCGTCAAGGGACTCGTGCGCATCCGTCATGGATGCAGTCTACTGTCTTGACATCGAGATACATATCTCGATATCAAATATCTTTATGTCGAGAGATATCTGGGACCCGTCAACGTACGAACGCTACGCCGACGAGCGGTCACGGCCGTTCTTTGAGCTGACCGCCAGAATCCAGGCCGACGCACCCCAGTATGTCGTAGATGCCGGTTGCGGCACCGGCGAGCTCACCATGGCGCTGGCCGAGCGCTGGCCGGGGGCGACGGTCGAGGGGTTCGACTCCTCACCCGCGATGATCGCCAAGGCGCGCGAGACCGGCGGCAGGTTCACCGTGGCCGACGTCACCCTGTGGCGTCCCGACCGGCCGGTGGACGTCCTGGTCTCCAACGCGGTGCTCCAGTGGGTGCCCACCCACCGCGACCTGCTCGGACACTGGGTCGACGCGCTCGCCGACGGCGGCTGGCTGGCCTTCCAGGTGCCGGGCAACTTCGACGCGCCCAGCCACGTGCTGATCCGCGAACTCTGCCGCAGCGACACCTGGCGTGACAAACTCGGCGAGTTCGACCGCGGCGCGCCGGTCTCCACGCCCGTGGAGTACATGGAACTGCTCAGCGCCATGGGCGTCCGCGTCGACGCCTGGGAGACCACCTACGTCCAGTTGCTCCAGGGTGAGGACGCCGTGCTGACCTGGGTTTCCGGCACCGCCCTGCGCCCCGTCCTCGACCGGCTCGACCCCGGCGAGCAGACGTCCTTCAAACGGGACCTCAAAAAGCTCTTCGATGCGGCATATCCTCGCAAGGAGTACGGCACCGCCTTCCCCTTCCGACGCATCTTCGTAGTGGCCGGCAAAGAGGTGGCGCACGCGTGAAGCTCATCGCCATGCACCATGTCCAGCTCGCGGCGCCGAAGGGCAGCGAGCCGCAGCTCAGGGAGTTCTATTCCGGCTTCCTCGGCCTCACCGAGGTGCCGAAGCCGCCGGAGCTGGCCAAGCGCGGCGGCGCCTGGTTCCGGGGCGACGGCGTGGAGGTGCACCTCGGCATCGAGGAGGACTTCCGCCCGGCCAGGAAGGCCCATCCCGCGTTCCTGGTGGACGTACTGCCCGAAGGCGAGGTGGACCTGCTCTTCCCCGGATATCGCCGCGTCTACGTCACCGACCCCGTGGGGAACAGAATCGAGCTCCTGCAGGTCGTGTGAAGTTAACCTTCCAGTGGCATGATGTTCCGAAATCGGACACTTGCGAGGTGCTGTGGGCATCGAGATCGAAGACAAGTTCGACGTCGCCGACGATTACGCCATCCCGGACCTGAGCAAGATCGGTGACGTGGACGGGCCGAAGAGCTATCAGCTCGTCGCGCTCTATTACGACACTCCCGACCTGCGGCTGGCGGCTCGCGGGATCACGTTGCGGCGCAGGCGAGGCGGCTCCGATCCCGGCTGGCATCTGAAACTCCCCAAGGCCAAGGGAGCGCGCCAGGAGATCACCCACCCGCTGACGCGCAGCACCAAGGTCGTCCCGGCGCCGCTGGAGAACCTCGTGCGCGCCTTCACCCGGGGCGAGGAGCTCGTGCCCGTCGCCGAGCTGGACACCCGCAGGAACGTCACGGTCGTCTCCGTTGACGGCACCCCGCTGGTGGAGATCGCCGACGACCGGGTCAAGGGCACCGTGTTCGGCGACGAGCAGCGTGTGGAGCGCTGGCGCGAGGTCGAGGCGGAACTGCTCGAAGGCGACCAGGCCGTGCTCGCCAAGGTGGGCAAACGTCTCATGAAGGCGGGCGCCACGCCGGCCGAGTCGTCCAGCAAGCTCGCGCGGCTGCTCGACCGGCCGCCCCGTCCGGGCGGGCCCGCCAAGGCGGGCTCCGCGGGCGAGGTCGTCATGGACTACCTGGACAGCCAGGTCAGCGCGCTGCTGTCGCAGGATCCGAGGGTACGGCGGGCCGAGGACGACGCCGTTCACCAGGCCCGCGTGGCGGCACGGCGCATGCGCAGCGCGCTGAAGGCGTTCAAGAGCATCGTCACCGATACCGAGCACCTCCAGGACGAGCTGCGCTGGCTGGGAACGGTCCTCGGCGAGGCCCGCGACCTGGAGGTGACCAGGGCCAGGTTCGCCGGCCTCCTGGGGTCGCTGGCCCCCGAGCTGGTCCACGGCCCCATCCAGGTACGCCTGGGCGAGGACCTGCTCAAGCGCGAGCAGGACTCCTACAACCGGATCAGGGAGGCGCTGAGCGGCGACCGCTACTACACGCTGCTCGACGGCCTCGACGCGCTCGTGGCCGAGCCCGAGCTGGCCAAGCCCGCGGGCAAGCCGGCCGAGGCGACGCTCCAGGGGGTCGCGGCCAAGAACTGGAAGCGGGTCACCGACGCCTACGACCACGCGCAGGCCATCGAGGACGAGGAACGCCGCGAGATCGCCATGCACGACGTGCGCAAGGCGGCCAAGCGCGCCCGCTACACGGCCGAGGCGCTCGGGATGAAGAAGCTGGCCAAGCACGCGGAAGCCGTACAGGAGATTCTCGGGCTCTATCAGGACGGCGTGGTCGCGCAGGAGACGCTCGCCAAGGAAGCCGAGAGCGCGCGCCAGGCGGGCGAGGACACCTTCACCTACGGTCTGCTGATCGGCATGGAGAAGAGCACCGCCGAGCGGGCACACGCCGAGTTCCCGGCAGTCTGGGAGAAGACGGTGGAGGCTGTTAGAAAGATCCTATGAGTGAGCTCCCCGTCATCCCATTCGAGCGCACCACACCTCTGGACGTTCCGGCCGCTTACCGCGAGCTACGACTACAGCAGGGCATAGCCAAGGTCCGTACCCGGACCGGCGACGAGGTCTGGCTGGTCAGCGGCTACGAGGACGCCCGCAAACTGTTCGCCGAGCCGCTTCTCGGCCGCTCGCATCCCGAGCCGGAGAAGGCCCCGCGCATCTCCGGCTCGGCGCTGCTGGGCGGCCCGACTGGCGACCACGCCACCGAGAAGGCCGACCACGAGCGGATGCGGCGGTTGTTCCAGCCGTCGTTCTCCGCCCGCCGGATGAAGGCGCTGGCCGATCATGTCGGAACGCTGGTCGACGAGCGCCTGGACCACCTGGCCGGCCTGACCCCGCCCGCCGACCTGCACGCCGAGCTGTCCTTCCCGCTGCCGGTGCTGGTGATCTGCCAGTTGCTCGGCGTGCCGTTCGAGGACAGGGACTACTTCGGCGAGGTCTCCATCCGCATGGGCGACATCGACGACGCGGTCAAGGGCGAGGCGGCCCGCGCCGAGATGGGCGCGTACATGGCCGGGCTGATCGAGCGCAAGCGCCGCGAGCCGGGCGAGGACGTGCTGACCGACCTCGCCGGTGTCATCGACGACGACGGTACGGTCGCCCGGCTCGCCGGCGGCCTGCTGTTCGCCGGCCACGAGACGACCGTCGGCCGCATCGACTACGGCGTGCTGCTCCTGCTGGAGCGGCCCGACCAGCTCGCCGAGCTGGAGGCGGACCCGTCGCTGGCGGCCGCGGCGGTCGAGGAGATCCTGCGCATGGCCGTGCCCAGCCTGCACGGCATCCCCCGCTGGGCCCGCGAGGACGTCGAGTACGGCGGGCTGACCATCCGCAAGGGCGAAGCGGTGCTGATCTCCACCGACGCCGCCAACCGCGACGAACGGGTCTTCTCCGACCCCGACGTCTTCGACCTGCACCGCGAACCCGGCGACCCGCACCTCGGCTTCGGGTACGGCCCGCGCTTCTGCCTCGGCGCCACCCTGGCCAGGGTCGAGCTGGAGGCGGTCTTCAGCCGCCTCTTCCAGCGCTTCGAGGGCCTGCGGCTCGCCGTCCCGCTGCGGGAGCTGGAGGTGAACACCGGCCGGCTGACCCAGGGCTTCGCGAAGCTGCCCGTCACGTGGAATAGCGTTCGACGCTGACCGTCCTGGTGCCGGCCCGGTGCAGGACGGCGAAGGCGCCCTTGCGCAGGTGGACGTCGACGCCGCTGAGCGCGGAGATCAGGTGCGGCAGCACCTTCCCGTGGCTGCAGGCGGCGGAGGGCACGGTGATGCCGTTCACCAGCGCAGGCGTCTTGTCGGCGTCCTGGTGCCGCTCGCTGAGCAGCGGATCGGTCGTGACGGCGGTGGAGAACGCCTCCATGGTCTGCACGCAGCGCAGGCTCGGCGAGCTGAGCAGCACCTCGGGGCGGTAGGCGGGCAGCACCTGGGCGAGCGTGACCGCCTGGACGTAGCCCTCGGCCTCCAGCGGGCGCAGGTCGTCGTCGCCCTTCCAGCTCTGCCGGGAACCGGCGGCGCCATGCCGTACCAGGACAAGGGGGACGGTGCGCAGCGGCACGGCGGTCAGCGCGTGCAGGAGGCCGCCGTCCCAGGAGTAGGTGAGGCGGGTGCGGGCCTCGGCGATCGGCATCCACTCCAGGGCGTCGACCTCGTCATTCGGTACGAACGGCACGTCGTCGGCCACCTGGGCGGCCCAGTAGTCGACACGTTTCAGCCGGCCCTTGAACAGGTAGTGGATCGGCGGCAGGGCGCGGCCCAGGTGCGCGGTGATGCCCGTCTCCTCGCGCACCTCGCGGACCGCGGCGGCGATCACGTGCTCGCCGGTCTTCAGCTTGCCCTTGGGGAAGGTCCAGTCGTTGTAACGTTCGCGGTGGATCAGCGCCACTTCGGGGTTCTCCGCGTCGCCTCGCCACACGACGGCGCCGGCGGCCCGGAAGATCTCAGTCATCAACGGTTCTCCAGCGGCGGGTGCCGATGAGGTGGGTCTGCAGGTCTTCGCCCTGGTGCCGGACCCAGGTGCCGTCGGCCTTCAGCAGCCACGCGTTGGTGGTGTCGGCCATGGCCAGGTCCATCAGCTCGATGAGGTACGCCTTGTGCTGCTGCCCGGTCACCTTGACCAGGGCCTCGACCCGGCGGTCCAGGTTGCGGCGCATGAGGTCGGCGCTGCCCACCCACACCTCGGGACGGCGGCCGAGCCCGAACTCGTAGACCCGCGAGTGCTCCAGGAACCGGCCGAGGATGGAGCGTACGCGGATGTTCTCCGACAGGTCGGGGATACCCGGACGCAGGATGCAGATGCCGCGTACCCACAGGTCCACCGGCACGCCCGCGCGCGAGGCCCGGTAGAGGGCGTCGATCAGGGGCTCGTCGACCAGCGAGTTCGTCTTGATCCGGATTCTGGCGGGGCGCCCGGCCTGCTGGTGGGCGATCTCCCGCTCGATCCTGGCCAGCAGGCCGCCGCGCAGCGAGTGGGGGGCGACCAGCAGGCGGCGGTAGGCGGAGTGGTTGGAGTAGCCGGTCAGGTGGATGAACAGGTCGGTGACGTCCTCGCCGACCAGCGGGTCCGAGGTCAGCAGGCCGAAGTCCTCGTAGTGCCGGGCCGTCTTGGGGTTGTAGTTGCCGGTTCCGATGTGGCAGTAGCGGCGCAGCTCTCCGGACGGCTCCTGCCGTACGACGAGGGCGAGTTTGCAGTGGGTCTTCAGGCCCACGACGCCGTAGACCACGTGGCAGCCCGCGCGCTCCAGCTTGCGGGCCCAGGAGATGTTGGCGTGCTCATCGAAGCGGGCCTTGATCTCCACGACCACGACGACCTGCTTGCCGGCCTCGGCGGCGTCGATGAGCGCGTCCACGATCGGGGAGTCGCCGCTGGTGCGGTAGAGGGTCTGCTTGATCGCCAGTACGCGCGGGTCGGCCGCCGCCTCCTCGATGAAGCGCTGCACGCTGGTGGCGAAGGAGTCGTAGGGGTGGTGCAGGAGCACGTCACGCTCGCGCAGCACGGAGAAGACATCGTCCTCGGCGTGTACGGCTTCCGCCGGCACGAACGGCCGGTAGCTGAGCTCGCCCCGATCCAGGTCGGCGATGGCGTGCAGGCCGGTCAGGTCGAGCGGCCCGGCGACCCGGTAGATCTCGTGCGGCGCGACGCCCAGTTCCTCGACGAGCAGGTCGAGCACCTCGGCGGTGATCGTGTCCTCGACCTCCAGCCGGACCGGCGGGCCGAAACGGCGCTTGAGCAGCTCCTTCTCCAGCGCCTGCATGAGGTTCTCGGTGACGTCCTCGTCGACGTCGAGGTCCTCGTTGCGGGTGACGCGGAAGACGTGGTGCTGGACGATCTCCATGCCCTTGAACAGCTGGCCGAGATGGGCGGCGATCACATCCTCGAGCGGGACGAAACGATCCTTCGACGCGGTGACGAAACGCGGCAACTGGGACGGGACCTTGACCCGGGCGAAGACCGTGTGACCGTTGGTCGGATTCCGCACCACGACGGCAAGGTTGAGGCTCAGGCCGGAAATATAGGGAAAAGGGTGAGCGGGGTCCACCGCCAGCGGCGTGAGCACGGGGCGGATGCGCTCGCGGAACAGCTTGCGCAGCTCGGTGCGTTCCTCGCGGCCCAGGTCGTCCCAGCGGACGATCTCGATGCCCTCGCCGGCGAGCTGCGGGCTGATCCGCTCGTGGAAGCCCGCCGCGTGCCGTTTGGCCAGGTCGCCGGCGATCGTGGCGATCCGGGCCAGTTCTTCGCGGGGTTTCAGCCCGCTCTTGGTCCGCAGCAGCAGGCCGGTGGCCATGCGCCGCTTGAGACCCGCCACGCGTACCCGGAAGAACTCATCCAGGTTGCTCGCGAAGATCGCGAGGAAGCGGACCCGTTCCAGAAGGGGCAGTGAGTCGTCTTCGGCCAGTTCCAGCACCCGTTGGTTGAACTGAAGCCAGCTCTCCTCACGGTTGAGGAACCGCTCCTGGGGCAAGGGCAAGTCGTTTCCTGGGTGCAACGGTTCCGCGGACATATGAGCAATATGCCCTGTTTGATTGAACAGAACGTTAACGACGTCTCAACGGCTTACTCCGACTGGTCGCCCTGGCCCAGTTTGGCCGCCCGCTCGGCCAGCCGCGCCTCGCGCTGACGCAGCTTGTCCTCCCGTTCACGTGCCTTCTCCGCTTCCTTGAGCAGCCGTTCACGCTCCTTGAGCTCGCGCAGCCTGGCCTTCTCCGCCTCCTTCAGCTCGCGCTGACGGAGCTTCTCGGCCTCCCTGGCCTCGCGCTCACGCTGCTTCTCCAGCTCGCGCAGCTCCTTCTCGCTGGCCCGCGGCGGCGCGGTGACCGCGAGCTCGGCGCCCTCGCGGGTGGCGGCGGTGATGCGCGGCTGGGGGTTGAGCCCGGTCAGGCCGTTCCAGGCCAGGTTGACCAGGTGCGCGGCGACCTCCTCGCGCCCCGGCTTGCGCACGTCGAGCCACCACTGGCCGGTGAGTGCCACCATGCCGACCAGCATCTGCGCGTACATGGGCGCGAGTTTCGGGTCATAGCCCCGGCCGGCGAACTCGTCGGCGAGCACGTCCTCCACCTGGCTGGCGATCTCGCTGATCAGGCTGGCGAACGTGCCCGTGCCCGAGGCGGCGTGGGAGTCGCGCACCAGGATGCGGAACCCCTCGCTGCTCTCCTCGATGTACTGCAGCAGGGCCAGCGCCGCCCGCTCCAGCTTGATCAGCGAGTGGGACGCCGCCAAAGCTGAGGTGATCATGCCCAGGAGCTTCTGCATCTCCCGGTCCACGACGACCGCGTAGACGCCCTCCTTGCCGCCGAAGTGCTCGTACACGACCGGCTTGGAGACCTGGGCGGTGGCCGCGATCTCCTCGATAGAGGTCCCGTCGAAGCCCTTCTCGGCGAAGAGCGTGCGGCTGATGCGGATCAGCTGCTCTCGGCGTTCTCTTCCTGACATGCGTCTGCGAGATCGGGGTTCGGTGGTCACATTCTCCATAATTGCAGTGCCCGCCGACACAGCGGTCGCCTCAGGCAATGCGCTTCGCCGCCAGGCGCTCGGGGGTCGGCCAGCGTACGTCGTGGACCCAGCCCAGCTTCTCGAAGATCCGGATCAGGCCGGCGCTGAGGTCGATCTGCCCCTTGAGGGCGCCGTGACGGGCGCAGGTCGGGTCCGAATGGTGCAGGTTGTGCCACGACTCACCGAAGGACGGGATCGCCAGCCACCAGACGTTGCGCGACTTGTCGCGTACCTGGAACTCCTCCTCGCCGAACACGTGGCAGATGGAGTTGATCGACCACGTGACGTGGTGCAGCAGGCCGATGCGGACCAGCGAGCCCCAGAACAGCGCGGTCAGCGCGCCCTGCCAGGACCAGGTGAGCAGGCCGCCGATGATGCCCGGCAGGAAGATCGAGGTGACGGCCAGGGCCCCGAACCACTTGTGCAGCTTGACGACGTCGTCGTCCTTGACCAGGTCGGGGGCGAACTTCTCCCGGTTGGTCCGCTCGGCGTCGAACATCCAGCCCATGTGGGCGTAGAGCAGGCCCTTCGTCAGCGACTTGAAGCCGGGGCCGAAGCGCCACGGCGAGTGCGGGTCGCCTTCCTTGTCGGAGAACTTGTGGTGCTTGCGGTGGGTGGCCACCCAGTCGAGCACGGACATCTCGAGCGACAGGCTGCCCGCGATGCCGAGCGCGATCTTCAGCGGGCGCTTGGCCTTGAACGAGCCGTGGGTGAAGTACCGGTGCAGGCCGACGGTGACGCCGAGGCCGGAGACGATGTAGAAGACGAAGGCGATCGCCACGTCCGTCCAGCCGAGCCCCCACCCCCACGCGAACGGCACCGCGGCCGCGATGGCGACCAGCGGCAGGCCCACCACCAGGCCGAAGGTCAGAAGCTCGACCTTGGTCCTGGGCTCCGGATCGGCGTCCGGCTTGGGACCGGGAGCGGAACGCTCGGCAACAACGGTCATGGGCTACCTCTCACGACATGTATGGGGAGAATGTCCTGCCTACGCAAACGTAACCTACGCTGTCGTAAGTAAGGAAGCCCTAAGAGTGTCTCTTTACCTCTGAGGCCTGGCCCGTATGTATCTGATCGGATACTATTTTGCCGTGCTGATGAAACGAGACTGGGATCAGATCCGTGCTCGGGCCATCCAGTTGCGGGCCGAGGGCAAGTCCAGGATGCAGATCAAGGACATCCTGGGGCTGACCAGCAACTACCAGCTGACCAAGGTCCTTCGGGGCACCGTCCCGAAGGAGTCGGCGCTGCGCGGCAACGCCAAGGACGATCTGCACGAGAGGGCACGTGAGCTGCGCGCTCAAGGGCGGACGTATCCGGAGATCGCCGCTGAGCTTGGGGTGTCGAAGTCCTCTGTCTCGCTGTGGGTACGCGACCTGCCGCGGGAGGGGCGGTTGAGCTATGCGGAGTCCCGCAGGCGCAACGACGAGGGCCGACGGCGCTACTGGGCGGAGGAGGGTGCCCGGCGCAGGGCCGAGCGCGAGGATGTCCGTCAGAGGGCGCAAGACGAGATCGGCGTACTGTCTGATCGCGAGATCCTGATCGCAGGGGCGATCGCCTACTGGTGTGAGGGGGCGAAGAACAAGCCGCATCGCGCGGACAACCACGTGACCTTCATCAACAGCGATCCGGGGCTGGTGCTGCTCTTCATCCGCTTTCTGCAGGTCGCGGGGGTGCCTCTGGAGAGACTCTACTTCCGGGTGCACATTCACGAGACCGCCGATATCGAGGCCGCCGAACGCTACTGGCTGGAGGTGACGGGGGCCGACAGGAGTCAGTTCCGGAAGACCACGCTGAAGCGTCACAACCCGGCGACGGTCCGCAGGAACAACGGCGAGGACTATCGAGGATGCCTTCGCGTTGACGTCCGTCGAGGTCTGGAGACCTACAAGAAGATCGAAGGATGGGCTCTGGGGGTAATGGTGTCGGCAAGACCCACTCTCGATCGGTAAGCTGTACACCGGCTGAACCGATCCCGGGTCGTCTAACCAGGCAGGACGAGAATTTTTGGTGTTCTTTGTAGGGGTTCGAATCCTCTCCCGGGAGCCATAACAGCAGTTCGAAAGCATGTCAGCAGGGGGCTGAGTCCGCTGTTGCGGTCAGGCAGGTATCCTCAGCGTGTCGGGAGGGTAGCGGTGCGGTAGCCGTACCAACAACCCTGATCCGTCCAGCCACAGGGAGCCTCAGTCCGTGAGTGTGCCGCGCCCGGCAG
Source organism: Nonomuraea sp. NPDC059023 (assembly GCF_042740095.1). Lineage (NCBI taxonomy): Bacteria > Bacillati > Actinomycetota > Actinomycetes > Streptosporangiales > Streptosporangiaceae > Nonomuraea > Nonomuraea sp. NPDC059023. The sequence continues at coordinate 13,926 of NZ_JBHYIO010000048.1, read as the reverse complement.
CCGTCATCGTCCTCGCCGCAGGCGAGGGCACCCGGATGAAGAGCCAGACCCCGAAAGTCCTCCACGAGGTGTGCGGCCGTGCTTTGGTCGACCACATGCTCGCGGCCGCCCGCGACCTGAAACCCGAGCGGCTGATCGTCGTCATCGGCCATGCGCGCGAGCGCGTCGGCGCCCATCTCGCCGAGACCAGCCCTGACGCGCGCGCCGTCGTGCAGCGCGAGCAGCGCGGGACCGGCCACGCCGTCCGCACGGTGCTGGAGGAGACGGGGACGATCAATGGCACGGTCCTGGTCACGTACGGCGACGTGCCGCTGCTGCGCGCCGAGACGCTCGCCGCGCTGCTCGCCAAGCACGCCGACGACGGCAACGCCGTCACCGTGCTGACCGCGCGGGTGCCCGACCCGACCGGGTACGGGCGGATCGTCCGCGACGAGTCCGGCGCCGTGCTGCAGATCGTCGAGCACAAGGACGCCACCGACGACCAGCGCGCCATCGACGAGATGAACTCCGGCATCTACGCCTTCGACGGCCTCCTGCTGGCCGACGCGGTCAAGCGGGTGTCGACGGACAACGCGCAGGGCGAGGAGTACCTCACCGACGTGCTGTCGATCCTGCGCGAGGACGGTCACCGCGTCGGCGCGCACGTGGCCGCCGACTACGCCGAGGTCGAGGGCGTCAACGACCGCGTGCAGCTGGCGTTCGTGCGCAAGGTGCTCAACCAGCGCGTGCTCGAGTCCCACATGCGCGGCGGCGTCACCGTCGTCGACCCGGCCTCCACCTGGGTCGACGTCCAGGTACGGCTGGCGCCCGACGCCGTGATCCACCCCGGCACCCAGCTCCACGGCGAGACCGTGGTGGGGGAGGGCGCCGAGATCGGCCCGGCCACCACGCTCACCGACACCACCGTCGGCCCCGGCGCCGTCGTGCGCAACGCGGTCTGCGACAACGCCGAGATCGGCCCCGACGCCAGCGTCGGCCCGTACGCCTACCTGCGCCCCGGTACCGTCCTCGGCCGCAAGTCCAAGGCCGGGACGTTCGTGGAGATGAAGAACACCCAGGTCGGCGAGCGTTCCAAGGTGCCGCACCTGTCGTACGCGGGCGACGCCACGATAGGCGACGACGTGAACATCGGCGCCGCGGTGATCTTCGTCAACTACGACGGCGTGAACAAACATCGCACCACCGTGCGCGACGGCGCGTTCGTGGGGTGCGACAGCATGCTCGTCGCCCCGGTGACGGTCGGAGACGGCGCCTACACGGCTGCCGGGTCCGTCATCGACGGCGACGTGCCACCCGGAGCGATCGGGGTGGCGAGAGCGCGGCAGCGCAACATCGAGAAATGGGTCTTGCGCAGGCGCGCGGGCACGAAATCGGCCGCGGCCGCCGAAAGGGCGCTGGCCGAGCAAGAGCAGCGGGAGAGTGGCACGTGACCAGCATCAAGCAGCCAGGTGAGAAAGAGCTGATGCTCTTCTCCGGCCGGGCCTACCCCGAGCTGGCGGAGGAAGTGGCCAACAACGTCGGCGTGTCGCTCACCCCGACCAAGCTCCACGACTTCGCCAACGGCGAGATCTACGCCCGCTACCTGGAGTCGGTACGCGGCTGCGACGCCTTCGTCATCCAGAGCCACACCGCGCCCATCAACAAGTGGATCATGGAACAGCTCATCATGGTCGACGCGCTGAAGCGGGCCTCCGCCAAGCGCATCACCGTGGTCATGCCGTTCTTCGGCTACGCCCGTCAGGACAAGAAGGGCCGCGGCCGCGAGCCGATCACCGCCCGCCTGATGGCCGACATGTTCAAGACCGCGGGCGCCGACCGGCTGATGTCGATCGACCTGCACACCTCGCAGATCCAGGGCTTCTTCGACGGCCCGGTGGACCACCTGTTCGCCATGCCCGTCCTTGAGCGCTACCTCAAGGACAAGCTCGACCTGGAGAACACCACGATCGTCTCGCCCGACACCGGCCGCGTGCGGCTGTCGGAGCGCTGGGCGGACACGCTCGGCACCCCGATGGCCTTCATCCACAAGCGCCGCGACCTCGACGTGGCCAACCAGGTGAAGGTCAACGAGGTGGTCGGCAAGGTGCGCGGCCGTACCTGTGTGCTGATCGACGACATGATCGACACGGCCGGCACCATCTGCAAGGCCGCCGACGCCCTCTACGAGCAGGGGGCCACCGACGTGATCGTGGCGGCCACCCACGCCGTCTTCTCCGACCCGGCCGTCGACCGGCTGAAGAATTCGCGCATCTCCGAGGTCATCGTGACCAACACGCTGCCGCTGCGCGAGCACCAGCTCTTCGACAAGCTGACCGTGCTGTCCATCGCCCCGCTGATCGCCCGCGCGATCACCGAGGTCTTCAGCGACGGCAGCGTCACGAGCCTGTTCGAGGGCGACTCCTAGGCACGGCAGGTGAGGTCGGCTGCGGGCAGGACGCCGTCGCGGAAGTAGGTGTTGACCGCCTCCTCCACGCAGGCGTTCCGCAGCCGGCCCAGGATTCCGTGCATGCGCACGTCCTGCAGCGTGACCAGCCGTGAGCCCGACATGGCCCGCCGCAGCGCCACTCCTTCCTGGTAGACGGTCCTGGTGTCCTGCGTGGCCTGCACGATCAGCGCGGGCACGTCGTTGCGCACCACGGTCCGCGGCTCCAGCGGCGCCCGCCAGAACGCGCATGCCGTGATGTTGTTCGCGTAGGCCCCGAACACCGGCTGCGTGGCCCGGCTGCGCTGGATGCCGCGCCAGTACCGCTCCGGATTCCGCGGCACGGCTGTGTCGCCGCAGATCACCGCCCCCTGGCTGGAGAGGTCCTGCGGCTCGCCGTTCAGGTGCAGGCGCAGTTCTTGGTCGAAGTCGGCGGCCGGCTGGACGGGCTTGCCCTCGGCCGCGTCGGCGATCTGCCGGACCCGCGCCGCCAGGTGGGCGTTGTAGCGGGCGTCCTGCAGCAGCGTGAACAGCGTCATTGGCAGGAACCGCTCGTCCAGCAGGTGCGTGCCGATCCGGATGGGTGACCTGGCCGCCTGCCCGACCAGGCTCTCGACCCGGGCCCGTACCTGCGCGCCGGTCGTGCCGAGGCCGTAGTCGGCGTCGCGGGCCGCGGTCCAGGCGGCCCAGTCGTCGAGCGCGGCCTCGTTGACCGGCCCCTGCTTCCTGATCGACGCGGCCATGTAGGAGGCGGGATCGACCGCGCTGTCCAGCACGATCCGGTCGGTACGCCGCGGGAACATCTGCGTGTAGACCGCGCCGAGGTAGGTGCCGTAGGAGAAGCCCAGGTAGGAGGTCTTGGGTTCGCCGAGGGCGCCGCGGATGACGTCCATGTCGCGCGCGGAGTTGCGGGTGGTGATGTGGGCGATCCGGTCGCCCTCCTTCTGCTCGCACCGCCGCGCGAGATCTTCCTGGGTCCGTACGGCGTCGCGGAAGTCCCGCCTGGTGAGCCCGGCCGACCAGAGCATGTGCCCGACGGGCCAGTCGCAGTCGATCGCCGCGCTGCGCCCGACGCCCCGCGGGTCCATGCCGATCAGGTCGTAGCGTGAGGCGACTTCGGGGGTCAGGCCGCCGCGTACGTACAGCATGAAGTGCAGCCCCGCCCCGCCCGGCCCGCCGGGGTTGGAGAGCATGATCCCGCGCCGCCGCGCGGTGTAGCTCGCCTTGATCCTGGAGATCGCGATCTTGAGGGTACGGCCCCGCGGCGCGGAGTAGTCCAAGGGCACCTCGACCTGGGCGCACTGGGCGCCCGCCTGGTCCAGGGCGGTGTCTTCGCAGGCGGTCCACGTGACCTCCTGCCCGTAGAAGCGGCCGAGGGTGTCGTCGGCGTGGGAGACGCCGGTCAGCGTCCCGGTTCCCACCGCGAGCGCAGTGAGCACAGTGAGTACAGCAGCTACCCGTTTCATTCATCGTCCTCAGATAAGGGGATTTCCGGGCACGCCGATGCCGGCCTCGCGCACCCCGAAGGAACACAAGCAACCGTAGTTGACTAATTTCGTCTTAGTCAACCTCAGTTGCTAATGCCGCGCACGATCGCGTCGGTGAGCGCCCTCGCCTCCCTCGCGGGCGAGAACAACGTGGGGCAGGCCAGCCAGGTGGCCGCGGTGCCGTTGGCCGCGGCGATGATCGCGAGCGCCGCGGTGTCCGGGCTGACGCCGGGCCGCAGTTCGGAGGTGCTCAGCAGTCCGGACAGTTGCCGCCGCCAGCCCTCCATGACGACCTGCTTGTCGTGCAGGCCCTTCTCCAGCTCGGGCACGCCCTCGGCGCTGCGCATGGACAGCGCGTAGACCTGGCGGAACGTCGTGTCCTCCTCCAGCGCGGTGAAGAACGCCACGAGGAAGCCGCCGACCCGCTCGACGGGCGGTTCCGGGCCGTCGAGCCTGCTCCAGACGGGCGTCGCCGCCTCGGCCCACAGCTCGTTGATCGCCGCCAGGCAGAGCGTGGCCTTGTCGGTGAAGTGGTGGTAGAGGGCGCCGCGGGTGAGTCCCGCCCGTGCGGCGATGCTGTTCAGGGTCGCCGTCGCGAAGCCGCGTTCCGCGAACTCCGCCAGGGCCGCGACCAGCAGGGATCGGCGGGTTTCCGCGGCCTCCTCGGCGGTTCTGCGCATGACGCCCAGATTCTCATACGTGTCGGCATGTATGCTCGCTCTAATGATACGTGCTGACATGTATGTAAAGGAGATGCGATGCTGCAGTTCCGCGACGTCAAGGTGTTCGACGGGGAGAGGCTCCTCCCGTCCACGCACGTCACGATCGACGAGGGCCTGATCGCCGCGATCGGGCCGGCCGAGGCGCCGGGGGCGGCGGTCGTCGAGGGCCGCGGCGCGACGCTGCTGCCCGGCCTGATCGACGCGCACGCCCACGTCTTCCCCGGCGACCTGGAGCAGGCCGCGGCGTTCGGGGTCACGACCGTGCTCGACATGATGGCCGACCCCGTCGAGATCGCGAAGCTCCGCGGCGCCCGCGACGGGGCGGACCTGCGCAGCGCGGGCACCGCGGCCACGGTCCCCGGCGGCTACGGCTGGTACCTCGTCGAGATGGGACTCCTGCCGCCCTTCCCGACGCTCACCGGCCCCGATCAGGCGGCCGCCTTCGTCGCGGACAGGATCGCCGAGGGTTCCGACTACCTCAAGATCATGCTCGACGACGGCTCGACCGCGGGCATGCCGACCCCGGCGCTCACCGGCGAGACCCTGCGCGCGCTTGTCGCCGCCGCGCACGACCACGGCGTCCTGGCCGTCGTCCACGCGCTGAACGCCGGCTCCGCCCGGCTGGCCGCCGAAGCCGGGGCCGACGTGCTCGGGCACCTGTTCGTGGACGCGCCGGACCCCGAACTCGCCCACGAACTGGCCGACCGGGGGACCGTGGTCGTCCCTACGCTGGCCGTACTGGGAGAGCTGTTCGGCGAGCCGCGCGGCGGGCAGCTCGCCGCGGACCCCCGCGTCGCGCCCCACCTGGGCGAAGGGGCGCGGCGGATGCTCACCATGGGGCCCGTGCCGCTCGGCGAGGGCGCGCGGCACGACGTCACCGTGGCCACGCGCACCCTGGCGGAACTCCTCGACGCCGGCGTCACCGTGCTGGCGGGCTCGGACGCCTCCAACGTCGGAACCGCCCACGGAGCCACACTCCACGACGAACTACGCCGGCTCGTGGCCGCCGGGATGACCCCGGGCCAGGCCCTGACCGCCGCCACCGCGGCGCCCGCCCGCCATTTCGGCCTCGCCGACCGGGGCAGGATCGCGCCGGGACTCCGCGCCGACCTGCTCCTGGTCGACGGCGACCCGACGGCCGACATCGACCGCACCCTCGACATCCTCGGCGTCTGGCGCGGCGGCAGGCGGCTGATGCGGGGCACGGATGCGGGTAGGCTGTGAAGGTCGCGCTCGTAACGCCTCCCGCTAGGGCGGGTCAGGGGGAGCGCAGAGAAACTCCGCCAACGTGCATCCCTAGGAGATGTCGTGTCTGAAGTACGTATCGCCGCTGAGGCTCGCACCGAGTTCGGCAAGGGCGCCGCCCGCAAGATCCGCCGCGCCGACAAGGTGCCCGCCGTCCTCTACGGTCACGGCATCGACCCCAAGCATCTCACGCTGCCCGGTCACGAGGTCCTGCTCGCCCTGCGCACCGCCAACGTCCTGATCCACCTCAAGGGCGAGGGCGTCGACGAGCTGGCGCTGCCCAAGGGCGTCCAGCGCGACCCGATCAAGGGCTTCGTGGAGCACCTCGACCTGCTCCTGGTCAAGCGCGGCGAGAAGGTCACCGTCGAGATCCCCGTCACCACCGTCGGTGACGTCGACTCCGAGGGCATCCTCGACCAGCAGCTCATGAGCATCGGCGTCGAGGCCGAGGCCACCCACATCCCCACCGGCATCGAGGTCGACGTCGAGGGCTTCGCGGTCGGCCGCGTCGTCACCGCCGCCGACCTGGCCGTGCCGCAGGGCTCCTCGCTGGCCGCCGACCCGGAGACCGTCGTCCTCCAGGTCATCGCCAAGCCGACCGAGGCCGCCGACGAGGACGAGGCCGCCGAGGGCGAGACCGCCGTCGCCACCGAGGCCGCCGAGGGCGAGAGCGCCGAGTAACACCCACGTTCACCGCACGGGGCGGCCGGGATCATCCGGCTGCCCCGTCGTGGTGTTCTCGTAGAGTTACGGCAGGCCGCCACCTGAACAAGGAGTCGCATTGGACCGCTGGCTGATCGTCGGGCTGGGCAATCCCGGCGACGAATACGCGGGAAACCGGCACAACGCCGGATTCATGGTGCTCGACGAGCTGGCCGCCCGCGCGGGAGGCAAGTTCAAGGCCCACAAGAGCCGCTCCGCCGTCCTGGAGACGCGGCCGGCGATCCTGGCCAAGCCCCTCACCTACATGAACCTCTCCGGCGGCCCCGCCAAACTCCTCGCCGACTTCTACAAGGTCGTCCCCGAGCGGATGATCGTCGTGCACGACGAGCTGGACGTCCCCTACGGGGCGCTGCGCGCCAAGCTGGGCGGCGGCGACAACGGCCACAACGGGCTGAAGTCCATCACCAAGGTCTTCGGCACCCGCGACTACCTGCGCGTCCGCTTCGGCATCGGCCGTCCGCCCGGCCGCATGGACCCGGCCGCGTACGTGCTCAAGGACTTCGCCACCGCCGAGCGCAAGGACCTCGCCTTCCTCGTCGACCGCGCCGCGGACGTGGTGGAGTCGCTCATGGAACGCGGCCTCGAAGTCACCCAGAACGAGTTCCACCGGTCAGACCTCAATATTTCCGGCCCTCCACGCTGATCACCACGTAAGGCCGTTCGCGATCCGGCCGACGTTGCCCGCCGCTACTATCTGGTGACCATTCGTTGACGGTCGGTCACGGGGAGGCGCGGCGTGAGCAAGGGCGAGGTGCTGATGGCCGTCGTCCGTGCGCATCCTGAGCTCGTCTGGCAGTCCGCTCCCGGCGTGCCCGGCTGGGTCCGCGCCTACCGGGTGCGGGCGCTGGTGGCCGATCTGGGCGGCGCGGGCGCGGGCGCGGCGCTGGCCTTCTTCGCCCGCTTCGGCGAGCTGACCCCCTACGCCGCGCCGTACCTGCTGCTGAGCGTGGCCCTGCCGCTGGCCTGGGTCTGCGCGAACGCGCTCAACCGCGCCTACGAGCCGCGCATGTTCGGCGTCGGGCCCGAGGAGTTCCAGCGCGTCGTGCGCTGCGGCCTCGCGCTGACCGCCGCCACCGCCATCGTCGCCTACCTCACCAAGACCGACGTCGCGCGCGGCTACGTCGTGCTCGCGCTGCCCCTCACCACCCTGCTCACCCTCATCTTCCGGTACTGCTTGCGCCGCGCCCTGCACCGGCGCAGGGCGCGCGGCGAGTGCATGCGCCGCGTGGTCGCCGTCGGGCACCGCGCCTCGATCGCCGAGCTCGTCGAGCGGTTCCGGCGCGAGCGCTACCACGGCATGGAGGTGGTGGCCGCCTGCCTGCCCGAGGACGCGCCGGGCGACGACGTGGCGGGGGTGCCGGTGGCGGGCGGGTTCAGTGACGCGCCGCTGGTGGTGGAGCAGTCGGGGGCCGACTCCGTCGCCGTGCTCGCCTGCCCCGAGATGGACGGCGTGGCCCTGCGGCGGCTGGCCTGGCGGCTGGAGCGCACCCACACCGAACTGGTCGTCGCGCCCGCCCTCATGGAGGTCGCCGGGCCGCGCACCACCATCCGCCCGGCGGCCGGGCTGGCATTGCTGCACGTGGAGCATCCGGAGCTGGCAGGGGCGAGGCAACTGGTGAAGAACGTCTTCGACCGGCTCGTGGCCGCCTCGCTGCTGGTGGCGCTGTCGCCGTTGCTCGCAGGGCTGGCGGTGGCCGTACGGGCGAGTAGTTCCGGACCCGCGCTGTTCCGGCAGACGCGCGTCGGCCGCGACGGCGCGCTGTTCACGATCGTGAAGTTCCGCACCATGCGGCAGGGCGCGGAGCACCAGAAGCTCACCCTCGTCAGCGACGCCGACGGGGTGCTGTTCAAGGTGCGCAACGACCCGCGCGTGACCTCGCTGGGCGCGCTGATGCGGCGGCACTCGCTCGACGAGCTGCCCCAGCTGATCAACGTGGTGTGCGGGCACATGTCGCTCGTCGGCCCCCGCCCGCCGCTGCCCGAGGAGGTCGAGCGCTACGGCGACGACGTCCGGCGGCGGCTGCTGGTGCGCCCGGGGCTGACGGGGCTGTGGCAGGTGAGCGGCAGATCTGATCTGTCGTGGGAGGAATCCGTCCGCCTCGACCTGCGTTACGTTGAGAACTGGTCCCTCATGCTGGACCTCCAGATCCTGTGGAAGACTTGGTCGGCCGTCGCCCGCGGGCAAGGAGCTTATTGATGACGATTCGCGACGACCACGCCCTCGCCTCCGATCTCGCCGACGAGGCGGGACGGCGGCTGCTGGAGATCCGCGAGCGCGAAGGGTTCGGCGAGGCGCCGGCGCTGCGCAAAGCCGGTGACCGGGGCGCCCACCTCTATCTGATGGAGGCGCTGGCCCGGCTGCGGCCGAGCGACAGCGTGCTGTCGGAGGAGGCCACCCGCGAGGAGCGGGAGGACCCGCGCAGGCAGCGCGCCGAGCGGGTGTGGATCGTCGACCCGCTCGACGGCACCCGCGAGTTCGCCGAGGAGGGCCGCGCCGACTGGGCCGTCCACGTGGCGCTGTGGGAGCGCGGGGCGCTGGCCGCGGGCGCGGTGGCGCTGCCCGCGCAGGGGCGTACGCTCACCACCGGTGAGCCGCCGAAGCTGCCCGCCTATGACAAGGGCAGGTTCAGGATCGCCGTCAGCCGTACCAGGCCGCCGGAGTTCGTGCAAAGACTTGCCTATCTCGTCGGGGCCGACCTGGTGCCCATCGGCTCGGCCGGAGCGAAGATCTCCGCGGTGCTCACCGGAGACGTCGAGGCCTACGTTCACGCAGGCGGACAGTATGAATGGGACTCCGCCGCGCCGGTCGCCGTAGCCCAGGCGGCGGGCGCCCACGCCAGCCGGATCGACGGCTCGAAGCTGACCTACAACCAGGCGGACCCCTCACTACCAGATATCCTTGTTTCCCTACCTGAGCTGGCGCCAACGTTGCTCGCCGGAATTCGGGACCTGCACCGCTGACACCACGCCGGAGGAAGCCCCATGCTCCAGCGCGACTACACCACGTCGCAGCTAGACGTTCTCGAGGCCGAGGCCATTCACATCATGCGTGAAGTGGCCGCCGAGTTCGAGCGTCCCTGTTTGCTCTTCTCCGGCGGCAAAGACTCGATCGTCATGCTCCGCATCGCCGAGAAGGCCTTCTGGCCCGCGCCACTGCCCTTCCCGCTGATGCACGTCGACACCGGGCACAACTTCGACGAGGTCATCGAGTACCGCGACCGCAGGGCCGCCGAACTCGGCGCCCGCCTGGTCGTCGCCAGCGTGCAGGCGTCGATCGACGCCGGCCGGGTCACCGAGGAGACCGGGCGGCGCGCCTCGCGCAACCGCCTGCAGACCACGACGCTGCTCGACGCGATCGAGGAGCACGAGTTCGACGCGGTCTTCGGCGGCGCCCGCCGCGATGAGGAGAAGGCCAGGGCCAAGGAGCGCGTCTTCTCCTTCCGCGACGACTTCGGCCAGTGGGACCCCAAGAACCAGCGCCCCGAGCTGTGGAACCTCTACAACTCCCGCATTCGCAAGGGCGAGCACATCCGGGTCTTCCCGCTGTCCAACTGGACCGAGCTCGACATCTGGGACTACATCCGCCGCGAGGGCATCGAGATCCCCTCGATCTACTACGCCCACACCCGCAAGGTGTTCGAGCGTGACGGCATGCTGCTGCCCGACGCGCCGGTCGTGTCGCGCGGCGACGACGAGCCGCTGTTCGAGGCCGTCGTGCGCTACCGCACCGTCGGCGACATGACCTGCACCGGCGCCGTCCAGTCGGCCGCCGCCACGGTCGAGGAGATCATCGAGGAGATCGCGGCCACCCGCATCACCGAGCGCGGCGCCACCAGGGCCGACGACCGCGCCTCAGAAGCCGCAATGGAAGACCGCAAGCGCGAGGGCTACTTCTAAGATGGACATTCTTCGTTTCGCCACCGCCGGCTCCGTCGACGACGGAAAGTCCACCCTCATCGGGCGCCTGCTCTTCGACTCCAAGGCGATCTTCGAGGACCAGCTGGAGGCGGTCGAGCGCACCTCGCGCGACCGCGGCACCGAGTACACCGACCTGTCGCTGCTCACCGACGGCCTGCGGGCCGAGCGCGAGCAGGGCATCACCATCGACGTCGCCTACCGCTACTTCGCGACCCCGCGGCGCAAGTTCATCATCGCCGACACCCCGGGCCACATCCAGTACACCCGGAACATGGTCACCGGCGCCTCCACCGCAGACCTGGCCATCATCCTCATCGACGCCCGCAAGGGCGTGCTGGAGCAGTCGCGCCGCCACGCGTTCCTGACCACGCTGCTGCGGGTGCCGCACCTGGTGCTCGCGGTCAACAAGATGGACCTGGTCGACTACTCGGAGGAGCGCTTCGAGGAGATCCGCGAGGAGTTCACCTCCTTCGCCTCCAAGCTCAACGTGACCGACCTGACCTTCATCCCGATCTCCGCGCTCCACGGCGACAACGTCGTGTCCCGCTCGGAGACCATGCCCTGGTACCACGGCAGCTCGCTGCTCCACCACCTGGAGAACGTGCACATCGCCTCCGACCGGAACCTGGTCGACGTGCGCTTCCCGGTCCAGTACGTCATCCGGCCGCACAAGACCGAGTTCCACGACTATCGCGGCTACGCGGGCCAGGTGGCCGGCGGCGTCCTGAAGCCGGGCGACGAGGTGCTCCACCTGCCCTCCGGCCTGACCAGCAGGATCGCCTCCATCGACACCTACGACGGGCCCGTCGAGGAGGCGTTCCCGCCCATGTCGGTGACGCTGCGCCTGGAAGACGAGATCGACATCTCGCGCGGCGACATGATCTGCCGGCCCAACAACCAGCCGAGCGCCGCGCAGGAACTGGAGGCGATGGTCTGCTGGATGACCGACACCACCAAGCTCGCGCCCCGCTCCAAGCTGGTCATCAAGCACACCACCCGCACCGCGCGGGCGATGGTGCGCGAGCTGCACTACCGGCTCGACGTCAACACGCTCCATCGCGACGAGACCGCGACCGGGCTCGGCCTGAACGAGATCGGGCGGGTGTCGCTGCGGGTGACGCAGCCGCTGTTCGTGGACGACTACGCGCGCAACCGGGCGACCGGCGGCTTCATCCTGGTCGACGAGACCACCAACACCACGGTGGGCGCCGGCATGGTCATCTCCGCCGGCGTCTGAGCAGGCCGTACGCGGTGCGGAGGGCGGCGATGCCGGCCGCCCCCACCGCGCCGACCAGAGGCTCGCGTTCCTCCAGGGCGCTCGGCCCCACGTCCGGCAGGGCGGGGCCGGGCTCCCCGGCCCGTGCCGCCTCCAGCTGCGCCGCGAACGCCAGCCCCAGGAACAGCGCGATCGAGCTCAGGAACGCCCACAGCAGCAGCGCCATCACCGTGGTCAGCGGGCCGTAGGTGCTGCCGAAGGTGCCGCTCCTGTCCGTGTAGAGGGCCAGGGCGAGCGTGAACGAGGTCCACAACACCAGCGTCACCAGCGCCCCGAACGCCAGCCACGTGTGGCCGGGCTGCCGCCGCCTGGGCGCCGCCCGGAACAGTACCGACGTGGACACCAGCGCCAGCAGGAACCCCACCGGCCAGCGCACCACGTCGAACGCCAGATGCCGCCCGGAGGTCCAGCCCCACACCTGTGCCAGCGCGCCACCGATGGCGGCGCCGCCGACCATGGCCACGAAGCCGGTCACCATGAGGGCGCCGGCGGTCAGGGCCAGGATGACGGCTCTGCCGTACTTGCGGGGGAAGGGTCTGTCGCGCTCCATGCCGTAGATGCGGTTGGCGCCGCGCTCGACCTGGGCCATCGTGGACGTCAGCGAGACCAGCGAGGTGGCCAGGCCCAGCCACAGGGCCAGCGCGTCGCGCCGCGAGCCGCCGCCGAGGACGTCGATGACCGAGGCGCCCCCTTCGCCCGGCGCCAGGCGGCTGAGGGAGAGCTGGAGGACCTGGCCGAGTTGTTCCTGGTGGGTGACGGAGCTGAGGCCGACCAGGGCGATGGCGCCCGGGATGATCGACAGGCACATCTGGAACGCCAGGGCTCTGGAGTGGCTCATGCCGTCGCCGTACCGGAACCGGACGAACGAGTCATGGGCCAGGCGGCGCATGCCGTACTCGCGCAGGGTGGTCCACGCATGATCGGCGGAAAGCTCCATCGTGCGTGTTTGGGGTACTAATGTCGCGGATCCCACGCCGCACAGCTAACCACCGTGGGGGAGTCCTCGGCGACTTCGAACGCCAGGTAGATCATTTGGGCTTTCGGTGACTGCGTGATTACTCCGCGCTACTGTCTCCCACGTTCCGTATTCACGAGGTTAGGTCCTGTCCGTGACTGACCGTTCGCCCGCCCCCGGGGTGATCTTCCTGGGCGGCCTTGGCCGCAGTGGCACCACGCTGCTGGAGCGGTTGCTCGGCGAGTCGCCGGGCGTGACCGCGCTGGGCGAGGTGGCCCATCTGTGGGCCAGAGGCGTGCTCGCGGGGGAGCCGTGCGGGTGCGGTGCGGGGTTCGCGGTGTGTGACTTCTGGCGGCGGGTGGGGGAGCGGGCGTTCGGCGGATGGTCGCCGGTGCTGGCCGAGCGGGTGCTGGGGCTGCGCGACCGCGTCGACCGGACCCGGCGCATTCCGCGCATGAGGCATCGCGACCTCGACGAGTACGTGCGTGCCTATCGCCGCGTCTACACGGCCGCGGCCTCGGTGGCCGGGTCTCGTCTGGTGATCGACTCCAGCAAGCACGCCTCGCTGGCGTGGTGCCTGGCCGCCGGGGGCGTGGACGTGCACGTCGTCCATGTGGTGCGCGACCCTCGGGCGGTGGCCCACTCCTGGCGGCGCAGCGTCGAACGTCCCGAGGACGGGCGGCCCATGACCCGCTGGGGCCCGATCCGCACCTCCCTTCACTGGACCGCCCAGAACCTCGCGCTCGACCTGCTGTCGCGGCGCGGTGTGCCGGTCACCCGGGTCCGATACGAAGATCTGCTCGCCGACCCGCGCGCGACCCTCACCGGCCTCGCCGCCCGCCTCGGTCTCGACCCTGCCTTCCCGCACCTGGACGGCTCGCTCGCGACCCTGGGCCCGGCCCACACGGCGTCGGGCAACCCCATGCGGTTCACCATCGGCCCGGTCAGGCTGATCCGGGACGACTCGTGGAACACCGGCTGGCCCCGCCACCTGGTCGCCGCCCTGACCAAACCCCTCATGCGCCGGTACGGCTACCGCCCCGGCGATCTGAACGGCGGCGTCCCGATGCGGGGCGGGGAGGAGGCTGCCTAATGCTTCTGTCAAGCTGCGGTGCGGATCTGGTGGCCGGGGTCGTAGGGCTTGCGGGTGCGCAAGATGGCGTGCAGGACGTTGATGC